>JBAQKU010000131.1:0-4554 GCA_049301315.1 Telluria sp.
GGCATCGGCTCGAGCGCAATGGCGCGCCGCAGCTGGCGTTCGATCGCCAGGCTCAACTGGTGGTGCAGCGCCGCTTCGTCGATCGGCTTGGTCAGGAAGTCGTCCATCCCGCAAGCGAGGTAGCGCCCGCGGTCTTCCTCGCTCGCATTGGCGGTCAGCGCGACGATCATCAGTTCGCGGTCGCGCACCGGCGCGTGCCCAGGTCCGCCCGCGCGGATCAGGCGGGTGGCGCTGGCGCCGTCCATTTCCGGCATGCGCACGTCCATCAGGACCAGGTCGTAGCGCTTTTGCGCGCACGCGGCCACCGCCAGCACGCCGTTCTCGGCGATATCGACCTTGTGGCCCAGTTCCTCGAGCATCATGCGAACGATGATCTGGTTGGTCGGGAAGTCCTCCGCACACAGCACCTTGAGCCGGTGGCTGTGCGGTTCGCGCGGCACCTGCTGCACCGGCGGCGGCGCCTCGCCATCCGCCAGCGGCAGCACGAAGCTGAAGGTGCTGCCCTGGCCGGCGACGCTGTTGACGCTGATCTCGCCGCCCATCAGGTCGACCAGCTGCAGGCAGATCGCAAGGCCCAGTCCGGTGCCTCCGTAGCGGCGCGTGGTGGTGCTGTCGGCCTGTTCGAATTTCTGGAACAGGCGCGCCAGCGCGTCGTGCGGGATGCCGATGCCGGTGTCCTGTACCGAGAACCGGATCATGTTCACGTGCGCGCCGTCCGGCTGGTCCTGCGCACGCCGCTCGACGCGCACGGTGATGCTGCCGGCGTTGGTGAACTTGAACGCGTTCCCGACCAGGTTCACGAGCACCTGGCGCAGGCGGGTCGGATCGCCCACCACGAAGCCGGGCAGGTCGTCGGCCAGCTCGACGGCGAACTCGACGCTGCCCGCCGCGGCCTGCTCTTCGAACAGGCTGGCCACGTTGGCGACCGTGGCGGCGAGCGCGAAGTCGATGTTTTCGATGGTCAGCTTGCCCGCTTCGATCTTCGAAAAATCGAGCAGGTCGTTGATGATGGCCAGCAGCGCTTCGGCATTGGCCTGGCCGCGCAGGATCTGTTCGCGCGTGTGCGCCTGCAGCATGGTGTCGCGCAGCGCAAAGCCGAGCATGCCGATCACGCCGGCCAGCGGCGTGCGCATTTCGTGGCTCATGTTCGCCAGGAACAGCGATTTCTGGCGCGTCGCGTCCTCCGCCTTCTGCTTTGCCAGGCGCAGGCGCTCGTCATTGTCCTGCAAGGCGCGGTTGGCCAGTGCCAGTTCATCGGTGTTGAAGCGCACCTGCTTTTCCTGTTCGACCAGGCGCGCCTGCGTCTCTTCCAGCTCGCGGTAGGCGCGCGCGTTGTCGAGTGCGACCGCGGCGTGGGCCGCAAGCGTTTGCAGCATGTCGAGGTGCACCCGGCGGTAGGCGTTCTTGTCCCCGCTCTGCACGCACAGCACGCCCATCGCGCGCTCCTTGACGATCATCGGCACGTACATCATCGACATCGACATCGACGACGGTTTGCCCTGCATGCTCGCAACCGGCCCTGGCCCGGCGATTTTTTTCGGCCCCATGTAGTTGGCGTATTGCGCGTCCAGGTCGTTGATGAACACCGCGCGCCGCTGGGTCAGGCACCAGACCGCGAGCTGATCGGGGTCGTCGAGCCGGCGGCTGTACGTTTCGATGCGCGAGCCGCAGTCTATCGCGAACGGGAATTCGAGCACGCCGATGTCCTCGCGATTGAAGCCGATGCCGAAAATGCGCGCATCCATCAGTTGCCGCACGTGGCGGTACACCGTGTCCATGATCGTTTCCATGTCGAGCGTGGCGGTCAGCTCGCGCCCGATCTCGGAGAGCACTGAAATATTGCGGTGGGCCAGTTCCACGTTCTCCTTCTGGCGCTCGACCTCCTGCCGCTGGCGTTCGGCGTCGACGTGGCGCTGCTCGGCCTCGGCGCGCTGCTTTTCCGCGTCCAGGCGCTGCACCTTGAGTTCTTCCTTCTGCCGTTCGAGCAGCCTGTTTTGCTGTTCGATTTCCTCGGTGCGGGCCCTGACCTGCAGTTCCAGCAGTTCCTTCTGGCGCCGCAGGGTGCCCACGCGCACCCGGAATCCGGCATACGCGCTGCCCATGACCAGCAGCGCGATCAGGGAGCGGAACCACCATGTCTTCCAGAACGGCGGCCTGATGGTGATGCGCAGCGCTTCGCTCGCCTGGCCCCACAGTCCGTCCTTGTTGGCCGCCTTGACCCGAAACACATACTCGCCCGGATCGAGGTTGGTGTAGGTCGCAAAACGCTTGTCGGCGTCGGTGCCCACCCAGTTTTCGTCGAACCCTTCGAGCTGGTAGGCGAAGCGGTTGCGTTGCGGCGCCGCGTAGTGCAGGGCCGAGAACTCGAGCGAGAATACCGAATCGGTGGCATTGAGCGCAATGTCGGTTTCATGCTCGATGGCGCCTTTCAACAGCCCGGGGTGGGTCGCCGCGACCGGCCTGTTAAGTATCTGGAAGCCGGTGACGACCGCTTGCGGCGCGATCAGGTTGTCGCTCACGGAGCGCGGATTGAAAGCGGTGATGCCGTTGAAGCCGCCGAAATACATGGTGCCGTCGGGCGCGCGCAGCGCCGCGCCGTCGAAGTAGGCACCCTCGATGGTGCCGTCGGCGGCGCTGTAATTGCGCCACTTGCCGCTGATCCCGTCCAGCCGCGCGATGCCGGTATTGGTGCTGACCCAGATATTGCCGTCCTCGTCTTCCAGCATGGCGGCGATGGCGTCGTCGGACAGCCCGTCCCTGAGGCCGTAACGCCGGAACCGCACCGACCCGTCGCGATTGACGCTCATGCGGTTCAGGCCCGCGGCGGTTCCTACCCAAAGAGAACCCTTGCTGTCTTCGAGCAGGTAATGCACCTCGTTGTGACTGAGGCTCGATGGGTCGTCCGGATTGTGGTGGAAGTGCCGGAACTTGCCGCTGGCGCGGTCCAGCAGGTCAAGGCCGTTGAAGGTGCCGACCCACAGCCGGCCGCGCCTGTCTTCGAGTATGGGGCGCACCACGTTGTCGGCCAGGCTGGCACTATCGCCCGGGTCGTGGCGATAGGTGCTGACCGCGCGCGTGTCGGGATCGAGCCGGTGCAGGCCGCCGCGCGAGGCGACCCAGATGGCGCCGGCGCGGTCCTGCAGCATGCCGCGCACGCTGTCCCGGTCAGGGTCGCCGCCGCCGAAGGACTGGCGCGTGAAGCGCCCGCTGGCCTGGTCGAAGCTGGTCACTCCGAACGCCCCCCCGACCCACACCCGGCCGTCCCGGTCGCGCAACAGCGCCTCCACCGAGCTGTCGGCCAGGCTGTTCGGGTTGTCCGGCTGGTGCCGGTACACCCTGACCTTGCCGCTGTCCGGATCGAGGTGATTGAGCCCGCCGTTGGTGCCCACCCACAGGCTGCCCTTGCCATCGTCCGCGATCGCACGCACCTTGCTGTCGGACAGCGTATCGGGCAACTCGGCCTGCCTGACGATACGCGTGAAGCCGCCGCTGGCCAGGTCGACCCGGCTCGCGCCCGCGTACCAGGTGCCGACCCAGAAGGTGCCGGAGCGGTCGCGAAACAGCGACGAGATCCGATTGTCGGCCACGCTGTGCGGGTCGGTGGGCAGATGGGGGTAACTGGCAAAGCGTCCGATCCGGGCCTGCCAGCGATACAGGCCGTTGGCATGGGTGCCCACCCACAGGTTCGCGTCCGCGTCCTGGAACAGCACCGCGACCGCGCCGTGCTTGATGCCTTGTGCCGGTCCCAGCCGGCGCCGCTGCCCGTCGCCGCTGGCCAGTTTCAAGGTTTCCAGTCCGGCCAGGCTGCCGATCCACAGCGTCTGGGTCGCATCGACCAGCAGCGCCTTGACCGCGTTGTACTTGGGGTCGGCGCCCGGCGCCGGCGTGTGGTGCACGAACGATGTCGCGCCGCGCTTGATGCTGTCCAGTCCCGAGCCGGTGCCTACCCACAGGCGGCCGCTGGCGTCGAGCGCAAGCGCGGTGACCTGGTCGTCGCGCAGGCTGCCCGGATCGTCCGGCGCATGGTGCCAGATCGTGAATTTGCCGGTAACGGTGTCGAAATGCTGCAGGCCGTCGCTGGTCGCCAGCCACAGGCCCTGCTCGCCGTCGCCGACGATGGCGCGCACGTGGCGGTTGCCGTTGCCGCGCTTGGCCGCTTCGGCCGGCAGGAAATGGGTAAAGCCCTGGGTCGACGGATCGAACCGGTCAAGGCCGCCGTCGGTCCCGATCCAGAGCTTGCCGGCATGATCGACGTGCAGCACGCGCACCCAGTTGTCGGCCAGGCTGGCCGGCGCGTTGGTCCGGTTGCGGTAATTGATCATCCGATAGCCGTCGTAGCGCGACAGGCCGCCCTGGCTGCCGAACCACATGAAGCCGTCGCGGTCCTGGACGATGGCCAGTACCGATTCCTGCGCCAGTCCGTGCTCCACGCTCAGATGCTCGAAGCGCAAGCTGCGCGTGGGCGCCGCCTGGCTGCCCGCGCACAGCAGGCAGCACAGCAGCAGCAGCAGCGCTGCGCGGCGAAGAAAGGCCATGCGCGCCACTACCGCATGG
>JBAQKU010000132.1:0-2060 GCA_049301315.1 Telluria sp.
CGCAACTGGTGCCCGGCGCGCCGCTCGAATACCGCCGCGTGCTGCTGCGCGGCCAGTTCGTGCCGGAGTGGCCGCTGTTTCTCGACAACCGGCCGCAGCAGGGAAAGGCCGGCTTCTACCTGGTCATGCCGTTTCGCATCGCCGGTTCCGACACCCATGTGCTGGTGGCGCGCGGCTGGCTGGCGCGCGACGCGGCGCAGTACGGGCGCCTGCCGCACTACGCGACCCCGGCCGGTCCGGTCGAGCTCGAGGGCATCGTCAAGACCGGCTTGGGCCAGGTCATGCAGCTGGGCACGCCGGCGCAGATCAAGCCGAATGCGCTACTGCAAAATATCGAGGTCGGGCAGGTGGCGGCGGCCAGCGGGCTCAAGCTGCAGCCCTTCTTCATCGAACAGACCGGCCCGGCCACGCCCGGCGAGCAACTGGTGCGCGCCTGGCCCGCCCCCGCGCTCGGGGTGGAGAAGCACCAGGGTTATGCATTCCAATGGTATGCGCTGGCAGTCATGGCGCTCCTCTTTTTTCTGATTACAGGATTTCGACGTGGAACAAAACGAAACGATTAAACCATCCCAGCGCAAGGGTCGCTGGAAACTGCTGGCCGTGCTGCTGGTGTGCGCGGCGCCGATGCTTGGCTCCTACCTGACCTATTACGTGATCAAGCCGAGCGGGCGCACCAACTACGGCGCGTTGCTCGACCCGCGCCAGTACCCGATCCCGGCGCTCGGCATCACTGCGCTCGACGGCAAGCCGACCAGCCTGGAAGCGTACAAGGGCCAGTGGATCATGCTGCAAACGGGCAGCGGCGCCTGTCTTGAGGCGTGCCGCAAGCAATTGTTCGCGATGCGCCAGCTGCGCCTGATGCAGGGCAAGGACATGGAGCGGCTCGAGCGGGTCTGGCTGATCACCGACGCGCAGCCACTCGAGACCACCCTGATGCGCGAGTTCGACGGCACCCGGATGTTGCGCGTGCAGCCCGAGGCGCTGGCCAGGTGGCTGCCGGTGGAAGCGGGCGGCGACGCTTCCGAACACATGTACCTGATCGATCCGCTCGGCAACCTGATGATGCGCTTTCCCAAGGACGCCGATCCGGCCAAGGTGAAGAAGGATATCGCCAAGCTGCTCAAAGCGTCGGCGATCGGCTAAGGCAGCCATGCAAGCGTCGACCCTGGTGCAACTTGGCCTGACCGGCCTGCTCGCGGCGAGCCTGCCGCTGGCGATGGTATGGATCTCGTCCGACACCAACAAGTACCGCAAGCTGGTCTGGCTCACCGCCTTTCTCACCTTCGACCTGATCGTGTTCGGCGCCTTCACGCGCCTGACCGATTCAGGGCTGGGCTGTCCGGACTGGCCGGGCTGCTACGGCCTGGCCAATCCCTTCCTTGCGCACGAGCAAATCACGGCGGCCGAAGCGCTGCTCCCGGGCGGGCCGGTCACGCTCCTCAAGGCCTGGATCGAAATGATCCACCGCTACCTGGCGATGGGCATCGGGGTGCTGATCATGGCGCTGATGGGGCAGGCCTGGCTGCAGTGGAGCCGGACCCGGCACGCCGGGTTCGAGCCGGCCCTGCCGAGCGCCTTGTTCCTGTTCGTCTGCCTGCAGGGCGCCTTCGGCGCCTGGACCGTGACCATGAAGCTGCAGCCGGTGATCGTCACCATCCACCTGCTGCTCGGCATGCTGTTGCTGTCGCTGCTGACCTGGCTGGGCGCGCGTCTCGACAGCACCGGGCCGCGCGCGCCCGTGCTGGCTGATCTGCGCGGCTTGCGCCTGCCGGCGCGCCTGGCCGGGCTCGTGCTGCTGGTCCAGATCGCGCTGGGCGGCTGGGTCAGCACCAACTATGCGACGCTCGCCTGCAGCGATTTTCCCTTATGCGGAGGGCAACTGGTGCCGCCGATGGACTTCGAACACGGCTTCACGCTGTGGCGTGAACTGGGCAAGACCGCGGCCGGCCACTACCTGCCGTTTTCCGCCCTGACCGCAATTCACTGGGTGCACCGCAACTTCGCGCTGGTGGTGCTCGCGGTGCTGGGCTGGGCCGCGTGGCGCGCCTGGGCGCATGCGG
>JBAQKU010000133.1:0-8087 GCA_049301315.1 Telluria sp.
AGCTTGGACTGGCGGTGCCTGCCGCGGCCTGGCACACCCAACGCGACGAATGGGTGCGGCTCGGCCTCGAGGTAGCGATCCTGACCGGCAGCCTGGGCAAGATCGCCACCGACCTGAGCCTGATGGCACAGGGCGAAATCGGCGAGCTGGCCGAGCCTTCCGGCAATGGCCGCGGCGGCTCTTCGGCCATGCCGCACAAGCGCAATCCGGTCTCTTGCATGATTGCGCTGGCGGCCGCGACGCGCACCCCGCAACGCGCCGCGGCGCTGCTTGCAAGCATGGGCCAGGAACACGAGCGCGGCCTGGGCAACTGGCAGGCCGAACTGGCCGAATGGCCCGGCCTGTTCCTGAGCGCGCACGGGGCCGTCAATGCGCTCAATGAAGCGATGGCCGGCCTGCTGGTCGACCCGGCGCGCATGCGCGTCAATATCGATTCCCTGCGGGGGCTGGTGTTCGGCGAAGCCGTCGCCGCTTACCTGGCTTCGGCAATCGGCCGCCCGCAGGCGCACAGCCTGATGGAGCAACTCACGGGTGTCGCCGCCGCGAACGGCAAGCACCTGTCCGAGGTGGTCAGCGAGGCCGTCGCCGCCGATCCACGGCTGTGCGGCACGATCGACGTGGCGCACCTGCAAACGCTGTTCGACCCGGTCGCCGCGACCGGCCCGGCTGCCACCCTGGCAATGCGCCAGCTGCAAAGCCTGTGCCAATCAAACCTAGAAATGAGCAACCATGAGCCACGATCCCCTCGACCATGATTTCGAACGCGGCATGCGCAACCGTCGCCGCATCCTCGGCGACGAGTGGGTCGACCGCTCGCTGTCGAATGCGAACAGCTTCAATGCCGAATTCCAGAACCTGATCACGCGCTTCGCGTGGAACGAGATCTGGGGCCGCCCCGGGCTCGAAGCGAAGATGCGCCGCGTGATCGTGCTGGCCATTACCATGTCGACCTGCCGCTGGGAGGAATTCGAGCTGCATGTGCGCGCCGCCATGCTGGGCGACCCCGCGACGCGCCTCACGCCCGACGAGCTGAAGGAAGTGCTGATCCAGTCCGCGATCTACGCCGGCGTACCGGCCGGTAATACCGGCTTCGCGTTGGCCCAGCACATCCTGCGCGAGATCGGCCCGCAGATCGGCTACACCATGGAGCCGCTGCTGCCGGGCGCCACCTGCCACCCCGGCATCGGCCACGAAGGCGCCACCACCAGCCTGCCGGCGCTGCACTACAGCGTGCGCCCTCCGCGCAGCGGCAAGGCGCCGCGCCACACCGTCGTGCTCAGTCATTCGCTCGGCTGCGACCTGACCATGTGGGACGAGCTGGCCAACCTGCTGGCCGCCGATTGCCGCGTCATCACCTACGATCAGCGCGGGCACGGCAGCTCGGACGCGCCCCCCGGCCCCTACAGCATGGCCGACCTGGCCGACGACGCCGCGCGCATCCTGCGCGAGCTCGATTCCGGGCCGGTGGTGTGGGTCGGCCTGTCGATGGGCGGCATGGTCGGCCAGGAGCTGGCCCTGCGCCACCCTGCCCTGGTCGGCGCGCTCGTGATCGCCAACGCGACATCGGGCTACCCGGCGCCCACGCGCGAACTGTGGCGCGCACGCATCGACACGGTGCGCGAACACGGCCTCGAAGCGATTGCCGACGCCGTCATGGGCCGCTATTTTCACGACGACTTCCGCGCCCGGCGCGCCGCCACGGTTGCGCGCTACCGCCAGCGCCTGGTCACCACCAACACCGACGGCTATGTCGCATGCTGCCATGCGGTCGGCACCATCGACACCACCGAACGCTTGCCGCACATCGCGGCGCCGACGCTGGTGATCGCCGGCGAACTGGATCTGGGAACCCCGCTTGTGATGGCAGAAACGCTGGCCCTGAACATCCCGGGGGCGCGCCTGCAGGTGCTGGACGGCGCCTCGCACCTGAGCGCAATCGAACAACCCGATGCGTTCGCCAAGGCAGTGACGCAATTCATGCTTGAACTGTGACGACGCTCCCAGCTTTTTTTGAACAATCTCATTTAATGGCGCACACCCATGATTAACAAAATTGCCGCTTCGGTGGAAGAAGCGCTGGCGCCGATCCAGGATGGCGCGACGGTCCTGATCGGTGGCTTCGGCGGCGCCGGGCAACCGGCCGAACTGATCGACGCCCTGATCGCGCAAGGCGCGAAGGATCTCGTCATCGTCAACAACAATGCGGGCAATGGCGAAACCGGCCTGGCCGCGCTGCTCAAGGCCGGCCAGGTGCGCAAGATCATTTGCTCCTTCCCGCGCCAGGCGGACTCGCACATCTTCGACGCCTTGTACCGCTCCGGCAAACTGGAGCTCGAACTGGTCCCCCAGGGTAACCTGGCAGAACGCATCCGCGCCGCCGGCGCCGGGATCGGCGCCTTCTTTACCCCGACCGGCTTTGGCACCCTGCTTGCAGAAGGAAAGGAAACACGTGAGATCAATGGCCGCCAGTATGTGCTGGAGTATCCGATCCATGCCGACTACGCCCTGATCAAGGCGGAAACGGGCGACCGCTGGGGCAACCTGGTGTATCGCAAGACCGCCCGCAATTTCGGCCCGATCATGGCCAGCGCCGCCAAGGTGACGATCGCGTCGGTGCATGACATCGTGGAATTGGGCAGCCTCGACCCGGAGGCCGTGGTCACGCCCGGCCTGTATGTGCAACACGTGGTCAAGGTGGCGCGCACCGCCACCGGCCCGGCCGGTTTCAAGACCGCCTGACAGACATCGGAGAACAGCATGAGCGACACCAAGTCACACAAATGGAACAGGGACCAGATGGCAGCGCGCGTGGCGCGCGACATCCCGGACGGCGCGGTCGTCAACCTCGGGATCGGCTTGCCAACCCTGGTTGCCAACCATCTTCCGAGCGACCGCGAAGTGATCCTGCATAGCGAGAACGGGGTAATCGGGGTCGGACCGGCCCCGGCCAAGGGCGAGGAAGACTATGACCTGATCAACGCGGGCAAGCAGCCCGTGACCTTGCTCGCTGGCGGCTGCTACTTTCATCACGCCGACAGTTTCGCGATGATGCGCGGCGGCCATCTGGACGTGTGCGTGCTCGGCGCATTCCAGGTGTCCGTCGACGGCGACCTGGCCAACTGGCATACCGGGGCACCCGACGCGATTCCCGCCGTCGGCGGCGCAATGGACCTGGCCATCGGCGCCAAGAAAACCTATGTGATGATGGAGCACGTGACCAAGACCGGCGAGAGCAAGCTGGTGCAGGCGTGCGCCTATCCGCTGACCGGCGTCAAGTGCGTCTCACGCATCTACACCGACCTGGCCGTGATCGAACTTGGCGCCAGCGGTGCGCGCGTGATCGACATGGTCGAAGGCATGAGCTTCGACGAACTTCAAAAGGTGACCGCGGTTGCCCTGCAAGACGCGCGCTGATCTTGCGCTGGTGCTTGAGCGGGTTTGAGCTGGCGCGAACCATGAGATTCCAAGGCATTGCTGCAGGCGATTGGCGCTTTCAGCCTGGATGGGTATCAACCTAAAATAAGGAGACACGCATGCACCTGAATAAAATGCTCGCCACCGCTCTTGTGGCGCTGGGCACGATGGTTTCGGCACAGGCCGCCGAGGATCTCAAGATCGGCATGATCCTGCCAATGACAGGGCCGTTCGCAGCCTATGGCCAGCAGATCGAAAGCGGCGCTCGTTTGTACCTTGCCAAGCATGGCGATACGGTCGCGGGACGCAAGGTCACATTGATCGTCAGGGACGATACCGGCATCGCGCCGGAAATCAGCAAGCGGCATGCACAGGAACTGCTGGTCAATGAACACGTCGACATCCTGGCCGGCTTTGGCCTGACCCCGTCCGCATTTTCGGTGGCGCCGCTGTCGGTCCAGACCAAAAAACCGATGCTGGTCCTGAATGCGGCGACGTCGGCGGTGACGACCAAATCCCCGTACATCGTGCGCACCTCGTTCACGCTCCCGCAAACGACCGCGCCGCTGGCCACCTGGGCCGCCAGGAACGGCATCAAGAAAGTCTACACCGTGGTGGCCGACTACGGTCCCGGGCATGATTCAGAGGCGCAGTTCAAGAAATCGTTTACCGCAGCCGGAGGGCAAATCGTCGGTGAAGTGCGCACCCCGGTGAAAAATCCTGATTTCGCTCCCTTCCTGCAAAGGGTCAAGGACAGCAAACCCGATGCCGTATTCCTGTTCGTGCCTTCCGGCGAGCAGGGCGTGGCCTTCGTCAAGGGCTACGCCGAACGTGCTCTGGCCAAAGCAGGCATCAAGCTGATCGCCACCGGCGACCTGACGGACGAGTTCATCATCGATGCGATGGGTGACGCATCGCTCGGAATGATCACCTCTTTCCACTACGCGGAATCGCACAAGTCCCCCGAGAACAAGGCCTATGTCGAGGCCTACGCCAAGGCCCATCCGGGCAAGCGCGCCAGCTTCATGTCGGTGGCCGGCTACGACGGCATGCACGTGATCTTCGAGGCCCTGAAGAAAACCGGCGGCGACGCCGGCGGCGACAAGTTCATCGCGGCCGCCAGCTCATTGAAATGGATGAGCCCGCGTGGCCCGGTCCGGATCGACCCGGCCACGCGCGACATCGTGCAGACCATCTACATCCGCAAGGTGGAAAAAGTGAACGGTAAATTGCAGAACGTCGAATTCGACCAGGTCGCCGATTTCAAGGACCCCGGCAAGCAATGATGGCCTTTGCCTGCCGCTCTATTCCGGCACGATGCGCAGCAATCGCCCATTTTCCTCGTCCGTGATGGCGTACAGGTAACCGTCCGGCCCCTGCCTGACGTCGCGCACGCGCTTGCCGATATCGAGGCGCTCCTGGCGCACCACATTCGCGTCCTTGTCGAGCTCGATACGGCGAATGTCCATGCCGGCCAGGCTGCCGCTGAACAGGCTGCCGCGCCATTGAGGAAAATGGCTGCCGGTATACATCGTCAGTCCGGAAGGCGCCGGCGACGGCACCCACGCCGCTTTCGGCGCCACCATGCCGGCAACAACGCGCTGACCGACCGGCTCGCCAGTGCGGTAGTCGCGCCCGTAACTTTGCAGCGGCCAACCGTAATTGCGCCCGCCTTCAATCAGGTTGACTTCGTCGCCGCCGCGCGGACCATGCTCGCTCGCCCACACCCGTCCCGACTGCGGGTCGCGCATCAAGCCCTGGATATTGCGGTGCCCGTACGACCAGATCTCCGGCAGCGCGCCGGGGCGGCTTGCCAGCGGGTTGCCAGGCGCGGCCCTGCCCTCGGCCGTCAGGCGCAGGATCGCGCCATGATGACTGCCCAGGTTCTGGGCCTGCTCGCGCGCCAGCATGGCGCCCACGCGGCGCGGCGGATTGCCGCCGTCGCCCACGCTCATCAGCAGCGTGCCGTCCGGCAACCACACCAGGCGCGATCCGAAATGCTCGCCCCCGCCCTTGTCAGGCTGTGCGCGAAACAGCGTCTCGATGCCGTGCACCCGCTTGCCGTCGAATACGCCCTGGACCAGGATGGTGCGGTTGGCGCTGTCGGTCCCGCTCGCCATGGTCATGTAGACGCGCACATTGGCCTTGTCGCCCGGGTGCAGCGCAATGTCGAGCAAACCGCCCTGCCCGCCGGTGTACACCTCGGGCAGCCCTTCCAGGGGAATCGCGTCGAAGCGCTTGCCGTTCAGCACATGCAGGGTGCCGCGCTTGCTGGTGATCAAGAGCCTGCCGTCGGGCAGCCAGGCCATGCCCCACGGTTCGCGAATGCCCTCGGCCACCGTTTCGGCACGCCAGCCCTTCGCCGGCGGCGGCGCGCCGGTCGGTTCGAGCTCGGCCAGGGCCGGCAGTGCGGACAGCCCGAGCACCAGCCCAAGCAATATTTTTCTTTGATCGTGTCGCATCTGAGTCGCTCCTGAATGGAAAAGATTCACGACAAATGTACCTCATTAAGACCAGCTGTGCGCTTGCCGTGTAAGATCCGTGCATGGATAACCTGAGCCATTCGGTCTCCGGCCTGGCGGCCGGAGAGCTGCTGCATCGCTGCCTGAAGCCGGAGGCGGACCCCCGGCAACAGCGGGTGCGCCGGCGCCTGCTGCTGTTTTCCGCCTGGGCGGCGAACAACGTCCCCGACCTCGACTTCCTGCTCGCGCCGCTTTTGCCGAGGCCGCTTGGCTATTTGCTGCACCACCGCGGACATACCCATACCCTGCTCTACGCGCTTCCCCAGGCGATCTTGCTGATGGCAATGATCTGGCTCGCCTGGCCGGCTGCACGCAAGCTGATGCAGCAAAGTCGCAGCGCGCGCAGCGGCGCCTTGCTGGCCATCGGCCTGGGCTTCGCGCTCCATCTGCTGATGGACTACCTCAATTCATACGGGATTCATCCGTTCCACCCGTTCGACTCGCGCTGGTTGTATGGCGACATGGTCTTCATCATCGAACCGCTGTTCTGGGTCGTGTTCGGGGTGCCGATGGCAATGATGGTGACAAGCCGGCCACTGAAGATATTTTTGCTGGCGGTGCTGACGGGCGTTCCCCTGTTTTTCACGGTACAGGGATTCTTGTCGTGGAGCTCGCTGGCCGTGCTTGTGCTGGCCGCTGCGCTGTTCGGCTGCTTGCAGCATCGCTCGCGCGCCGCCGACCGACGCACCCTGATCGGCGCCTTTGGCGTCGGCATCGCATTCGTCGCGCTGCAAGCCTGTGGTTCGGCGCAAGGCAAGCGCATCGTCGCCAACGCCATTCAAACAAGCGATTCCGCCGTTGTCGATGTGTCGATGTCGGCGTATCCGGCCAATCCCGTGTGCTGGAGCTTCGTGTCGGTCGAGCGCCGCGAGGCTGCGGGAAGCTTCGCGCTGCGGCGCGGCATCCTGAGCCTTGCCCCCGGCCTGCTACCGGCAACGCAGTGCGCGCCAGGCTTTTCCGGTGGCCCGTTTGCCCCGGGCGTGACGCCGGCGATCGCGTTGCAGGCGCAATACGTAGGCCGGCTCGATGTCCTGCGCACACTGAAGGAATCGAACTGCCATGCCGAGGCGTGGCTGCGTTTCGTTCGCGCGCCCTGGCTCGGTGACAGCGCCGCATGGGATCTGCGTTTCGGCGAGCGGCCAGACAACAATTTCACAACGATGCGCTACGACGACTTCAAGAACCGGCCCTGCCCGCGCCATGTGCCGCAATGGAGTTTCCCCCGCTCCGATTTGCTGGCGCCGCCAAACCGGTAGGCTCACTCCTCACGCCCGGCGTCCTCGGCCTCCTTGAGCAGGCCGATGCAGCCGGTAAACCACAGGCCGATGCCGATCAGGATCACCAGCAGCGCCGACCAGCCCAGCGGTCCGCTCGCGATCAGGGCGGTCAGCAGGTCCGATTGCTGGTCCCCGCTCGACATGACAAAGAAGTAGATGACGATGCCGATCATCGACACGACCCAGCCCAGCAGCAAGGTGCTGCCGCTTTTTCCGGAGCGCGAGCGCGTCGCGTTCTGCGCGCCGTTCTGCGCTGGCGCAACCGGCCCGATATAGTGTGAGCGCTTGGTGTTCATGGCATGTCTCCTTGGGTGAAATGGGTCTGTGGCGGCGCGCTCAGAGTGAGCCCGCATGCCGGTATGCCGCGCGCCGCAGTCCGGCCAGCAGATTCATGGTCAAGCCGAGGAACCCCAGCAGCCAGGCGGTCAGCGCCAGGCCGATGAACAGGCGCGGAATGATAAACAGGAACGGCAGTCCGAATGCGTCTGCCAGGCGGTAGGTGGCGGTCGTATACATCCCGAGCGGGAACACCGCGCCCCAGAACAGCGGGTCATAACTGAGCGGCAGCTTGTGGTAAACGTAACGCCATACGCCGAGGACCACGAGCATCGGAATCCACCAGGTGGCGGTGGCCCAGAACAGCAGGGTCAGGCCCTTGGTAAACGGAAGCAGCGACGCGAGCAGCGGCGAGCGCCCGGCAATGCCGATCAGCAGCGCCCCCGCCAGGGCCGAGATCGCCATCGCGCCCATATTGATCCAGTATGGCGGCGTCAAGTCCTGCGGATCGAAGCGGAAAAAAGTGTAGCGGTAAAAAATGAGCGCGATCATCCAGACATACATCATTGCGCCGGCAAGCCAGAGCACGGTCAGCGCC
>JBAQKU010000134.1:0-11031 GCA_049301315.1 Telluria sp.
GCCGAGGCGCCACCGGCGCCTGCGCCTGCGGCCACGCCTGGCACGCAGCCAAGCGCCGCCGGCGCGCCCGAGACGCTGCCGACCCTCACCGATGCCGGGCAACTGACCCATGATTCCGATTTCACGCCGTTTCTCGCGCGCGGCGTGGATGAAGCGGTGCGCCGTTCGGCGCTCAAAACGCTGTTCTCCGACCCGCAATTCAACATCATGGACGGCCTCGATACCTATGTGGGCGACTACAACACATTCGAGCCTATCGAGCCGGCCATGCTGGCCATGCTCAATCACGCCAAGGGCCTGCTGGACCCGCGTTCCTGCTTCGAAAACCCTTTGATGCAGCTGATCGAAAAAACCCTGGAGCCGGCGCTGGCCGCGGCGCCGCCGGCGCCCGATCCCGTGCCAGGCGACGAGCCTGGCGCCATCACGAGCAGCAGCGCTTCCGAATCCGACCATCCCGCCTGAGGCCCCGATGACAACGCGCTTCAAAGTATGCAATTGCAACCGCACCATGCCGCTCGACGCCGGCGCCGGTGCCAGACTGGGCGACGCGCTGGGCACCGGGCCCTTGCCGGTCGCGACCGAATTATGCCGGCGCGAAGTCGGAAGCTACCTCGAGGCGATCGGCGGCGCCGACGACGTGGTGGTCGCTTGCACCCAGGAGCGCGCCCTGTTTTCCGAGCTGGCGCGGCAAAAGAAGACGGCGGCGCCGATCCGCTTCGTCAATCTGCGCGAAAGCGGCGGCTGGAGCGCGCAGGCCGGCCAGGCGCTGCCCAAGATGGCGGCGCTGCTGGCGGCGGCTGCCTTGCCCGATCCGGAACCGGTAGCGGCGGTCGCGTTCGAATCGCACGGGCGAGTGCTGATCGTCGGCGCCGCCGACCAGGCCTTGCCGTGGGCGCACCAGATCGGAGCGCAACTCGAGGTCAGCGTGCTGCTTTGCGCGGGAAGCTCCGAGCAGTTCCTGCAGGAGCGCGCTTTCCCCACCTTTTCCGGTCAACGCGTGCGCATTGCCGGCTGGCTCGGTGAGTTCAAGGTCAGCTGGCAGCAGGCAAATCCGATCGACCTGGAAGCGTGCACCCGCTGCACCGCCTGCATTGAGGCGTGTCCGGAAAATGCGATCGACCTGACCTTCCAGATCGATCTGGAAAAATGCCGCTCGCATCGCGACTGCGTCAGCGCGTGCGGGCCGGTTGGCGCCATCGACTTCGCGCGCCAGGCCACCGAGCGCAGCGGCGCCTACGACCTGGTGCTGGACCTGTCGCCGACGCCGCTGCTGATGGCGCACGAGCCGCCGCAGGGGTATTTCGCGCCGGGCCACGATCGGCTGCGGCAAAGCGAGGCGGCGCTGAAACTGACACAACTGACAGGCGAGTTCGAAAAGCCGAAATTTTTCGCCTACAAGGAAAAGCTGTGCGCCCACAGCCGCAACGGCAAGATCGGCTGCAACGCCTGCGTCGACATTTGCTCGGCCGAGGCGATCGCGCATGACGGCAACCATATCAAGGTCAACCCCAAGCTGTGCGCCGGTTGCGGCGCCTGCACCACGGTGTGCCCGTCCGGAGCGCTCGCCTACGCCTATCCGCGCGCGCCCGACATGGGATTGCGCCTGAAGACCTTGCTGGCCACCTACGCGCGCGCCGGCGGCAGGGACGCGGCGCTGCTGCTGCATGGCGAAGGGAAGGGCGAGGAACTGATCGGCCAGGCCGGGCGCCTGGCCCGGGGCGGCGGGCAGGGCTTTCCGGCGCGCGTGATCCCGGTCGCGCTGCATTACCCGGCATCGGCCGGCATCGACCTGTGGCTGGCCGCGCTCGCGTATGGCGCGGCCAATGTCAGTGTCCTGGTCACGGGCGACGAGGCGCCCCAATACCTTGACGCGCTGGCCGCGCAGATGGAGGTCGCGCAGGCGGTCATGTCCGGGCTGGGGTATGCCGGCGCCCACTTCCGGCTGATCCGCGCGAGTACCGCGTCCGAACTCGAGACCGCCTTGCATGCCTTGCAGCCGGCCCAGGCGCCGGCGCAGGCCGCAGGCTTCAACCTTGCGGCGGAAAAGCGCAACGCGCTCGATTTCGTTCTGGTGCACCTGCTCGAATTCGCGCCCACCCCGCAGGACCAGATCGCCTTGCCGGCGGGCGCTCCGTACGGTGCGGTCAGCGTCAATCGCGACAGCTGCACCCTGTGCATGTCGTGCGTCGGGGCCTGCCCCGCATCGGCACTGATGGACAACCCGAACGAGCCGCAGCTGCGTTTCGTGGAGAAAAATTGCGTGCAATGCGGGCTATGCGAAACGACCTGTCCGGAACACGCAATCAGCCTTACGCCGCGCCTGTTGCTGACCGGCGCGGCCAGGCAGCCGGCGGTGCTCAATGAAGCCCATCCCTATCACTGCATACGCTGCGACACGCCGTTCGGCACCCTGGCGATGATCGAAAACATGGTGGCGAAGCTGTCGCTGCACGGCATGTTCGCAGGGAATGTCGACCGCATCCGGATGTGTTCCGATTGCCGCGTGATCGACATGATGGAGAACAGGCAGGAGGCTTCGATCACCGATTTGAAGCGGCCGCATTGACCAATCACCGGGACCGACATGACAAGCACCCAGGCATTGAAGTTTGAAACTCCCGACCACGGCGAAGAAACCGCGCGCGCCGATTTGTACGGCCTGCTGGCGACCCTGTTTTACGCGCCGCCATCGCAGGCGCTGCTCGATACGATCGCCTCGGCCGGCACGCACGGCGAGGGCGTGCTGGAACGGGCCTGGGCCGACCTGGTGGCCGCCTGCAAAGGCGCCGCCGCGGACGTGGTGCGCGACGAGTATGAGCTGCTCTTTCTCGGTGTGGGTAAACCCGAGGTGATGCTGTATGGCTCGTATTACCTGTCCGGTTTTCTGATGGAAAAGCCGCTTGTCGCACTGCGCGGCGACATGGCCAGGCTGGGCGTGGAGCGCTCGGCCGCCGTGGTCGAGAGCGAAGACCACATCGCCAGCCTGTGCGAAGTGATGCGCTACCTGATCGCGTCCGACGACGCGCTCAACGGCGCAATCGCGACCCAGAAAGCGTTCTTCGCGAGCCACATGCAAACCTGGGTCGGCACGCTGTGCGGCGCCCTCGAAGGGCAGCAAAGCGCGCGCTTCTACGTGCCGGTGGCGCGTCTCGCGCGTGCGTTTTTTGAGGTGGAAATGCAGGCGTTCGACATGGACTGAGGCAGGCCGCCCGGCGCTCCTGGCCGCACGCCCTCATTCAACCATCCAAATTAAAAATGTTTTTTATTTGCATGCATTTTGGAAAAAAATGTGTTACCTTTTGAAAATTAAGCAGTAAAAGAATCTATAAAAGTTCGTGCCTCATCTCCAGGAGACGATCATGGCAGAGCAAGAAAAGATCGTGAGACGACGCTTCTTCGGCGCCCTCGGACTTGCCGCGACAGCAGCCGCGGCGGTCAAAATTTCATCCGACACTGTTGCATCTGAAGCATCCACGCCGGCCGAGCCGGCGGGCGACGGCTACCGCCTGACCGAACACGTCAAAAAATACTACCGCACCACCACAATTTAACCATCAAGGTGACACCATGCTGTTGACTCGCAAAGGTCAATCCGGCCAGCGTACGGACACGCGTTTTTCGTCCAGCCTGGCCGACAGTCTGTCGCGCGCGCTCCCCACCATGGACCGCCGCATGTTCCTGAAGCGCTCCGGGATCGGGGTCGGCGCCGGTATCGCGGCCGGGCAGCTGGGGCTGATCCAGCAGGCCGGCGCCGCCGACCAGGCCAAGGGCGCCAGCAAGATCGAGGTCAAGCGCACCGTCTGCACCCATTGTTCGGTCGGCTGCGCGGTCGATGCGGTGGTCGAAAACGGGGTGTGGATCAGGCAGGAGCCGGTGTTCGATTCGCCCATCAACCTGGGCGCGCATTGCGCCAAGGGCGCGGCGCTGCGCGAGCACGGTCATGGCGAATACCGCCTGAAGTACCCGATGAAGCTGGTCGACGGCAAATACCAGCGCATCAGCTGGGATACCGCCCTGAGCGAGATTTCGGCGCGCCTGCTCGAGATGAAAAAGACCACCGGGCCCGATTCCGTGTTCTGGGTCGGCTCGTCCAAGCACAATAACGAACAGGCCGCGCTGCTGCGCAAGTTCGTCTCCTTCTTCGGCACCAACAATACCGATCACCAGGCCCGGATCTGCCACTCCACCACCGTGGCCGGCGTCGCCAACACCTGGGGCTACGGCGCCATGACCAACAGCTACAACGATATGCAGAACGCCAAGGCGGCGATGTATATCGGCTCGAACGCGGCCGAAGCGCATCCGGTGTCGATGCTGCACATGCTGCACGCGAAAGAAAGCGGCTGCAAGATGATCGTGGTCGACCCGCGCTTTACCCGCACCGCGGCCAAGGCCGACCAATACGTGCGGATCCGCTCCGGCACCGACATCGTCTATCTGTACGGGATGCTGTATCACATCTTCAAGAACGGATGGGAAGACAAGCAGTTCATCAACGACCGCGTCTACGGCATGGACCAGGTGCGCGAGGAGGTCATGAAGTGGACCCCGGACAAGGTCGAGGACGCGTGCGGGGTACCGGAAGCGGAAGTGTTCAAGGCGGCCGAGACGATGGCGAAGAACCGCCCCTCGACCCTGGTCTGGTGCATGGGCCAGACCCAGCATTCGATCGGCAATGCGATGGTGCGCGTGTCTTGCATCGTGCAACTGGCGCTCGGCAATATCGGCAAGGCCGGCGGCGGCGCGAATATCTTCCGCGGCCACGACAACGTGCAGGGAGCGACCGACGTCGGCCCCAATCCGGATTCGCTGCCTGGCTATTACGGCCTGGCGACGGGCGCCTGGAAACACTGGTGCTCCGTGTGGGGCGTCGATTACGAATGGGTCAAGAAGCAGTATGCCTCGCAGGCCATGATGGAAAAATCCGGCACCACCGTGTCGCGCTGGATCGACGCGGTGCTGGAAAAAAATGAATTGATCGACCAGGACCACAACGTCAAGGCCATGGTGTTCTGGGGCCACGCGCCCAATTCGCAAACCCGCGGCCTGGAAATGAAGAAGGCCTTCGACAAGCTCGACCTGCTGGTGGTGATCGACCCGTATCCGTCGGCCAGCGCCGCGATGGCGGCGATGAAGGTGGACGGCCAGGACCTGAACCCCAAGCGCGCCGTGTACCTGCTGCCGGCGGCGACCCAGTTCGAGACCTCCGGTTCGGTCACCGCCTCGAACCGCTCCTTGCAATGGCGCGAAAAAGTCATCGAGCCGCTGTTCGAGTCGCGCACCGATCACATGATCATGTACCAGCTGGCCGAAAAGCTCGGCTTCGGCAAGCAGCTCGTCGCCAGGATCAAGCTGGTGCCGGGCAAGGGCGGCATGATGGAGCCGCAGCCGGAATCGATGCTCGAAGAGATCAACCGCGGCACCTGGACCATCGGCTACACCGGGCAGTCGCCCGAGCGGCTCAAGGCGCACATGCGCAATATGCACATGTTCGACGTCAAGACGCTCAAGTGCAAGGGCGGCAAGGACGCCGTCTCCGGCTACGACCTGACGGGCGACTATTTCGGCCTGCCGTGGCCTTGCTACGGCACCCCTGAACTCAAGCATCCCGGCACCGCCAACCTGTACGACACCAGCAAGCATGTGATGGACGGCGGCGGCAATTTCCGCGCCAATTTCGGCGTCGAGCGCGATGGCGTGAACCTGCTGGCAGGCGACGGCTCGCATTCGCTGGGCTCCGAGATCGCCGGCGGCTACCCGGAGTTCGACCATGTGCTGCTGAAAAAGCTGGGCTGGTGGAGCGACCTGACCGAGGCCGAGCAGAAAGCGGCAGAGGGCAAGAACTGGAAGACCGACCTGTCCGGCGGCATCCAGCGCGTCACGCTCAAGGTGCATGGAGTGCACCCGTTCGGCAATGCCAAGGCGCGCGCGGTGGTCTGGAATTTCCCCGACCCGGTGCCGCTGCATCGCGAACCGATCTACGGCACCCGGCCCGACCTGGTCGCCAAGTATCCGACCCACGACGACAAGAAGGGGTTCTGGCGCATGCCGACCTTGTTCAAGTCGCTGCAGCAGAAGAACGTGGACGAGAAGCTGTACGAGAAATTCCCGATCATCCTCACCTCGGGACGCCTGGTCGAATATGAAGGGGGCGGGGAGGAAACGCGCTCCAATCCGTGGCTGGCCGAACTGCAGCAGGATGCGTTTGTCGAGATCAACCCGAAGGCGGCCTCCGAGCGCGGCATCCGCAACGGCGAATACGTGATCGTGGCTACGCCGACCGGCGCGCGCCTCAAGGTCAAGGCGCTGGTCACGCCGCGCGTCGGCCCCGACACCGCCTTCATCCCGTTCCACTTCTCGGGCTGGTGGCAGGGCAAGGACCTGAAAGAGTATTACCCGGAAGGTGCGGCGCCGGTCGTGCGCGGTGAAGCGGTCAACACGGCGACCACGTATGGCTACGATTCCGTGACGATGATGCAGGAAACAAAAACCACGATCTGCAATATTGAAAAGATCGTCGCTTGATCCGGGAATGCCGCTTAGGAGACTGAAAACATGGGCCGAATGAAATTCATCTGCGATGCGGAGCGCTGCATCGAATGCAATGGCTGCGTCACCGCCTGCAAGAACGAGCATGAAGTGCCGTGGGGCGTGAACCGGCGCCGGGTGGTCACGATCAACGACGGCGTGATCGGCCAGGAAAAATCGATGTCGGTCGCCTGCATGCATTGTTCGGACGCGCCCTGCATGGCGGTCTGTCCGGTCGACTGCTTCTATCGAACCGACGAAGGCGTGGTACTGCACGACAAGGATGTCTGCATCGGCTGCGGCTACTGCTCCTACGCCTGCCCGTTCGGCGCGCCGCAGTTTCCCGCCAACGGCACCTTCGGCCTGCGCGGCAAGATGGACAAGTGCACCTTCTGCGCCGGAGGCCCGGAAGAAAACGGCTCCCAGGCCGAGTTCGAAAAATATGGCCGCAACCGCCTGTCAGAAGGCAAATTGCCGGCCTGCGCCGAACAGTGTTCGACCAAGGCCTTGCTGGCCGGCGACGGCGATGTGATCGCCGACATCTTCCGCACCCGCGTTGTGCGCCGTGGTAACGGCAGCGAGGTGTGGGGCTGGGGTACCGCCTACGGCCAGCCGCCCCATCCCGATGCCAAGGCGCCCGAAGCGGAGAAAAAATCATGATCAGAATCGTTGCCGTTTTCCTGTCGGTCCTGTCCCTGGTTGCCTGCGGCGAGAAGGAACAGAGCGCGTCGTCCTCCCAGCCCGACGCGAAAGCCTGGGAAGGCACCGCCAACGTGCATACCGCCAAGGGCTACACGCCGGGCCAGAAGGCCGCCTGGGAAAACCAGTTGCGCGCACGCGCACAGGCGCAAAACGAGTACCTCAAGGTCAACTGAGCACCTGCAGGGGAAGCCACGATGAAAAAAACGCTTGCCAATCTTGTCTGCGCGCTGGCGCTGGGCGCGGCCTGCAGCGCCGCGCCGGCCCAGGTCAGCGGCGTGATCAAGCCGGCGCCGAACGGGACGGCGCCCGCGGTGGAGTCGGTCGAGGCCGAGCGCACCCGCGAGCAGCCCGGCAACCTGGCGCCGACCATGCGTGTGGTCAAGGACGGAACCGCGCACTATTCCAGCCTGCCTGCGCTCGAGTCCGGCGTACTGGTCCAGGCCAAGGCACAGTTTCCCGGGCAGGCGCGCGCTACCACGGCAGGGGAAGCGTGGCGCGCGTACCGCAACGGTCCGCTGACCAGATACGGCGGCTGGCTGCTGCTGCTCATCCTGGTCGGAATTGGCGCATTCTACTGGCTGCGCGGACCGATCAAATTGAAGCAGGCCCGCAGCGGCCGCCTGATCGAGCGTTTCACCTCGGTCGAGCGCATCGCCCATTGGAGCGTCGCGATCAGCTTCGTGGTGCTGATGGTGTCGGGCCTGACCATCCTGTTTGGAAAATACGTGCTGCTGCCGGTGTTCGGGCATACCCTGTTCGGCTGGCTGGCCTATCTCTTGAAGAACCTGCACAACTTCGCCGGGCCGGTGTTTACGGTGTCGATCGTGGTGTTCTTCGTGATTTACGTGAAGGACAATCTGCCGACGGCCTCGCGGCGCTTCAATTTCGGCGAAAAGATGTGGTTCTGGGGCGGCATGGTGGTGCTGGGCCTGATCGCCAGCGCATCCGGCTTGGTGCTCGACATGCTGGTGCCCGGCATCGAGTACACGCGCGCCAATATGCAGCTTGCCAACGTGATCCACATCGTCGGCGCGGTCCTGATCGCCGCCGGTTCGTTCGGCCATATCTATCTCGGCACGATCGGCATGGAAGGGGCATACGAGGGAATGCGCACCGGGTATGTCGACGACACCTGGGCCAGGGAGCACCATGAGCTCTGGTACCAGGACGTTGTCAGCGGCAAGGTGGCGCGCGTGCGCTCCGAAGAAGGGGCGGCCCAGGGCGGCGCGCCGTTGGAGGTTTAGAACGGAGGCGGAAGATATGAACAAATGGAGCGTAGGATTGGCGGCAGCGCTGATGGCAGGGCTGGCGATGGCGAAACTGCCGCCGCCGAGCGAGGAAGCCGCGGCCAAGGCGGCGGCGGCGAAGGATAAGGCGGGCTGGTCCGACAAGGTGAGCGGCTACAAGCTGTGCCTGGTGCAGGACAAGCTCGCCGCAAGCCACCGCAAGAAGGACAGTCCCGCCGTGGCGCCGGGGACCTTCCCGGCATGCACCAATCCGGGTGCCTATGTCGCCGCGCTGCCGGCGCCATCCGCGGCGCCTGCTACCGCTCCCGCGCCCGCGGCGAAGAAGTAAGGTGGGCAATTGAGAGATCCCACGCGGCTTCGTCCTGTCTTGTCGAATGCGACGATCGAGCTCACTTGCGACGTCGAGGTCATGGACGAGCGGGGCCGCCGTTCGACGATTGCGATTCCGGCCGAACGGGCCCTCACGATCTACGTCGACAAGCGCGAACTGGTCACCCTGATGACGCTGGGCGGCGCGCCTGAAGCGCTCACCCTGGGCTACCTGCGCAACCAGCGCCTGGTCAGGTCGATAGCGGAGATCGTTTCGGTGCAGGTCGATTGGGAGGTCGATGCGGTTGCCGTCACAACGCGTGGCGGGATCACCGATATCGAAGAGCGCACCGCGCGCCGCGTGGTGACGACCGGCTGCGGCCAGGGCTCGGTATTCGGCTCGCTGATGGACGAGGTCGACGAGATCGTGCTCACGCCGGACGCGCGCCTGCTGCAATCGACCCTGTACCGCATCGTCGATACGGTGCGCACGCAGCAGTCGATCTACAAGCAGGCCGGTTCCGTGCACGGCTGCGCGCTGTTTTCGGGCAGCGGCGAACTGATTTATTTCATCGAGGACGTCGGGCGCCACAATGCGGTCGACGCGATCGCCGGCAAGATGTGGCTCGACCATGTGAGCGGCGAGGACAAGGTGTTCTATACCACCGGGCGGCTCACCTCCGAAATGGTCATCAAGGGCGCGCAGATGGGCATCCCGTTCCTGCTGTCGCGTTCCGGCACCACCCAGATGGGGCACATGGTGGCCGAACGGCTGGGCATGTCGCTGCTGGCGCGCTGCAGCGGCAAGCACTTCGTGCTGTTGACCGGCAAGGAGCGCATGATCTTCGAGCCGGAGCTGCTCGACGAGGCGTTCCGGCTTGCCTACGCGTCGTGACGTGGTTTCAGGCCTTAATGCGCCTCGGTGAGCTGCACATACAAACGCGGCAACACCTGCGGCAGCATCGCCGCATTCCTGACCACCACAAAGCCGCTGGCGCCGAACAGGTGGGGCAGGTAGTCGCCTGCCTTCTGGTCGATCGTGACGCAGAACGGCGTCAGGCCGAGCCGGCGCGCTTCGCCGATCGCGGCCCGGGTGTCCTCGATGCCGTAGCGGCCCTCGTATTTGTCGAGGTCGTTCGGCTTGCCGTCGGTGATGATGAGCAGCAGGCGCCGGCTCGATTTCTGTTTCGACAGGATCGCCGCGGAGTGGCGGATCGCGGCCCCCATGCGTGTATAGAAACCCGGCTTCAGGGCCGCCAGCCGGCCACGGATCTGGTCGTTGTAACGCTCGTCGAAGCCCTTGAGCAGGTGGTAACGCACCTTGTCGCGGCGCACCGAAGAAAAACCGTACAGCGCAAAGCGGTCGCCCGTTGCCGCCAGCGCTTCGCTAAACAGGTACATGCTGTCGCGAATGACGTCGATCACGCGCGACGTGTCGTTGACCCAGGCGTCGGTCGAGAGCGACAGGTCGGCCAGCAGCAGGCACGACAAGTCGCGCTGCTGGTTGCGGCTGTCGAGGTATAGTCCGGGTTCGGCGGTCGGCACGCCGCTCGCCTTTTCCGCCGCATACCTGACGCAGGCGTCGAGGTCGAGGTCGCTGCCGGTCGCTTGCCCGTGCAATCGCGTGCGCTGCGTGGTCAGGGCCTGGAACTGGTTGCGCAGGCGCTTGGCGGCCGGCCGCAGGGCCAGCGGCAGCTCGCATGGTTCGGCGTGCCGCGCCAGCATCATCTGCAGGCGGCAGTGCGCCGGCTGCAATTGCTGTTTGCGGTAGTGCCATTCGGGCAGCAGGATGCCGTCGGCCAGCACCAGGTCGTCGTCCGACTCCGATGGCAGGTCGAGGTCGAAACGGATCCGGCTGGCGGTCGTGCGGCCGTCGTTGGTCACGCTCAGGATGTCGAGGTCGTTGGCCGCTTTCTCGGCATGCTCGTTATCGTCCTCGTCCAGCGGACGGTCGACCTTGACGTATTCGGCCCAGGTAAACAGGCTCTCGGCCCGGAACAGCAGCATGAACGGGCTCTTGTTGTCTGGCGTCTCGACCGATTCGGCGCGCCGTTTGCGCGCCTCGGAATCGGTGCTGACACGGCTTTTCTCGACCGGCTGCTGCGGTTCGCCCTTGGCCGCCGCGCGCGTCTCGTTGGCGTCGTCCTGCGCCGGATACAGCCACAACGGCACCGGCGCCGGCGGCTTGCATCCCGGTACGAATACGGCGACCGATCCGGGCGCGCGCAGGGCGGCGCGGATCTTT
>JBAQKU010000135.1:0-5062 GCA_049301315.1 Telluria sp.
GGCTGACGGGCGCGGCGCGATCCCGAATTCCCATCCGTAGGACCACAGCGCGCCGCCGCCGGCGAGCACGGCCAGGGTGAGCCAGCGCGACCCGTCAGTCCAGTCGAGCTCGCGCGTGGCGCGCGCCGCGCGCAGGGTACTCGCCCACCAGGCGGCCACGCCAAGCATCACCGCGCCCATCAGCCACACTTTGCGGCCCAGGAATTCGATCGCCTCGCGCGGACTGGTCTCGGCAATGATGCCAAGGTGGTGGGTCGAGATGCCCTGGCCGTAATAGGCGAACAGGTAGATTTCGGTCGGCAGCGCCAGGAAGGCCGGGATCAACAGCCAGTGGAACCAGGCCGGACGCTTGAAGATGGCCCAGGCCGCGACCCAGGCCACGGTCTCGATCCCGAGCACCTGCCAGGGGCGCTCCAGCGGCTTGCCGAACAAGATGGGGACGAAGGGCACCGCCGACAGCGCCAGGTAGGTCAGCAGCAGGTAGAGCGTGGCGGGGCGTGGCAGGAATCGCATCGAAGGGCTTGATCAAGGGCAAAAGTTACGTATTATCGTGTCTTTTTTGTGCCATAGGCCAAAAACCGGCGCCGCCGCGCACTATATATATGCAGGCGCAGCGAAAGCGCGCGGCTGTTGCGCGAAAGGGCGTACACTCTTGCCTTCCGATAAAGACACCGGCTCTGTGATCGGCCCGCTACCCGCCGCTTTAACCACATGCAGACGGTAAACTGGTTGACCGTCCCCGGCATCGGGTCTATACTCGCGAGTTCTCGAATTTATTCTGAACATCGACTACCCATCTTCTCCACCCCCGCCGGGAGTGGCGATCACGGCTCCTTTGTCAGTGCAAACCGGGACTAGGTTTTAGTCCCCGGGCAACCGCCCGGGTTATCAACGTTGCAATTTTGTTGGATTTAGAACGATGCCAACCATCAATCAACTGATTCGCCAGCCGCGTGTTTCCGTACGCGTCAAGAGCAAATCGCCGGCGCTGGAAAACAGCCCGCAAAAGCGTGGCGTATGCACACGTGTTTATACGACGACTCCAAAGAAGCCAAACTCGGCTCTGCGTAAAGTCGCCAAGGTTCGCCTGACCAACGGTTTCGAAGTCATTTCGTACATCGGCGGTGAAGGCCACAACCTGCAAGAGCACAGCGTTGTCCTGCTGCGCGGCGGTCGTGTCAAAGACTTGCCAGGTGTGCGTTACCACATGGTTCGCGGTGCACTCGATACCCAGGGCGTCAAGGATCGTAAGCAGTCGCGTTCGAAGTACGGTACCAAGAAAGCGAAAGCCGGCAAGAAGTAATTTTTGTTGTCGCTAGCGGTTAACCATTTTAACGAGTTGAACCGACCGTAATGGTCGAGTAAGTGGAAGGCTATGATGGCCTCCGCGAGTGCGCCAGGCGCGCTCAACTGAAGACAGGAAGGAATTGATATGCCACGTCGTCGTGAAGTACCCAAGCGCGAAATCTTGCCGGATCCAAAGTTCGGTAACCAAGATGTCGCCAAATTCGTCAACGTTCTGATGCTGTCCGGCAAGAAGTCGGTCGCTGAAAACATCATCTACGGTGCGTTTGAACACATCAAAACGAAGTCCGGCAAGGACCCGCTCGAAGTGTTCGCTACCGCGATCAACAACTGCAAGCCGATGGTCGAGGTGAAATCCCGCCGCGTCGGTGGCGCCAACTACCAGGTGCCAGTTGAGGTTCGTCCGGTTCGCCGTATGGCGCTGTCCATGCGTTGGTTGCGCGAAGCCGCAAACAAGCGCAGCGAAAAATCCATGCCACAACGCTTAGGCGGTGAGCTGATGGAAGCGGCTGAAATGCGCGGCGGCGCAATGAAGAAGCGTGACGAAGTTCACCGCATGGCTGAAGCGAACAAGGCGTTCTCGCACTTCCGCTTCTAATAAACTGGCCAGACCCTGCGAGGGGCGCGGCCAAGTATCTGTTGTTCGAGGCCGGGCACATTTTGATCTCAAAATGCCGCTCGGTTTTGTCCATTCAAAGATTTAGGATTAATTATGGCACGCAAGACCCCCATTGAGCGCTACCGCAATATCGGTATCTCCGCTCACATCGATGCTGGTAAGACCACCACCACCGAGCGCGTTCTGTTCTACACGGGCGTAAACCACAAGATCGGCGAAGTCCATGACGGCGCGGCCACCATGGACTGGATGGAGCAGGAGCAGGAACGCGGTATCACGATTACCTCGGCTGCCACCACCTGCTTCTGGAAAGGGATGGCTAACAACTTCCCTGAGCACCACATCAACATTATCGACACCCCGGGCCACGTCGACTTCACCATTGAAGTCGAGCGCTCGATGCGCGTGCTCGACGGTGCTTGCATGGTTTACTGCGCAGTGGGCGGTGTTCAGCCACAGTCGGAAACCGTATGGCGCCAGGCCAACAAGTACAAGGTGCCACGTCTTGCGTTCGTCAACAAGATGGACCGTACCGGCGCGAACTTCTTCAAGGTCTACGAGCAGATGCGCGCGCGCCTGAAGGCGAACCCGATTCCGCTGCAGATCCCGATCGGCGCCGAAGAGAACTTCAAGGGCGTGGTCGACCTCGTCAAGATGAAGGCAATCTACTGGGACGACGCGTCGCAGGGCATGAAGTTCGACTACCGCGAGATTCCGGCCGAGCTGCAAGAGCTGGCCAACGAATGGCGTCTGAAGATGGTCGAAGCGGCTGCCGAAGCGACCGACGAACTGATGAACAAGTACCTTGAAGAAGGCGACCTGTCGGAAGACGAAATCAAGATGGCCCTGCGCATGCGTACCATCGCGTCGGAAATCGTCCCGATGATGTGCGGCACCGCGTTCAAGAACAAGGGCGTGCAAGCCATGCTCGACGGCGTGATCGAGTACCTGCCATCGCCAGTGGATATTCCACCGGTCAAGGGCATGGACGAAGACGACCAGCCGACCACGCGCAAAGCCCAGGACGACGAGAAGTTCTCGGCGCTGGCATTCAAGATCATGACCGACCCGTTCGTCGGCCAGCTGATCTTCTTCCGCGTCTACTCGGGCATGATCAAGTCGGGCGACACCGTGTTCAATCCGATCAAGAACAAGAAAGAGCGTCTTGGCCGTATTTTGCAGATGCACGCGAACCAGCGCGAAGAAATCAAGGAAGTCCATGCCGGCGATATCGCCGCGGCAGTGGGCCTGAAAGACGCGACCACCGGCGAAACGCTGTGCGATCCATCGTCGATCATCACCCTCGAAAAGATGGTGTTCCCTGAGCCGGTGATCCAGCAGGCTGTCGAGCCGAAGACCAAGGTCGACCAGGAAAAAATGGGCCTGGCGCTGAACCGCCTGGCACAGGAAGATCCTTCGTTCCGCGTCAAGACCGACGAAGAGTCGGGCCAGACCATCATCGGTGGTATGGGCGAGCTGCACCTGGAAATTATCGTTGACCGCATGAAGCGCGAATTCGGCGTCGAAGCGACCGTCGGCAAGCCACAAGTGGCTTACCGCGAAACGATCCGCAAGGTCTGCGAAGAGTCCGAAGGCAAGTTCGTCAAGCAGTCCGGTGGTCGTGGCCAGTACGGTCACGTGGTCCTGAAGATCGAACCGCAAGAAGCCGGCAAGGGCTTCGAGTTCGTCGACGCGATCAAGGGCGGCACCGTTCCGCGCGAATATATCCCTGCGGTTGAAAAGGGTGTGCGCGGTACGCTCAACACCGGCGTGATGGCTGGCTACCCGGTGGTCGACGTCAAGGTCACGCTGTTCTTCGGTTCGTACCACGACGTGGACTCGAACGAAAACGCGTTCCAGATGGCCGCTTCGATGGCGTTCAAGGACGGTTGCCGTAAAGCGTCCCCAGTCATCCTGGAGCCGATGATGGCCGTTGAAGTCGAGACCCCGGAAGACTACGCCGGTACCGTGATGGGCGACCTGTCGTCGCGTCGCGGCATGGTGCAGGGCATGGACGAAATCCCAGGCGGCGGCGGCAAGATCATCAAAGCCGAAGTGCCACTGTCCGAAATGTTCGGTTACTCGACCTCGCTGCGTTCCGCAACGCAAGGCCGTGCGACCTACACGATGGAATTCAAGCACTATTCGGAAGCGCCTAAACACGTTACCGACGCAATCGTAACGGCCAAGGCCAAGTAATTCCGGCGGGGGCAGGGCGCTGCCTTGCCCCCCTAGAAACAGACAAGCAATTCAGAAAATAGCTCTTTTAAAGGAAGATCAAAATGGCAAAAGGTAAATTCGAACGGACCAAGCCGCACGTCAACGTCGGCACCATCGGTCACGTTGACCACGGCAAGACCACCCTGACGGCAGCAATCGCAACTGTTCTGTCGAAGAAATTCGGCGGCGAAGCAAAAGCATACGACCAGATCGATGCGGCGCCAGAAGAAAAAGCACGCGGCATTACCATCAACACCGCGCACGTCGAGTACGAGACGGCTAACCGTCACTACGCTCACGTCGACTGCCCAGGCCACGCCGACTACATCAAGAACATGATCACCGGCGCAGCGCAGATGGACGGCGCGATCCTGGTGTGCTCCGCAGCTGACGGCCCGATGCCACAGACCCGCGAGCACATCCTGCTGGCACGCCAGGTTGGCGTTCCATACATCATCGTGTTCCTGAACAAGTGCGACCTGGTCGACGACGCGGAACTGCTGGAACTGGTCGAAATGGAAGTGCGCGAGCTCTTGTCGAAGTACGACTTCCCAGGCGACGATGTGCCTATCATCAAGGGTTCGGCACGCATGGCCCTCGATGGCGACACCGGCCCGATGGGCGAGCAAGCCATCATGCAACTGGCTGAAGCACTCGACACCTACATCCCGACGCCAGAGCGCGCCGTCGACGGCGCCTTCCTGATGCCAGTCGAGGACGTGTTCTCGATCTCCGGCCGCGGCACCGTGGTGACCGGCCGTATCGAGCGCGGTATCATCAAAGTCGGCGAAGAAATCGAAATCGTCGGCATCAAGGATACCGTCAAGACCACCTGCACCGGCGTGGAAATGTTCCGCAAGCTGCTGGACCAGGGCATGGCAGGCGACAACGTTGGCCTGCTGCTGCGCGGCACCAAGC
>JBAQKU010000136.1:0-9530 GCA_049301315.1 Telluria sp.
GCGCGGCGGCAAGCACGCCGGCTAAACCCACACGAAAAAAATCGGGGACAGACCCCGGTTGTTTGGAAATCATTCCAAAAAATCGGGGTCTGTCCCCGATTTTTCTTGGGCCGTCATTGTTTCGCCATGCCACACAGTTGGGAATTAACCGTGCAAGTGAAGCGAAACTACGGTATAGTTCTGTTTGTGCGCTGCAATAAGTTTTTCGCAATCAAGCTTCGCGATTCCAAAGCAGTTACATAGAAGTAAAACTAGCAGCTTCGCAAGCCTAGGCGTATCCCACGGATACCCTCCATAAAGCCCTCCCGCCTTGTGTGTCGCACCTGACACCGTCCCGGCGCAAAGCTTTTGTGCCGAAATTTCTTTCATTTTTGAGTCATTTCGTTGTGTTGGTTGGCGTTGCTATTTTGCGCTCGATGCGTTTGCTCGGGCGCTGATCTATACCGAAAGAAAAGAACATAATGAGTTTTGAAGCACTAGGCCTCCACGCGTCTATCGTAAAAGCAGTTACCGATGCAGGTTACACCAAGCCGACACCAGTTCAGGAGCAAGCCGTTCCTGCTGCCATCGCTGGCCGCGACCTGCTCGTCTCCTCGCAAACCGGCTCCGGCAAGACTGCCGCGTTCATGCTGCCGGCATTGCACAAGTTCGCAATCGCCGAGCAGTCCGCGGCAGCCCGTACCGCCAACCAGGACGCGCAATCGGCGCGTGCCCGCGGCGAGCGTCCTCGTTTCAAGCCGGCGCAGCCTAAAATGCTGGTGCTGACCCCGACCCGCGAACTGGCACTGCAAGTGACCACCGCCACCGAAAAATACGGTACCCAGATCCGCCGCATCAAGGCCGTTTCCATCTTGGGCGGCATGCCTTACCCGAAACAGATGCAGCTCCTGTCGCGCAATCCGGAAATCCTGGTCGCGACCCCGGGCCGCCTGATCGACCATATGGAATCGGGCAAGATCGATTTCTCGCAGCTGGAAATACTGGTACTCGACGAAGCCGACCGCATGCTCGACATGGGTTTCATCGACGACATCGAGAAGATCATCGCAGCGACTCCGGCCAACCGCCAGACCATGCTGTTCTCGGCCACGCTCGACGGCATGGTGGGCAACATGGCGCGCCGCATCACCAACGATCCGATGGTCATCCAGATCGCCAGCTCGTCCAGCCGCCACGACAACATCTCGCAGCGCGTTCACTTCGTCGACGATCTGTCGCACAAGAATCGCCTGCTGGACCACCTGCTGCGCGACGAAACGCTCGACCAGGCTGTCGTGTTCACCGCGACCAAGCGTGATGCCGACACCATCGCCGACCGCCTGAACATCGCCGGTTTCTCGGCCGCCGCACTGCATGGCGACATGCACCAGGGCGCGCGCAACCGCACCCTCGACAGCCTGCGCCGCGGGCAAGTCAAGGTGCTGGTCGCAACCGACGTCGCCGCGCGCGGCATCGACGTACCGAACATCACGCACGTGTTCAACTACGACCTGCCGAAGTTCCCGGAAGACTATGTGCACCGCATCGGCCGCACCGGCCGTGCCGGTCGCAACGGACTGGCGATCTCGCTGGTGAACCACGCTGAAGGCATGAACGTCAAGCGCATCGAGCGCTTCACCAAGCAGCTGATTCCGGTCAACGTGATCGAAGGCTTCGAGCCAAAGCGCAGCGCATCGGCGCCGCGTTCGGCGGCACGTCCAGGCAGCTGGAAGCCGGGCGACAACCGCACCGCGGCCAAGCCAGGCCAGCGCACCTTCAGCAAGCCGGGCGCTCCGCGCAAGGAAGGCTCGACCGGCGGCGGCTACAAGGGTTCCAACCCGCGTTCGACCGACGGCGCGCGCCGCTCGTACGGCGACCGTTAATCGGTCTGTAACACAAAAAACGGCTGCCTCGGCAGCCGTTTTTTTTCGTCCTTACCTCGCACAGGTGCGAAAACCCACGAAAATGTCGTCGCGCTCGGGCGTGTAGAAATTGCGGAAACGCGCCGATCCGAAACGCGAGGGCGTCGCGAACGACGCGCCGCGCAGCACCTGGTGCGTGCTGAACCAGGGCGCGGAATACTCGCGGTATGCATCGGCCACAAAACCCGGATAAGGTTCGAACGGCGAGGCGGTCCACTCCCACAACTGGCCCCAGTTGAATCCCGCCTGTCCCGACAGCGCCGCGTATTCCCATTCCGCTTCGCTGGGCAGGCGCCGCCCGGCCCAGGCACAGTAAGCCTGCGCCTCGTACAGGCTCACGTGCCGCACCGGTTCGCCGGCGGCCAGCGTGCACAGGCGGCCGAAGCGCTCGCTGCGCCACTGGTCGGCATCGCGCCGCCAGTAGCGCGGCGACGAACGCTCCTGGCGCATCAGCCACGCGCTGCCGGCCTGCCCCCAGTACCGGCGGTCCTGGTAACCGCCGTCGGCGACGAAGTCGGCGTATTCGGCGTTGGTGACCAGCCCCGCATCGATCCGGAACGCCGGCACGTAACAGGGGTGGGCGAGCCTCTCGTTGTCGAACACGAAACCGTCCTCCTGCTCGCCGCCAAGCACGATGGTCGCGCCGGGATAGGCGATTTGCGCGCGCGCCGAATGCACCGCCTCGTCGCGCGTGAGCTCAAGCGGTGCGGCCACGCCCAAGGTTTGCAGCGTGTACAGCAAGGCTTCGCCGTGCATGTCCTCGTGCGCCAGCGCCAGACGGTAGGGATAGAGGGCAGCGTCGGTGGCCGCTTCGCGCGCGAGCTTGTCGAGCACGCGGTCGAGCACCTCGTGGCAGTAGGTCTTGAGCGCGCCGGCGATGGGCAGCTCCAGGCTCCAGCGCGAGCGGTGCCCCACCGTGTTCGAATCGAACCAGTCGTCGCCGTAGGTAAGCAGCGAGGGATGCTGCGCTGCAGCAGGGTGGCTGGAAGCCGCACAACGCACGATGTACCATTCGGCAAACCACGCGGTATGGCCAAGCTCCCACAGGGGAGGATTGAGCGTGGCAAGATACGGTACGCGCGTGGGCGCGTCATAGCCCATGCCGGCCAGGCAGTCAAAGAGGCTCAGCGTATAATTTCGCGCATCCTGTAGCGCGGCGGCCAGTTGCTGCGGCTTGGCGTGCCTGAACGACGAATTAATTGAACTCATGGCAGGATTGTAACGGCTTTTTTTGGAGAGACACGAGTGCAAGCGAAGCGCGTAGTAATTGTCAGCCCTGCGTTGGCGCGGGCAAACAACGGTAACTGGCAGACCGCCCGCCGCTGGGCGCACTTCCTGCGCGAGCGCTACCGCGTCACGATCGCACTCGACTGGAGCCCTGCCGAGGGCGCGCCCGACCTGCTGATCGCGCTGCACGCGCGCCGCTCGGCCGCGTCGCTGGCCGCATTCAAGCGCGCGTATCCGCAAAAGCCGTCGGTGCTGGTGCTGACCGGTACCGATCTTTACCGCGACATCCGGACCGACCCGCAGGCGCAGCAGGCGCTGGCCGAGGCCGACTCCCTGGTGCTGCTGCAGGAGGCCGGCCTGGCCGAGCTGGCGCCTGCGCTGCGGACCAAGGCGCGTGTGATCTACCAGTCGGCGGCGGCGCTGCGGGCGCACATTCCGGCTCCGGGCGCGCGCAAGCTCGACATCTGCATGATCGGTCACCTGCGCGCCGAAAAAGACCCGCTGACCTTCATGCGCGCCAGTTTCCTGGTGCGCAGTCCGAAGGCGCGCCTGATCCATATCGGAGGCGCGCTCGAGGCCGGGCTTGGCGCGCAGGCCGAGGCCACGCAAGCTGCCAACCCGCACTACCGCTGGCTCGGCAACCTGGCGCACGGCGCCACCCGCCAGCGCCTCAAGCGCAGTCATGCCATGGTGATCGCGTCGCACATGGAAGGCGGCGCCAACGTGATCATCGAAGCGCTCACCAGTTCGGTGCCGGTGCTGGCGAGCGACATCAGCGGCAATCGCGGCATGCTGGGCGAGGATTATTGCGGCTACTTCCCGGTCGGCGACGCGCCCGCGCTGGCCCGCCTGATCGAGCACAGCATCGACGACCCCGCGTTTTATGGAACGCTGCGCGAGCAGTGCGCCGGGCGCGCCGCCCTGTTCACGCCGCAGGCCGAGCAAGCAGCGGTGCGCGACTTAGTGGATAATCTGCTCAGCGCGCCCCCCGCGAACCAATTACAGAAACGGAACCGACCATGAGCACAGCACCAGAGCAGAAAATCAAACTTACCTCGTTCTCGCATGGCGGCGGCTGCGGCTGCAAGATCGCGCCCGGCGTGCTGGCCGAAATCCTGAAAAATTCCACCGGCTTCCCGGTCCCGAAAGAGCTCATGGTCGGCATCGAGACGGCCGACGACGCCGCCGTCTACAAGCTCAACGACGAGCAGGCGCTGATCGCCACCACCGACTTCTTCATGCCGATCGTGGACGACCCGTTCGACTTCGGCCGCATCGCCGCGACCAACGCGATCTCGGACGTGTACGCGATGGGCGGCACCCCGATCATGGCGCTTGCGCTGGTGGGCATGCCGATCAATAAACTGCCGCTCGAGACGATCGGCCAGATCATCCGCGGCGGCGAAGCCATTTGCGCCGAAGCGGGCATCCCGATCGCCGGCGGCCACACCATCGATTCGGTCGAACCGATCTACGGCCTGGTGGTGCTCGGCCTGGTGCATCCGTCCAAGGTCAAGCGCAACGCCGACGCCAAGGCGGGCGATGTGCTCATCCTGGGCAAGCCGCTCGGCGTGGGCGTGCTCTCGGCCGCACTCAAGAAGGAGGCACTGGGCGCGGACGGCTACGCGGCCATGATCGAGAACACGACCAAGCTGAACAAACCCGGCAAGGCGCTCTCCGAGATGGCCGGCGTGCACGCGCTCACCGACGTCACCGGTTTCGGCCTGCTCGGGCACCTGCTGGAACTGGCGCGCGGCGCCGGCCTGGGCGCGCTGCTGGACATGGGCAGCATCCCGCTGCTGCCGGGCGTCGAGCAGCTGGCCAGGGACGGCTTCTTCACTGGCGCCTCCGGTCGCAACTGGGACGCCTACGGCAAGGACGTCGCCATCGGCGCCGGCGTCACGCCGGCCCAGCAAGCCTTGCTGACCGACCCGCAAACCTCGGGCGGCCTGCTCGTTTCCTGCGATCCGGCCAGCGCCGACGAGGTGCTGGCGCTGTTCGCGCGCGAGGGCTTCGCCCACGCCGCCATCATCGGCAGCATGCAGGCCGGTCCCGCCAGGATCACGGTAAGCTAATGGTTTTACGGGCGGGCTTGACAAAACCTCGCCCGTTCCCGTACAGTGAACCCATGCATTTCTCCCCACATCTGTCCTCTTTCCTAACGCTCGCTGGCGCGCTATCGCCAGCGACGCTACTAGCACGCGCGTAAATCGCCCGCAGTGCACCGCCCGGCTCCCGCCGGCGACATGTAAAACCCCAGGAAAGTCTGTACCGATGTTCGCAACCGCTCAATCCCTGCCGTTGATCCTCCGCTCCCAGCTGGTGCTGGGATGCCTACTGCTACCGATCGGTTGCCTGGCCTAGCGTAACGTGGCCGTCAGGCAGCCTCTCGCCACAGCGCGCCGACCCGGCTTCCCCGTTATCACAGTCCCAGGAGTACCCCATGATGTTGCAAAATCCGGCAGCGAAATACCGCGCCTTCCCAGCAGTAGACCTGTCCGACCGCCAGTGGCCGAACAACACCATCACGCGTCCGCCAATCTGGATGAGCACCGACCTGCGCGACGGAAACCAGGCCCTGATCGAGCCCATGAGCCCTGAAAAGAAGCTGCGCTTTTTCGAGATGCTGGTCGCGATCGGCCTCAAGGAAATCGAGGTCGGCTTCCCGTCCGCCTCCCAGACCGACTTCGATTTCGTGCGCAAGCTGGTCGACGAGAACCGCATTCCGGACGACGTGACCATCATCGTGCTGACCCAGTCGCGCGAGGAACTGATCCGGCGCACGGTGGAATCGGCGGCCGGCGCCAAGCGCGCCATCGTGCACCTGTATAACTCGGTCGCACCCGTGTTCCGGCGCGTCGTGTTCGGCATGTCGCGCGACGAAATCACCCAGATCGCCCTGACCGGCACTGCGCTGGTCAAGGAGCTGGTCGCACGGCATCCGCAGACCGACTGGGGCTTCGAATACACGCCCGAGTCGTTTTCGACCACCGAGCTCGATTTTTCAAAGCACATCTGCGACGCGGTGAGCGCGCTGTGGCAGCCCACGCCGGACAAGAAAATGATCGTCAACCTGCCTTCCACGGTGGAGTGCAGCACCCCGAACGTGTACGCCGACCAGATCGAGTGGATGTCGCGCAAGCTCGCGCGGCGCGACTCGATCATCATCAGCGTGCATCCGCACAACGACCGCGGGACCGCGGTGGCGTCGGCCGAACTGGCCGTGATGGCGGGCGCGGACCGGGTCGAGGGCTGCCTGTTCGGCAACGGCGAGCGAACCGGCAACGTCGACCTTGTCACGCTCGCGATGAACCTGTACACCCAGGGCGTGCATCCCGGCCTTGATTTTTCCGACATCGACGCGGTGCGCCAGGTGGTCGAGCAATGCAACCAGCTGCCGGTGCACCCGCGCCATCCCTACGCGGGCGACCTGGTGTTTACCGCCTTCTCCGGCTCGCACCAGGACGCGATCAAGAAAGGCTTCGCGCAGCAGCGCAGCGATGCGATCTGGGAAGTGCCCTACTTGCCGATCGACCCGGCCGACCTGGGGCGCAGCTACGACGCCGTGATCCGCGTAAACAGCCAGTCCGGCAAGGGCGGCATGGCCTACCTGCTCGAGCAGGAGTACGGACTGGCCCTGCCGCGGCGCCTGCAGATCGAATTTAGCCGCGCGGTACAGGCGGTGGCCGACGCCAGCGGACGCGAAATTGCGGCCAAGGATATCTACGAACTGTTTTGCAGCCAATACCTGGAGCAGGACAAGCCGTATGCCTACCGCTCGCACCAGCTGGTGGAAGACAGCACCAGCGACGAGCCGGTACAGATCGACATCTCGCTGGTGCATCGCCAGGACATGCTGGCCCTGCAAGGCGGCGGCAACGGGCCGATCGACGCCTTCGTCGATGCGCTCGGACTCGATATCCGGCTCATGGATTATCACGAGCATTCGATCGGCTCGGGCGCGAATGCGCGGGCGGCCTGTTATGTGGAGCTGCGCCTTGACGGCGGCGCCACCCTGTTTGGCGCGGGGATCGACAGCAATATCGTCACGGCCTCGTTCAAGGCGGTGCTGAGCGCGGTGAACCGCCAGCTGGTGAGCGCCGAAGCTGTAACTGCCTGAGCCCGGCCCACCAAAAAAAACGCTGCCAGCGGCAGCGTTTTTTTTATTGCGGGCGATTTAGTTGCGAACCACGCGCTTGTACTCGTTGGTGCGGGTATCGATTTCGATCACGTCGTCGGTGCTCACGAACAGCGGCACCTGAACCGTGTGGGCGTGCGCTTCGATCGCGTTTTCAATCTTGGCTTCCTTCAGGACGTTGCCCGAAGTATTGCCCTTGACTGCCGGTTCGGAGTAAGCCACCTTGCGGGCGATGGTTGTTGGCAATTCGACCGAAATCGCTTTCTCGTTATAGAAAACGGCTTCGCATTCCATGCCGTCTTTCAGGTAATGCAGCGCATCACCCAGGTTTTCTTCTTCGATTTCGTACTGATTGAAATCCGTGTCCATAAAGACGAACAGCGGATCGGCGAAATACGAATAGGTCACCGGCTTCTTGTCGAGAACAACAACGTCGAACTTGTCATCGCCGCGGAACACGTTTTCCATCGGGCTGTTCGTCAGAAGATTCTTCAACTTCCATTTGTAGGTGAACCCGGTGCGGCTCGAACCGTTGACATCGGAACGCAAGACGATCCAAGGCTTGCTGTCAACCATGATGATGTTGCCAACACGAATTTCTTTTGCAGGTTTCATAGAGAGTGTACGTAAAAAGTGGGTTGCATAAAAATCATCTGTCACCTCTGGCCAAAGCGCCTTGAGCTCACGTTTGATCGAATCAAAAATACCTTATAAATTAACCGGGCATTATACTCTATCTTCGCGCGTCGCCTGCCGCGACGACCCGGCAAAGGTCAATCAAATTGGATGCCAGATCCCCGTTTGCGAGCATTTGACCTTGCCATTCGGCGGACCTGCCGGCAATTTTCGGCATGTCGGCCTGAAATGCCTGCCACAGCGCCGGCCAGTCGCTTGATTCTTGCATGCCGGCGTTCCTGGCGCCGTTCCAGCGCAATGAGAAGGTGCTCAAACTGTCAATGTCGGCCGCATAGCGTTGCAGGAACGCGCGCAATTTCTTGTGATGCAAATTGTCGTCCTGCGGGTAGATATGCCAGATAAACGGCCGCCCTGCCCACTGCGCACGCACAAACGAATCCTCGCCACGCACCACATTGAGATCGCAAGCCCATAACAGCTTGTCATAGTCCGGCTGGGCGACAAACGGCAACACCCGTAGCGTGAGCGCGCCGCGGGTCAGCGCCGCTCCCGCTTTCGCTTCAGTGCCAAGAAATGCCTGAACCGCATCCTCGGCCACCCCTTCCGGCACCAGGCAAGTGATCGCCACAGCGCCGCCTTGCCATGCGTCGAACAAGGCCGCGACCGGGGCGTGCGGATAACAAAACAAGGATACCTTCAGGGACGTCATCTCGGCCTGCGTCACGCCAAACCGCGCGAGAGAAGCCGCCATCGCAGCAGGATCGCACTGGAATTGCCGGCGCTGTTGCTCCAATGAGGATTCGCGCAGCAAGCCGCCGGTTTTGTCGGTGAAGCCCGGGAAGAAAAAATATTTCGTCAAAGGCAAGCGCGGGTGCGTCGAGGGCAAGCGATGGCAGCCTTCAACCCATTCCTCCGCCGTCAAGCCTTCCAGGTTGAGCCACACCGGTTTCGGATCGCGCTGCGCCATCGCGTCGATGTAGCCTGGCGGGATATCGCAAGCGAAAAATTCAATGACGATATCGGCCACCTCGGCAGGCGAAAACGCACCGGCCTGGTCGCGCCAGTGCCGCACCGAGACACCTTCAAGCTGCTGTTCTTCGGCGTTGATCGCAACGGCCGGGCAAATCCGCTGAAAGCTGTGCAAATTGTCTACCCACAGGGTGACGGCAATGCCATGCTCGCGTTGCAGCTGCCGCGCCAGGCGCCAGCAGATCCCGATATCGCCGTAGTTATCGACCACGCGGCAGAATACGGCAAGGGAAGTTGCTTCGCTTTTAGTGAGTGTCATCGGTAAAATGGGGCGGGCGAAACGAGGGTAAATCGTCTGCTGCAGGACAGGTTCAAGCCCATCATTTTACCCCATTTTTCGAATGCCCCCGCGCCACCGCCTGCCGCAAGAACGCCCGCTGTCATGCGGAGTTCTTGTGGAACAGGCTGTAGATGGCAGGGATGACCAGCAGCGAAAACAGCGGCGCCGATACCATGCCGCCCAACAGCGGCGCGGCGATATGCTTCATGACGTCGGCGCCGGCCTCGTCGGAAAACATCACCGGCAGCAGCCCGCCCAGGATCACCGCCACCGTCATCGCCTTGGGCCGCAGGCGCAGCAAGGCGCCGCCCACCAGCGC
>JBAQKU010000137.1:0-10930 GCA_049301315.1 Telluria sp.
CTGCAGCGCAGCGGGGCGCTCTTGCTCGACGTGCGCGAACCCGAGGAATACGCGCAAGGGCACGCGCCAGGCAGCACCCTGATTCCACTGGGCCAGCTGCAATCGCGCCTGCGCGAACTCGACGCCTTCAAGGGCCGGCGCATCGCCATCATTTGCCGCTCCGGCAGGCGCTCGGCGTTGGCGCTGCAGATGCTCGAACGGGCCGGCTACAGCGCCGCCGCCAACGTCGAGGGCGGCATGATTGCGTGGACGAAGGCGGGGCTGCCGATCAAGCCGGGCCCGGCCTCGCGCTAAGCGCATGAGCTCTTCAGCGCGGCCCTGGGGCCGGATCTGCACGATGATCGCCTGGCTGCTCTGCCTGTCCTTGTGGCTGATGCCGCATCCGGCCGCGGCAGGCACGGTGCGCATCGGGGTGCTCGCGTACAAGGGCGCCGATGCGGTCCAGGAGGACTGGTCCTACGTCACGGCCTGGCTCGATGCTTCCATCCCGGGCCAGCGCTTCACGCTGGTCGATTTCGACCAGGCCGGGCTCACGCGCGCGGTGCATGAACAAACCGTGGATTTCGTCATTACCAACAGCGGGCACTATGTTGCCCTCGAACATAGCGTTGGCGCCAGCCGCATCGCGACCATCGATTCGCCATCCGCATTGACGCCGCGGCAATCGATCGGGTCGGCCATCGTGGTACGCGCCGATGCGCCCTTGCGGGTGCTGGCCGACCTGGCGGGCAAGCATGTGCTGGCGGTCGATCCGGATGCGTTTGGCGGTTACCAGATCGCCCAGCGTGAATTGCTCGAGGCCGGTGTCGACCCCGAGCAAGACCTTGCCAGGCTGGAATTTACCGGATTCCCGCTTCAAAAAATCGTCCATGCCGTGCGGGACGGTCGCGCCGACGCCGGCATCATTCGCGTTTGCATGCTCGAGGAGATGGTGCGCAGCGGCGAGATTGGCGTTGGCCAGTTGCGGGTGCTGGCGCCGCGTGCCGCCAAAGATTGCCAAAGCTCGTCGCGCTTGTACCCCGACTGGCCGATTGCCGCGCTGCGCCACACGCCGCCACAGCTGTCGCGCCAGGTCGCGGTAGCCCTGCTGAGCATGCCGCCTGGCGAGCGCGGCTACCGTTGGGCGGTGCCGGCCGACTATCAGCTGGTCGACGAGCTGTTTCGCGAGCTCAAGATCGGCCCCTATGCCTACTTGCGCCAATGGACCTTCGAGGGCCTGTTGCGGCGCTATTGGGGCTGGCTGCTGCTCATTCTCGCGATATTGGGCGCGTGGTCGGTGCGCACGGTGCGCGTTGAACACCTGGTGGGCCAGCGCACCCGTGCGTTGCGCCTGGCCCAGGAGGAGCAGCGCGCCATGGCGGAGGAGGCGCGGGTGCGCCAGGCCGCCCTCGAGCACAGCGCGCGCCTGGCCATCCTCGGTGAGATGGCCGGCGCGATCGCGCACGAATTGAACCAGCCGCTGGCGGCGATCGGCAACTTCGCGCGCGGCATGGCGCGCCGTATCACGGCCGGCCGGCTCGAGGCCGACTCGCTGCTCAATGGAACCGAGGAAATCGTCGCGCAGAGCGAGCGGGCGGCGAACATCATCCGCAATATTCGCGCATTCGCAAAAAAGCGCGTGCCCGAACAGCGCTCGGTCGACCTGATCGCGGTGCTCGATGAAGCCATCGCGCTGTTCGCCGGCGCCCACCCGCGCGCACGCCTGGCCTGGCACGCCGCGATCGCGGCTGGCACGGCCAGGGTGACGGCCGACCCTTTGCAGATCCAGCAGGTCATGCTCAACCTGCTCAACAATGCGCTCGATGCGCAGACCACGGCGGGACGGGCCGACGCGGCGATCGAGGTGCAGTTCCGGCAGGAAGCGCACAGCTACCTGATCACCGTGCGCGATTGCGGCTGCGGGCTCCCGCCCGAACAGCGCGCACGCCTGTTCGAACCATTCTTTACCACCAAACCCGAGGGGCTCGGCCTGGGACTGTCGCTGAGCAAGGGCATCATCGAGTCGCTGGGCGGAACCATGGCGGCCATGGAAAATGACAACAATACGGGGCTGGCCGTCTGGTTCAGCCTGCCTAAAGACGAATCAGCGGGAAGCCTGTGAACGAAAACGATGCAATGCTCTATGTGGTCGACGACGATGCGGCGATGCGCCGCTCGCTCGCGTATCTGTTCGATTCGGCCGGCTGGCGCGTGACCTGCTTCGAGTCGGCGCAAGACTTCCTTGACCACTATGACGGGCACCTGCCTGCCGGCCTGGTGCTCGATGTACGCATGCCCGTGATGAGCGGCCTGGGGTTGCAACAGACGCTCAAGGAACGCGGCATCGACCTGCCCATCGTCTTCTTGAGCGGCCACGGCGACTTGGCGATGGCGGTGCAGGCGATGAAAACCGGCGCCTGCGATTTCCTTGAGAAGCCCTGCAAGGACCAGGCCTTGCTCGATGCGGTTGCGCGCGCCGTCCAGCGCAGCGTGCAGGAGGGCCGCATCAGCAGCCAGGTAGGCAGCGCGCGCAGCGCGCTCGCTGCCCTGACCGCACGCGAGCGCGAAGTGGCGCAGCTGATGGCCACCGGCAAGCCAAACAAGATCATCGCGCGCGAACTGGCGATCAGCTTCAGGACCGTGCAGGTGCACCGCCATAACGCGATGGAAAAGCTGGGCGTGCATTCGGCCGCGGAAGTGGCCAACCTGTTGATGAAGGCAAAAGCAGGCAATGCCGGCACCCAGTAGCGCGGCGCTACCACAAAGCGGGCTGCTTGTATATTGGCGTGAGCGCGCAGGCGATTGCAGCAAACATCCAATACCGTCGCGGCGCCATCCCTCCTACCATGACAATGTGCCGGTCCACGGTGCCTGTTTCTGAAAGGGGAATGTCATGAGAAAATTCTGCTCGTACCTGTGTTCGCTCGTGCTGCTTGGCGCGATGCTTGGCCCGGCCCAGGCTAACGACGGCGACGTCGCTTCCGATCCGCGCGCCTTCAACACCTTTTACGCACCGGCCTACCGGCTGCCCGACGCGGCGGCGATGTCGTCCTCGGCGGCCAGCGGCAAGAGGCTGATCCATTCGACCTACAAGTACCTGGGGGCCGAAAGCGGCATCCGCGCCGCCAACGGGCGCCCCTACGTGGGCAACAAGCTTGCCTGTACCAACTGCCACCTGGCGGACGGCACCCAGCCCGATGCCGCGCCGTTCGTCGTGGCCGCCTTCAAGTACGCGGCGCCTGGAGTTTTCAACTCGCGCTCGAACACCATGCTCGATGTGCCGAACCGGATCAACAGCTGCATGGAGCGTTCCTTGGCCGGCGAAGCCCTGCCCAGGGACAGCCAGCCGATGAAAGACATGGTGGCGTATTTCGAGTTTCTCGGCACCGGCCTGCAGAGCGGCTACAGCTACAAGCAGGTGGCCGGCCAGGAATATCCGAAGATGGCATTCCTGACGCGCGCGGCCAACCCGCAGCGCGGCCAGGAGATCTACCACGACCGCTGCCGCGGCTGCCATGAGGACAATGGCCAGGGCCGCTGGAACGCCGAGCAGGCGCGCTATGACATTCCTGCCCTGTGGGGCAGCAACAGTTTTGGCTTGATGTCGGGCATGGGGCGGCTCGCCACGGCGGCCACGATGGTATGGGGCACCATGCCGCGAGACAAGGTCAACGTGATGGATAACTCGACCCGCATGCCGCAGGAGGACGCCTGGGACGTGGCTGCCTACCTGCTGTCGTACAGCCACCCCTTCGATCAGCGCTACGTGGCCGACTGGAGCGGAAGCGGGCCGGACGGGATGCCGAACTGGCTGCGCAAGGCATCGAGCGCGTCGTATGACTTCACCATGCCGCGCAGCAGCTTCGGCGCGGCCACCGACGACCCGTCCAAACCGCCCATGTTCCCGAGGACCCAGCATACCTACGGCCCGTTTCAGCCGATCGAAGACGCGCTCAAGGCCGCACGCAATGCGCGCGGCTTCCCCTGAATTGACGGAAATGTTGTTCATTGAGCATAAATTGCTCACTCATTATTGGAGATTGACGTGAAACGAAGCATGAGTTTGATTCTTGGACTGGCCATCGCGGCCGGAACCACGGCGGGCGCGCTGGCCCAGGCCCAGAAGGACTGGCAGGCGCCCGAGATCGCCAAATTGCCGGACGATCCGTATGGCAAGTTGGTGCGCAAGGGCAAAGCCCTGATGGAGCAAACCTATCAGCACATCGGACCCGAGGTGAAGGACCCGGCCAAACGCTACGCCGGCAACAACCTGGCCTGCGTGTCCTGTCACATCGATGCCGGCGCGCGCAAGTTCGGCAATCCCTGGGTCGGGACCTTCGTGAGTTTCCCCCAGTACCGCGGGCGCGAAGATGCGGTATCGACCACCGAGGAGCGCATCAACGGCTGCATGGAACGCAGCATGAACGGACGCAAGCTGCCCCTCGACAGCGCGGAAATGAAGGCCATGATGGCGTACTTGCACTTTCTTTCGAGCGGCATTGCGGTGGGCGCGAAACTGGAAGGGGGCGGCACCCTCAAGCTCAAGGCGCTCTCCCGTGCGGCCGATCCGGTGGCGGGAAAGCAGACTTATGCGACCCTCTGTGTCGCCTGTCATGGCGCCGAGGGCCAGGGCGTGCGGCGCGGAATCGTGGGTGATGCGCAGGGCTACCAGTTTCCGCCCGTGTGGGGTCCCGACAGTTACAACAACGGCGCCGGCATGGCGCGGGTGACGCTGGCAGCGGGGTTTATCAAGGGTAATATGCCGAGCGGCACGACCCACCTCACCGCCGTTCTGACCGACGAGCAGGCCTTCGACGTGGCGGCCTACATCAACGCGCAGCCACGGCCGACCAAGGCGAATCTGGGCGTGGACTTCCCTGCGCGCAAGAACAAACCGGCGGATGCGGCGTTCCCCCCATATACCCCTGGCTTCTCGGCAGAGCAGCACAAGTACGGTCCATGGCAGCCGATCCTGCAGGCGCGCGAGAAAGGGATCTACCCGTCCGAATAAGAGGGCGGTACCGGGTGTATGCTTCCGGATGGCGGTGGCCGTGCCGCGCCGCCCGGACGGAAAAACCCGATGACGCTCGATTTCTGGCTCTATCGTGCCCTGGCCGACGCCGTGCTGGTTCTGCATGCGGGCGTGGTGGTCTTTACGCTCGGCGGACTGATCCTGATACTGCTGGGGGGCGCGCGCCACTGGAACTGGGTCAGGAATGCCCGTTTTCGGGTGTTGCACCTGGCCACCGTTGGCTACGTCGCCCTGCAGGCGTGGCTGGGGCTCGCCTGTCCGCTCACGACGCTCGAGCAGTGGCTGCGCGTGCGCGCCGGCCAGATCGTGGCCGATGCCGACTTCATTGCCTACTGGCTGGGCCGGCTGCTGTTTTTCGAGGCCCCGCCCTGGGCCTTCATCGCCGCCTACACCGGCTTCGCCCTGCTGGTGGCGCTGAGCTGGCTCCTGGTGCGCCCCGCTTAATCCAATGGCATTATTTCTGCGCCGGCGCCGGGCCAAGCTGCTTGCGGCAGGTGTTGCGCAATGCCAACTCTTGCTTGTTCAATTGCCCGGACCCGGCCTGACCCGGATTGTGCTCCCTGAACTTGCGCACGGCGCTGCCGTGCTCGACCAGTTGCGGGGCCAGGCAATCGCAATATGCCGGCAACTTGGGGTTGCCTTTCAGGTCCCACTCGCCATGCGGCCTGGGCGCGTTTGCTGCGTTCAGGCACATCGCGTAAAGGGCGTCGGCCATCACCACGTTTGACGCGGATGCGGCGTGGGCCGCGCTGTACGGTGCGAGCAGGGCGGCGGCCAGCAAGATGGCCGGTCCGGGCCGGTCGGTGCGGTTCATGGTTGCCTTTCAGGACGGGAAAACGTCGCAATATAGCACGCCGGAATGACCGGTCTTGCGCGCGTTGCGCACTGCGCGACGCCCCGGAACCCGGGGGCAGGGACGCGCCGCGACAAGTCGACATACCCCCAACTTAGTTGTTGCGTCAAGTCCTTTTGCAGGCTATACTTGCCGGCTTCGGTATGGATTCGTATTTTTTGAATCTGTCCTTTACTTGGTAGTTAAACAGTCAGCCCCGCCCAATCGCAGGTGGGAATGGAGAAAAAATGAGCCTAGGCCTTCTCGGTCGCAAGGTTGGCATGATGCGCATCTTCACGGATGACGGGGACTCGATCCCGGTTACCGTGTTGGACGTATCGAACAACCGTGTTGCGCAAATCAAAACTCCTGAAACAGATGGATATTCCGCTGTTCAGGTCGCATTCGGTCAACGTCGCGCATCCCGCGTGAACAAGGCTATTGCGGGTCATCACGCCAAAGCTGGCGTGGAAGCCGGTACGATGCTGAAGGAATTCCGCGTCGATGCCGCTAAAGCTGCCGAACTGAAAGCTGGCGACGTCGTCGCCGCCTCCCTGTTCGAAGTCGGTCAGAAGATCGACGTGCAAGGCGTCACGATCGGTAAGGGTTACGCCGGCGTCATCAAGCGTTACCACTTCTCTTCCGGTCGCGCGACCCACGGTAACTCCCGTTCGCACAACGTTCCAGGCTCCATCGGTATGGCGCAAGATCCAGGCCGCGTGTTCCCTGGTAAGCGCATGACCGGTCACCTCGGTGACGTCAACCGCACGATCCAGAACCTCGAAATCGCCCGTATCGACGCCGACCGTCAGCTGCTGCTGGTCAAGGGCGCGATTCCAGGTGCGAAAAATGGCCAGGTCGTCGTATCGCCAGCCATTAAATCCAAAGCACAGAAGGGAGCTTAATTATGGAACTCAAGCTTCTGAATGAGCAAGGTCAGGCAGGCTCGAACGTCGCTGCAGCCGATACCGTTTTCGGCCGCGATTACAACGAAGCCCTGATCCACCAGATCGTGGTCGCCTACGCTGCCAACGCACGCTCGGGCAACCGCAAGCAAAAAGACCGTGAAGAAGTCCATCACACGACGAAAAAGCCATGGCGCCAAAAAGGTACCGGCCGCGCGCGTGCTGGTATGTCTTCCTCGCCACTGTGGCGCGGCGGCGGCCGGATTTTCCCGAACTCGCCCGACGAGAACTTCACCCACAAGGTCAACAAGAAGATGTATCGCGCAGGTATCTGCTCGATCCTGTCCCAGTTGGCCCGTGAAGAGCGTCTGGTCGTCATCGAAAACATGACCCTCGAAGCACCAAAGACCAAGCTGCTGTCGCAAAAGCTGCAGGGCATGGGCCTCGATTCGGTCCTGGTGATCACCGACACGCTCGATGAAAACCTGCTGCTGGCATCGCGCAACCTGCCGAACGTGCTCGTCGTCGAGCCGCGTCACGCAGACCCGATGTCGCTGGTGTTCTACAAGAAAATCCTGGTCACCAAGGCAGCACTGGCTAAGATTGAGGAGATGTTCGCATGAGCGCCGTATTGAAATTCAGCGAAGAGCGCCTGATGAAGGTGCTCCAGGCGCCGGTCATTTCCGAGAAGGCCACCATGGTCGCGGAAAAGAACGAGCAGATCGTGTTCCGCGTATTGCCGGATGCGACCAAGCCTGAAATCAAGGCAGCCGTTGAACTGTTGTTCAAGGTTGAGGTTCTGTCGGTGCAGACAGTCAATCGCGAAGGTAAGCAAAAGCGCTCGGGCCGTTTCAATGGCCGTCGCAACCATACCAAGCGTGCTTTCGTGTGCCTGAAGCCTGGCCAGGAAATCAACTTCTCCGAGGAGGCTAAATAATGGCACTCGTTAAGATGAAACCAACCTCGCCAGGCCGTCGCGGCATGGTGAAGGTTGTGAACCCGGACCTGTACAAAGGTCGTCCGTTCGCAGCCCTGGTTGAAAAGAAATCGAAAACTGCCGGCCGTAACAACAACGGCCACATCACCACCCGTCATATCGGTGGTGGTCACAAGCAGCACTATCGCCTGATCGACTTCAAGCGTCAGAAGGATGGCATTCCGGCAAAGGTCGAGCGTATCGAATACGATCCGAACCGTACCGCGAACATCGCCCTGCTGTGCTACGCCGACGGCGAGCGCCAGTACATCATCGCAACCAAGGGCATGTCCGTTGGCGATTCGGTGATGAACGGCTCGGAAGCGCCTATCAAGTCGGGCAACTGCCTGCCTATCCGTAACATCCCGGTCGGCACCGTGATGCATTGCGTCGAGATGCTGCCAGGTAAAGGTGCCCAGATGGCACGTACCGCCGGCGCTGGCGTGGTGCTGATGGCGCGCGAAGGTACCTACGCTCAAGTGCGCCTGCGCTCGGGTGAAGTACGCCGCGTTCACATCGAGTGCCGTGCAACGGTGGGCGAAGTCGGCAACGCCGAGCACAGCCTGCGCAAGATCGGTAAGGCTGGCGCGATGCGCTGGCGCGGCGTTCGTCCTACCGTTCGCGGTGTGGTCATGAACCCGGTCGATCACCCGCACGGTGGTGGTGAAGGTAAAACCGCAGCTGGTCGTCATCCAGTGTCGCCTTGGGGCCAACAGACGAAGGGTAAGAAGACGCGCCGTAACAAGCGTACGACTTCGATGATCGTCTCGCGCCGCGGCAAGAAATAAGGGATAACTCATGACACGTTCATTGAAAAAAGGGCCGTTCTGTGACGCCCACCTGGTGAAAAAAGTCGAGACCGCGCAAGCGAACAAAGACAAAAAGCCAATCAAAACCTGGTCGCGTCGTTCGACAATCATGCCTGACTTCATCGGCCTGACGATCGCGGTTCATAACGGCAAGCTGCACGTGCCGGTGTATGTTTCCGAGAACATGGTTGGTCACAAGCTCGGCGAATTCGCACTGACCCGTACGTTCAAGGGCCATGCCGCTGACAAGAAGGCGAAGAAATAATGGAAACCAAAGCTATCCTCAAAGGTGTGCGCCTGTCGGACCAAAAGGGCCGCCTGGTTGCCGATCTGATCCGTGGCAAGAAAGTTGACGCAGCACTCAACATCTTGCAGTTCAGCCCGAAAAAAGGTGCAACGATCATCAAGAAAGTACTCGAGTCCGCCATCGCGAACGCCGAGCACAATGATGGCGCTGACATCGACGAGCTGAAAGTGACCCAGATCTACGTTGAAAAGGGCCCGATCCTGAAGCGCTTCACTGCACGCGCCAAGGGCCGGGGCGATCGTATCTCGAAACAATCCTGTCACATCTACGTGACTGTCGGTAACTAAGGGGTCACGATGGGACAGAAGATTCATCCAACAGGCTTTCGCCTGTCAGTAACCCGTAACTGGGCTTCGCGCTGGTACGCAGGCAATGGTAACTTTGCCCAAATGCTCAACGAGGACCTGAAGGCACGCGCGTTCCTGAAAAAGAAACTGAAGAACGCTTCGGTCGGCCGCATCGTCATCGAGCGTCCTGCCAAGAACGCGCGCTTCACGATCTACAGCTCGCGCCCCGGCGTGGTCATTGGTAAAAAAGGCGAAGACATCGAAGTACTGAAGTCGGCCCTGACCAAGATCATGGGTGTGCCCGTGCACGTCAATATCGAAGAGATCCGCAAGCCGGAAATCGACTCGCAGCTGATCGCCGATTCGATTTCCCAGCAGCTGGAAAAACGCATCATGTTCCGCCGCGCCATGAAGCGCGCAATGCAAAACGCAATGCGCCTGGGTGCCCTCGGTATCAAGATCATGTCTTCCGGCCGTCTGAACGGCATCGAGATCGCGCGCAAGGAATGGTATCGCGAAGGCCGCGTGCCTCTGCATACCCTGCGCGCCGACATCGACTACGGCACCAGCGAAGCTGCAACGACCTACGGCATCATCGGCGTCAAGGTCTGGGTCTACAAGGGCGACCGCTCGCCAACCGGCGAAGCGCCAGTCATCGAGACTCCGGCCGACGAGAAGAAGAGCCGCGGTCCGCGTCGTGACGATGGCAAACCGACTGGCCGTCCGCGCCCAGCTGGCGCCAAGCGTCCTGAAGGTACAACCCCAGCTGCTGCACCTGCAGGCGCCCCCCGTGTTCGTGCTGCCGTCAAGAAGCCGACCGAAGCTGCCGCTGCTGCACCGGCTGAGAAAGCAGGAGAATAACCATGCTGCAACCAGCACGCAGAAAGTATCGTAAAGAGCAGAAAGGCCGTAACACCGGCATTTCGCATTCGCGCGGCACCGCTGTCTCGTTCGGTGAATTCGGTCTGAAGGCAATTGCCCGCGGCCGTATCACAGCACGCCAGATCGAAGCGGCGCGTCGTGCCATGACCCGTCACATCAAGCGCGGTGGTCGTATTTGGATCCGTATTTTCCCGGACAAGCCAATTTCGAACAAGCCAGCTGAAGTTCGTATGGGTAACGGTAAAGGTAACCCGGAGTACTACGTCGCTGAAATTCAGCCTGGCAAGGTGCTCTACGAAATGGACGGCGTCGACGAGACGCTGGCCCGGGAAGCCTTCCGTCTGGCCGCAGCCAAACTGCCACTGGCGACGACGTTTGTCATTCGCCAAGTCGGCCAATAATAGGAGTTGTATATGAAAGCAACAGAACTCCGCGGCAAGGACCAGGCAGCTCTCCAGAAGGAGCTGAATGAGTTGTTGAAGGCACAGTTCGGCATGCGCATGCAAATCGCTACGCAACAGCTGAGCAACACTTCGCAGCTCAAGAAGGTGCGCCGCGATATCGCGCGTGTAAAGACGGTAATGAACTCGAAGGATGCCAAATGAACGACACAACTAAAGTAGCGCTGAAGCGCACGCTGGTCGGTAAAGTGGTGTCGGACAAGATGGACAAGACGGTTACCGTCCTGATCGAGCGTCACGTCAAGCACCCTTTGTACGGCAAGATCATCATGCGCTCGAACAAGTATCACGCGCATGACGAGACCAACTCGGTCAAGACCGGTGATACGGTCGAGATCCAGGAAGGTCGCCCGATCTCCAAGACCAAGGCTTGGACGGTTACCCGTGTTGTTCAGGCAGCACAAGTAATCTAGTAATACGTCGTTCCCGCGCAGGCGGGAACCCATGCTGAGCGTGATTG
>JBAQKU010000138.1:0-5586 GCA_049301315.1 Telluria sp.
ATATAGCCAGCATCGACGCGACGAAATGGGGTTCCCGCCTGCGCGGGAACGACGTAGGTGGCCTTAACTTAGCGGCATTAGGATCGGCCCCGGTTTCGCTCCGGCGCGGCGCGGCGCCGTTACTTGCCCGTCGAGGCCAGCAGCATCTCGTTGAGGCGCTTGACGAAGCTGGCCGGATCGGCCAGCGAACCGCCTTCGGCCAGCAGCGCCTGGTCGAACAGGATGTGCGACCAGTCGGCAAACTGCGCGCTTGCCGCGTCTTCGTACTTCAGGCGCGTCACCAGCGGGTGGTTCGGGTTGATCTCGAGGATGGGCTTGGACTCGGGCGCGTTCTGGCCGGCTGCCTTGAGCATGCGCAGCAGGTTGCCCGACAGCTCGTTCTCGTCGACCACGAGGCAGGCCGGCGAATCGGTCAGGCGGAACGTGACGCGCACGTCCTTGGCCTTCTCGCCCAGCGCCGCCTTCATTTTCTCGACCAGCTCCTTGTACGAGGCCTCGGTCTCCTGGTGCTCCTTCTTCTCGGCCTCGTCTTCGAGCTGGCCCAGGTCAAGTCCGCCCTTGGCCACCGACACCAGCTCCTTGCCTTCGAATTCGTTCAGGAACGACAGCATCCACTCGTCCACGCGGTCGGTCATGAGCAGCACTTCGACGCCCTTCTTGCGGAAGATTTCGAGGTGCGGGCTGTTCCTGGCGGCGTTGTAGTTGTCGGCCGTGACGTAGTAAATCTTGTCCTGGCCTTCCTTCATGCGGGCGACGTAGTCGGCCAGCGACACGCTCTGCTCGGCATTGTCGTTGGCGCTCGAGGCGAAGCGCAGCAGCTTGGCGATGCGCTCCTTGTTGGTCGCGTCCTCGCCGATGCCTTCCTTGAGCACCTGCCCGAATTCGGTCCAGAAGGTCTTGTACTTGTCCTTCTTTTCCTGCTCCTCGGCGTTGGCCAGTTCTTCGAGCATGCCCAGCACGCGCTTGGTCGAGCCTTCGCGGATCACCTTGACGTCGCGCGACTCCTGCAAGATTTCGCGCGAGACGTTGAGCGGCAGGTCGTTCGAGTCGATCACGCCCTTGATGAAGCGCAGGTAGGCCGGCATCAGCTGCTCGGCGTCGTCCATGATGAACACGCGCTTGACGTACAGCTTGATGCCGCTGCGCTTGGTGCGGTCCCACAGGTCGAACGGCGCGTGGCCCGGCACGTACAGCAGCTGGGTGTACTCGCTGCGGCCCTCGACCCGGTTGTGGGTGTGGATCAGCGGCGCCTGGAAGTCGTGCGAGACGTGCTTGTAGAATTCCTCGTACTGCTCGGGCGTGATGTCGGCCTTGTTGCGGGCCCACAGGGCGCTGGCCTGGTTCACGGTTTCGTATTCGTCCTTGAGGACCGTTTCCTTCTTCTCCTCGTCCCACTCTTCCTTCTGCATCACGATCGGCAGCGAGATGTGGTCCGAGTATTTACGGATGATCGACTTGAGCTTCCAGCCCGACAGCAGTTCGTCCTCGCCTGCGCGCAGGTGCAAGGTGACGTCGGTGCCGCGCGTCGGTTTCTCGATCGCTTCGACGCTGTAGTCGCCCTCGCCGGCCGATTCCCAGCGCACCGCGTCGGACGCGGACAAGCCTGCGCGGCGCGTCTCGACCGTGATTCTGTCGGCCACGATGAAGCCGGAATAAAAGCCCACCCCGAACTGGCCGATCAGGGCCGCGTCGGCCTGCTGGTCGCCGGACAGCTTGCCGAAGAATTCCTTGGTGCCGGACTTGGCGATGGTGCCCAGGTGCGAGATCACCTCGTCGCGGCTCATGCCGATGCCGTTGTCGGAAATGGCGATGGTGCGCGCGGCCTTGTCGAAGGAAACCTTGATCTTCAGTTCATGGTCGTTGCCGTACAGGGCGTCGTTGTTGATCGCTTCGAAGCGCAGCTTGTCGGCCGCGTCCGACGCGTTCGAGATCAGCTCGCGCAGGAAAATCTCCTTGTTCGAGTACAGGGAGTGAATCATCAGTTGCAGCAACTGCTTTACTTCAGCTTGAAAGCCAAGGGTTTCTTTTTCGGCGACAGCCATTTTATTCCTCGTGAGACAGGTTGAACGGATTGTGATTGTTGCAAGATGGGGATTATATGAGCGATTTCAAGACATTTCCCGACACCGCGCGGCGCTCATTTTCGCGCTAACGGTGGGCAGGCGGACTGGCCCGACGTACAATACCGTTTTGTTCATTTACCGATTCCCGGGAATTCCATGTCCGTCTACGACAAACTCAAAGCGCTCAATATCACCCTGGCCGCGCCGGCCACCCCTGCCGCCGCCTACGTCATGTATGTCCAGACGGGCAACCTGGTCTTCATTTCCGGCCATCTGGCCAAGCATCCGGACGGCTCCATCATCACCGGGCAACTGGGCAGGAACGTCACGACCGAGCAGGGCCAGCTTGCCGCGCGCGCGATCGCCATCGACCTGATCGGCACCCTGCAGGAAGCCTGTGGCGGCGACCTGAAGCGCGTCAGGCGCATCGTCAAAGTCATGAGCCTGGTCAATTCCACGCCCGACTTCACCGACCAGCACCTGGTCACCAACGGCGCCTCCGAGCTGCTCGGCGAGGTGTTCGGCGATGCCGGCAAGCACGCCCGCTCGGCCTTCGGCGTGGCGCAGATTCCGCGCGGCTCCTGCGTCGAAATCGAAATGATCGTTGAAGTCGCTTAAAGCCCATCCGAGATCCGGGCCGCGCCTATCCGGCGCCGTCCTTCCCGAGCCGCCTACCCGGCGTGCCTTATAATGGCCGAGTACAAAAGCGGCCCCTTTCCTCCTGTGAGACCAGTAATGAAAATTGAGAATCCAACCCCGATCCAGTGGCAGTTTGCGGAGCGCGCCGAACAGCTGCAAAGCTCGTTCATCCGCGAAATCCTGAAGATCACCCAGCGCCCCGAGATCATCTCGTTCGCCGGCGGCCTGCCTTCGCCGGCCACCTTCCCGGTCGCGCAGATGAAGGCGGCGTTCGACAAGGTGCTGTCCGAAAACGGCCAGGTGGCGCTGCAGTACGGCCCGACCGACGGTTACCCGCCGCTGCGCGAATGGATTGCCGATTCCCTGTCCACGGACGGCTGCAAGATCGCGCCCGAACAGGTCCTGATGACCTCCGGCTCGCAGCAGGCGCTCGACCTGCTGGGCAAGGTGCTGATCGACGAAGGCAGCCGCGTGCTGGTCGAGACCCCGAGCTACCTGGGCGCGCTGCAGGCGTTCTCGGTGTACCGCCCCGAATTCAAGTCGGTCGCCACCGACGAGCACGGCCTGGTGCCGTCCTCGATCGCGCCGCTGGCCGAAGGCGCGCGCATGCTGTATGCGCTGCCGAATTTCCAGAACCCGACCGGGCGCAGCCTGTCCGTGGAGCGCCGTCTCGAGCTGGTCGACACCTGCGCCCGCCTTGGCCTGCCGCTGATCGAGGACGATCCCTACGGCGCGCTCAGCTACAAGGGCGAGCCGTTCCCGAAAATGCTGACCATGAATCCGGACGGCGTGATCTACATGGGCTCGTTCTCGAAAGTGCTCACCCCGGGCATCCGCCTCGGCTACGTGGTGGCGCCGCTGCCGCTGGTGCGCCGTCTCGAACTGGCCAAGCAGGCGGCCGACCTGCACACCGCGCAACTGACCCAGATGGTGGTCCACGAGGTGATCAAGGACGGCTTCCTCGAGCAGCACATCCCGAGCATCCGCGCGCTCTACAGCAACCAGTGCCAGGTCATGCTCGAGGCGATGGCCGAGTGCTTCCCGGACACGGTCAGCTGGACCCGCCCGGAAGGCGGCATGTTCATCTGGGTCACGCTGCCCCAGCAGATCGATGCGATGAAGCTGCTCGACCAGGCCATCGCGGCCAAGGTCGCGTTCGTGCCGGGCGCGCCGTTCTACGCCAACGCGCCGGCCACGAACACCTTGCGCCTGTCGTTCGTGACCGTGCCGCCGGCACGCATTCGCGAGGGCGTGGCGATCCTGGGCAAGCTGATCGCCGCCATGCTGTAGACGAAGCAGCGCCGGTCTGCTGCGCGGGCGCCTCGCCGCCCGCGCCGCTTCGCCACGCCCCAAGAAACATCCGCAGCTCCCCGCTTGTTGTTTCTGCGCAATCGATCAATTTTTCGTGCGACTTTCCTTCTCCAAATATCTCCAAAAGTAACATTCTCCCATCTAAGTGGGATAGAATTCCGTGCAGAAACATCATGGTCTCCGCCCCTGTGGCAAGAGCCGACAATGCAAAGGTTGTGACATGCTTGAAACGCCAGCGCCGGAATTGGTCCGCCATCTCAACAGCACGAAGGCGGCGCCCGCTCCCGCCATGGACATGGCCGACCTGATGGTGGCCTACCTGGAGCAGCTCGGCATCGACCATGTGTTCGGCATTCCCGGCGGCGCGATCGAACCGCTGTACAACGCGCTGGCGCGCAGCGAGCGGCGCGGCGCCATCCGCCATATCCTGGCGCGCCATGAAGGCGGGGCCGCGTTCATGGCCGACGGCTACGCGCGCGAAACGGGCAAGCTGGGCGTGTGCATCGCCACCTCCGGGCCAGGGGCGACCAACCTGATCACCGCCGTGGCCACCGCCTACGACAACAATATCCCGATGCTGGTCATCACCGGCCAGCCGGCCCTGCCCTCGTTCGGCAAGCATCCGCTGCAGGAATCGGCTTGCACCGGCATCAACGTGCTCGGCATGTTCCACCACTGCACCCGCTACAACTCGCTCGTGTCGCATTCCAAGCAAATGGAAGCGAAGCTGATCGCCGCCCTGCAGCGCGCCACCCGTACCCCGCGCGGCCCGGTGCACCTGACGGTGCCGGTCGACGTGTTCCGCCAGCCGAGCGCGATGCTCGAACCATCCTACGACCTGGCCGCGCTGCTGCGCCCGTCCTCGCTGGTCGACGACGACGCCGTCGAGACGCTGCGCGAGCTGCTGGCCGGCTCGCGCAGCGTGGTGCTGCTGATGGGCGGGCAGTGCGGCGAGGCGATCCACTCGATCCTGCAGTTCGCCACGCTCAAGGGCGCCACCTTCGTCACCACCCCGGACGGCAAGGGGCTGGTCAGCCCGCAGCACCCGCTGTACCGCGGGGTGTTCGGTTTCGGCGGGCACGCCTCGGCCGAAGCGGCGCTGCGCGAGCCGTCGGTCGACCTGATCCTGGCGATCGGCGCCAGCATGGGCGAGTGGAACACCGGCGGCTGGTCCGACAGCCTGCTCAACGAACGCCTGGTCCATATCGACGAATCGGAAGACCACCTGGCGCGCACCCCGATGGCGCGCTTTCACATGCGCGGCAACGTCCGCGCCATCTTCGACCGGCTGGTCGAGCGCATCCATGAAGTGCGCATCGGCGCGACCGTGACGCTCGAGCAGCGGCGCGCCTCGCGCGAACTGGCCAGCCTCAAGTTCGATCCGCGCAGCATCCTGGCCGCGCCCGAGGCATTCCAGAGCGAGGCCAGCCCGATCAAGCCGCAGCGCCTGATGGGCGACTTGTCGCGCCTGTTCCCGCCCACCACGCGCTACCTGGCCGACACCGGCAACAGCGTGGCCTGGGCCACGCATTACCTGCAGCCGCAGGACCGGCGCATGGGCGAACGGCGCCTC
>JBAQKU010000139.1:0-2549 GCA_049301315.1 Telluria sp.
CGCTTGGACCTGGCGCGCTCGCTCAGGGCGGCATCGTCGGCACTGGAATAATAACCACTGTCTGCGGCAGTGGTGTCTTGCTTGTTTTTATTAAGGAACGAGAACAAGCCCATGCGATTTTTTTTCAGTGATGTGAGGATGTTCGGGCTGCCATCACGCCGGCGACGGTGTAGAAGGAGCCAAAGACCACAATTCTATCATTCTCCCCGGCTCGGCTCATTGCATTCGCAAAAGCCCGGGCCGGATCAGGGAAGGTCGTGACGGAATGTTCCTCCGGTTTCGCCTCGCCCAGGGGCAGTGCCGAGATCATGGCCGCCAGTTCGCTGGCGGGCGCGGCGCGCGGCGACGGCAGGTCGGCCAGGCACCAGTGGTCGACGCAGGCGGCCATGGGCGCGATCACGCGCGCGATGTCCTTGTCCTGCATGATGCCGAACACCGCATAGGTGTAGGCGTGAAAGCCCATGTTGCCCAGGTTCTGGCCGAGCGCGGCGGCGGCGTGCGGATTGTGCGCCACGTCCAGCACCACGGTCGGGCGCCCCGGCAACACCTGGAAACGGCCCGGCAGTTCGACCGTCACCAGCCCGGTGCGCACTTCCTGTGCGCCGACCGGCAAGGTAAAGCGCAGCACCTCGAGCGCTGCCAGCGCCGCCGACGCGTTGAGCAGCTGGTTGGCGCCGCGCAGGCTCGGGTAGGCCAGCGAGTTGCGGCGCTGCACGCGTCCGCCGTAGTTCCATTGCTGCTTGTCGCCCGAATAATTGAAATCGCGCCCCAGCAGCCACAGGTCGGCCCCGATCTGCCCGGCGTGCGCCACCAGCGCGGCCGGCGGCAGCGGGTCGCTGCAGATGGCCGCTTTGCCGGGACGGAAAATGCCGGCCTTTTCGAAGCCGATCTGCTCGCGCGTGCTGCCCAGGTAATCGGTATGGTCGATGTCCACGCTGGTGACGATGGACACGTCGGCGTCGATCACGTTGACCGCGTCCAGACGCCCGCCCAGTCCGACTTCGAGGATCGCGACATCGAGTCCGGCGCCGGCCAGCAGGTGCATGATGGCCAGCGTGGTAAATTCGAAATAGGTAAGCGAGGTATCGCCGCGCTGCGCCTCGACCGCGTCGAAGCTGGCCACGAGCGCGGCGTCGGAAGCGAGTTCCCCGTTCACGCGTGCGCGCTCGTTGAAGTCGAGGAAATGGGGCTTGATGTACAGGCCCACCTTGTAGCCGGCGCGCAGCAGGATCGACTCGAGCATGGCGCAGGTCGACCCCTTGCCGTTGGTGCCGGCCACCATGATGACCGGGCAATCGAAGCGCAATCCCATCCGTTCCTTGACCGCCCTGACCCGCTCCAGGCCCATGTTGATGTGTACTTCGGCGTGGCGCGACTCAAGCAGCGCGAGCCAGTCAGGCAGTGTGGTCGGAAGGTTTTGCATGGGAATGTACTTCGGTGAGGGCGGCGTGCGTCGCAAGGCGCGCACGGGCGCGGGCAACGGGCCCGCGCCGCGGTGACAACAATTTAAGCTAACACGTCGGCGGCCTGGTCCTGCAGCAGGGCCAGCAGGCGCGCGATTTCTTCGCGCATCTTGCGGCGGTCGACGATCATGTCGACGGCGCCCTTGGTAACCAGGAACTCGGCGCGCTGGAAACCCTCGGGCAGCTTTTCGCGCACGGTGTTTTCGATCACGCGCGGGCCGGCAAAGCCGATCAGCGCTCGCGGCTCGGCGATCACGACGTCGCCCATGAAGGCGAACGAGGCGGACACGCCGCCCATGGTCGGGTCGGTCAGCACGCTAATGAAGGGCAGCTTCTTTTCGGACAGCTTGGTGAGCATCGCCGTCGTTTTCGCCATCTGCATCAGCGACAGCAAACCCTCCTGCATGCGCGCGCCGCCGGTGGCGGTGATGCAGATGAACGGCACTTTCTGTTCCAGCGCGACCTGGGCGCCGCGCACGAAGCGCTCGCCGACGACCGAGCCCATCGAGCCGCCCATGAATTCGAATTCGAAGCAGGCCACCACCACCGGCAGGCTCATGATGGAGCCGCCCAGCACGATCAGGGCATCGGTCTCGCCGGTCGCTTCCATGGCGGCCTTGAGGCGGTCGGGGTATTTCTTGCTGTCCTTGAACTTGAGCGTATCGACCGGCAGCGTTTCCTGGCCGATTTCATAGCGTCCGCCGGCGTCGAGCAGGCTGTCGAGGCGTTCACGGGCGCGGATGCGCATGTGATGGCTGCATTTCGGGCAGACGTGCTGGTTCGATTCCAGGTCGGTGCGGTACAGCACGGCCTCGCACGAAGGGCACTTGACCCACAGGCCTTCCGGCATGGTCTTGCGCGCAGCCGAATCGGAGCGCTGGATTCGCGGGGGCAGCAGTTTTTCTAACCAACTCATACAAACTCCTTCTGCAGCTAAATTCAGTGGCGTAGTTTAGCCGGTCGCGGCTCACTTGTCGAACATTGCCCCGATGCACAAATTAAATATGGGCAAAGTAACGTTGACATTTGCACGTCGTTCCCGCGCAAGCGGGAACCCAATTCATGCGCCCAGTGGATACGTATGCT
>JBAQKU010000140.1:0-5481 GCA_049301315.1 Telluria sp.
GGTTTGAAGCCAGCTCCTGCAAGCCGACTTCGGGAGGCCAACTCCCATCTCTGATACAGCACCGCAAGCTTGCGCTTGCGTTCGTGTCACACGGAATCCCCGTCCTTTAGGTCGGGGAGGACGTCAATTGCGTACGTCAGCTTGCCCACCGGTGCCGGCGCCTTGCTGTTATTCGGCGCGGTACAAGCGACCATGGTGCTGGCGGGGTGGTACGGCGGAGAGCGGCTGACCGTGCGCGAGGGCGCCGGACTGGCACTGGCCTTGTCGGGACTGGCCGCAATGCTGCTGCCCGGCTTGTCCGCGCCGCCCCTGGCCGGGTCCCTGCTGATGCTGTTGGCCGGCACCGCATGGGGCGTCTACTCGCTGCTTGGCCGGCGCGTAGCCGATCCCGCCGCCGCCACCACCGGCAACTTCCTGCGCGCCGCTCCCTTGTCCTGCTTTTTCAGCCTGCTCATGCTGGCCCGGCTCCATCTCGATCCGGCGGGCGTGTTGTATGCCGTGCTGTCCGGCGTGTTCGCGTCAGGTATCGGCTACGTTATCTGGTATGCGGCGCTGCGCGGCTTGAGCGCGACGGGCGCGGCCTCCGTGCAGTTATCGGTTCCGCTGCTCGCCGCCCTCGGCGGCATCGTTTTCCTCGACGAGTCCATCACCTTACGGCTGGCCGTTTCGAGCGTGGCCATTCTTGGCGGAATCGCCATGGTGGTGCTGAAACGCCGCGCCCTGCCTTAACAAAGGCGTTCTGGCGGCCATTTATCGTCAAAGGTGAATGCAGGGTGCGTCCTACGTCTTTCTGACTAGTTCCCCTCCGTATGGGCTAATGCCTACGCCGAATTGCCTACAACTTTCCCCCCGGAAGAACAGCCGTTTGACCAATATCGCCTGTCCATGATGCGGCCTATGATTGCATCTAGGTATTTTTCATTCATGAAGCAGCGCGCGCGTGAGTCGCGCATGCGCAAGACGATTCCTACAGCGGATCAAACGGGAGAAAACAGATGGGTATCACCAAGAAACCGACGATGGACGAGGCGTTGCCGAAGCAAGGAGCCCGGCGCCATTTCTTGGGCAAGGGCGCGCTGCTCGGCCTGGCAACCGCGGGCGTGTCGCTCGGCCTGGCAGGCTGCAAGGATGACAAGGCGGCCGCCAAGCCAGCCGCGGCAGCACCCCACGGCGCCGCCGGCGGCCACGAACTCGCTCCCGGCCAGCTTGACGACTACTACCATTTCTCCAGCGGCGGCCACTCGGGCGAAGCGCGCATCATGGGCCTTCCGTCCGGCCGCACCCTGCGCCGCATCCCGGTGTTCAACATCGATCCCATGGTTGGCTGGGGCATCACCAACGAGTCCAAGCAGATCATGGGCACCAAGGCCGACGGCAGCCTGAAGTACACCACGGGCGACACCCATCACGTGCACGGCAGCTACAAGGACGGCACCTATGACGGGCGCTGGCTGTTCGTCAACGACAAGATCCACAGCCGGCTGGCGCGCATCCGCATGGATACCATGGAATGCGACAAGATCATCGAGCTGCCCAACGTGCAAGGCTTCCACGGCATTTTCCCGGACAAGCGCGACCCGGTCGACGCGAACATCAATTACACCACGCGCGTGTTCTGCGGCGCCGAATTCCATACCCCATTGCCGAACGACGGGCGCGACCTGGATGATCCGAGCAAATGGGGCTGCCTGTTTACCTGCGTCGACGCGAGCAGCATGGAAGTGCGCTGGCAGTGCCGCATCGACGGCAACATGGAGCTGGTCGCCACCTCGTATGACGGCAAGCTGGCCTGCTCGACCCAGTACAACACCGAAGGCGGGGCCGACCTGCCGGGCATGATGGCCGCCGAGCTCGACGCCTGCATCTTCTTCGACATCGCCCGCATCGAGCAACTGGTCAAGAATGGCAAGTTCACCACCCTCGGCAGCTCCAAGGTGCCGGTGGTCGACGGGCGCAAGGCGGCGAACGCCGATCCGAAGAGCGCGGTGACCTGCTACGTCCCGGTGGGCAAGAACCCGCACGGCGTGAACGCCTCGCCGGACGGCAAATACATGGTCTGCGCCGGCAAGTTGTCGCCGACCGCCACCGTGATCGAGGTGGCGCTGGTGGAGAAATGGTTCGCCGGCGAGCTCAAGCTGCCGCGCGACGCGGTGGTGGCGGAGCCGGAAATCGGCCTCGGACCTTTGCACACCGCCTTCGACGGCAAGGGCAATGCGTTCACCTCCTTGTTCCTCGACAGCCAGGTCGTCAAGTGGAGCGTCGACAAGTCGATCGCGCAGTTCAAGGGCGACAAGGCGGTCAAGCCGGTGCTCGACAAGATCGACGTCACCTACCAGCCTGGCCACGGTTACTCGTCGATGGGCGAGACCAAGGAAGCCGACGGCAAGTACTTCAATTCCGGCAACAAGTTCTCAAAGGATCGCTTCCTGCCGGTCGGTCCGCTGCACCCGGAAACCGAGCAGCTGATCGACATCAGCGGCGAGAAAATGAGGACGATCGCGGACCATACGGCGTATCCGGAGCCGCATGACGGCATCATCGTGCGGCGCGACGTGGTCAAGACGCGCCAGGTCTACGCGATGGATGAGTTCCCGAACGCGGTCACGCCGGCCGCCGCGGGCATCGAACGCAAGGGCAACAAGGTGACCGTGCGCATGATGTCGATGGCGCCGGCCTTCAGCATGCCGGTCATCAAGGTCAAGAAGGGCGACGAAGTCACGCTGATCCTGACCAACCACGACAAGGTCGAGGACCTGACCCACGGTTGCGCTATTCCTAGCCATAACATTTGCTTCATCGTGAATGCGCAGGAAACGAAGTCGGTCACCTTCAAGACCGACAAGGCAGGCGCTTTCTGGATCTATTGCAGCCACTTCTGTCACGCCCTGCACCTGGAAATGCGCAGCCGCCTGCTGGTCGAGGGCTAAGCGTCACGCCGCGGCGCCACCGGGGGCCGCGGCACTTTCACAAGACCGAATCATGCACATCGCCTACTGGCCGCAGCGACAGGCCCGCAATGAAACCGAGCCATAAGCGGCGCGGTCTGCTTTACCACCTTCATTAAAGTGCTGCATCTCTTATGACATCCTCCCGCGAGCGCCACTGGCTGTGGTACGGCCTCCAGGTGCTTTGCATCTGCCTGTTGGCGCTGGCGTGTGCGCCGCGCCTGCACGCATCGACCTACGACGCCGAATTGTCCGAACAGATCATGCACGGCGCCGATCTGTGCGCGGCGGCGCCATGCCGCGACCTGATGCCGCTGGCCCGCAAGTTTTCCCACCGCAAGGGCGCACCCAGCTATGTCGAGGCTTACGGCATCGGCAATGACAAGCAGGAACGCCTGGTCGGCTATATTTTCCTGTCCACCGACGTGGTCGATATCGCCGCCTATTCCGGCAAGCCGGTCGTCACCTTGATCGGCATGGACACGCGCGGCTACATCACCGGCGTGCGCGTGCTCAAGCACTCCGAGCCGATCCTGCTGGCCGGCATTCCGGAGTCGGCGCTGCTGAGCTTCATCGAGCAATACATCGGCAAGGCGGGCGACGCCAAGCTCGAAATCGGACACAGCCGGGGCGGCGGCGCGGGCGGCGGGCTCGACGCGATCAGCGGCGCGACCGTCACGGCGATCGCGGAAAACCAGGTCATTTCGCGCAGCGCCTACGAGATCGGGCGCCAGGTCGGCATCTTCAAGAGCACGCCGCGCCCGCCGGCCCGCTTCACCCAGGCCAAGGCGCCGGCCGAATGGGAGCGGCTGCTCGACGAGGGCCTGGTCCAGCATCTGCTGGTGCCCGCGTCCGAGGTGGGCAGCCCCGACGACAGCCAGCCCTACATGGACCTTTACTTCGGCTACCTGAACGTGCCCGCGATCGGGACCAGCCTGCTCGGCGAGCACGGCTACAAGCGCCTGATGCAGGACCTGAAGCCGGACGAGCACGCGCTGTTCATCATCGCCAACGGCCAGGTTGCGTTCAAGGGATCGGGATTCGTGCGCGGCGGCATTTACGACCGCATCCAGGTGCGCCAGGATCCGCTCACCTTCACCTTCCGCGACACCGACTACCAGAACCTGTACCACCTGCAGGCAGCCGGCGTGCCTGCCTACACCCAGTCCGGCATCTTCATCGTGCGTTCGGCCGATTTCAACCCGGCCTGGCCGTGGCAGCTGGCCTTCCTGGCCAACAGGGTCGATGCGCACAGCGGCGCCAAGACGTTTGCCCATTTCGACCAGGAGTACTGGCTGCCGGCCGCCTACCTGCAAGGCGGGCGCCCCAAGGTCGACCGTCCGGAGGCGGCCTGGAAGTCGCTCTGGAAGAGCCAGAAACTCGAGATCGGACTGTTCCTGCTGATGCTGGGCATCGTCGCGCTGATGTATTCGCAGCGCGACCGGCTCACGCGCGTATCGACGCGCAAGCACAAGCCGTGGATTTCGATTCCGCGCCACCTGCTGTGGATCGCCAGCGTGGGTTTCCTCGGCTTCTACCTGAAGGCGCAGCCGAGCATCACGCAGGTGATGACGTGGTTCTATTCCCTGCTGCATGAGTGGAAGTGGGAGCTGTTCCTGTCGGACCCCTTCATCTTCATTTTCTGGTGGTTCATGATCGGCACCGTGCTGATCTGGGGCAGGGGGGTGTTCTGCGGCTGGTTGTGCCCGTTCGGCTCGCTTCAGCAACTGCTGCTGCGCGTGGGCAAGCTCATCGGCCTCAAGCGCTACCAGCACCTGCTGCCAAAGCGCCTGCACGACAAGCTCAAGTGGATCAAGTACGGCGTGTTCGCGGTGCTGGTCGGGGTCTCGTTCTTTTCGATGGAAATGGCCGAGCATCTGGCCGAAATCGAGCCGTTCAAGACCACCTTCCTGGTCGGCGTGTGGAACCGCACCTGGCCGTTCTGGCTGTTCATCGGCGCCATCGCCGGCGCCTCGCTGTTTACCGAGCGTCCCTATTGCAAATATCTTTGCCCGCTCGGCGCCGGGCTGGCCATTCCCGGCAAGTTCAGGCTGTTCGGCCTGAAGCGCAGGGACGGCTGCAAGACCTGCCACGCCTGCGCTTCCGGCTGCGGCTCGCACGCCATCGACAAGGCCGGCAAGATCGATCACACCGAGTGCCTGGCGTGCCTGGACTGCATGGTGATGTACTACGACGAGCACGCCTGCCCGCCGCTGGTCAAGCAGCGTAAGGCGCGCGAGCGGCAGGGCGTGGCGCTCACCGGCTCGGGGGCCGCGGAAAATGCGATCGGCATCGACAGCGTGCGCCGCACCCTGGCGGAAAAGTCGGCGGAGCTGGCCGCGAGGAACAGCAAATGAAGCCCCGGTGGGCCGCCCTGGCGGTCCTGCTCATGCTGGTCAAGGTTGCGTCCGGTGCTGTGCTGCAGGTCGGAGCGCAGCAGTCGATCGCGGCGGCGATCGGCGCCGCGCAGCCGGGCGACACGCTGCGCATCGGTCCCGGCAGCTACGCCGGCAACTTCATCATCGACAAACCGCTC
>JBAQKU010000141.1:0-3085 GCA_049301315.1 Telluria sp.
CGCCCGCGCCGCCCGGCCGGCTGCTTGCGCCAGGCCCAGATGCCGAGCGCGGCCAGCAGGCCGGGGATGCCGATGATCATCCCGTGGCTTAAATCGAGGAAGAACGAGTGCAGGCGCTCCAGGTCGATCAGCTCGACCCGGGCGGAATATTTGGCGATCAGGCTGGGCACGCCGAACTGCCACAGGCTAAACAGCGGTGCGGCGGCGAACAGCGCGGCGGCGATCGCCATCCCGAGCAGGTAGCGCGGCGCCAGCGAGCGTTTCAGGTTGGCGCCCAGCCCCGCGCCGCTCTGGTAATGCTGGCACAAGTGCAGCAGCGGGGCGAAGCCGAAGAACAGCACCACCGGCGGGTTCTGCATTGCCGCCAGGCCGGCGAGCAAGCCGCCCACGAGCGGCGCGCCGGTCGAGAAATAGATCAGGCCGGCCAGCAGCGCGGCCGCGGTCATCGCTTCCGGGCTGCACCAGTTCCAGTACAGGACGCCGCCGCACAGCATGAACAGGCCAACGCCGAGCATCGCGCGCCGTGCGCAGCCGAACAGGCGGAACAGGGCCAGGCCGAGAATGAAGATAAAGCCCAGGTTGACGATCTGGAAGCTCTTATAAGGAGGCAAGCCGGCCAGCTGCAGCAGCTTGAAGGGAATTGCCGCCAGCGCCGAATAGCCGAAGAAATGGATCGCGAAGGTGTCGCCGTTGCGGCCGCGGTTAAAGCCGTACATGGGAATTTCCAGGCCCTCGCGGATGCCTTTCTCGAGTCCGGCAAAGGGCTCGCCGAAGTTGGCCACCGGACCGAGTTCGTAGGCCGCGCGCGCGTCCGAGGCGCGCAGGTCCGGCGTGCCGTGCGCCGCGATCGCGATGGTCGTCACCGCATATTCGATGAAGTCGCCGCTCTGGTTGGGACGGTTGGCGCCGATCAGCACGCCGAGCAGGATGGCAAGCACCAGGGCGAACTTGCGCACGTCTGCGAAAGGGGAAACTTTGAGTGGGGACAGTGACGTCAATCGTGGCTCCGGAAAAACGTAAAAATGACGGCCCCGCACGCCAGGTCGTGACGTGCGGGGCCGCGTTCAAGGTTCAGTAACTTGCCGCCACGGCCAGGGCCACGCAGGCGGCGATGATCGACAGGCTGGCCGGGTCCTTGCTGACGTGCAGCACCGGGTCTTCGTTGACCTCGCCGCGAAACGACATGACCCACAAACGCCCGAGCCAGAACACCAGCAGCGGCACGATGCCGAGCAGGAACTCCGGATGCGGGTACAGCACCAGGATGGCGCTGGAATTGAAGTAAAGCATGAAAATGAGCACGGACAGGAAGGCGCTGTTGACGCCCATGATTCCCACCGGCACTGTGTCGCCGGTCGTGTAGCCGCGCCCGCGCGTTTTTTCCTTGCCCTGCTGGTGCAGGTTGAACAGCTCGCTGTGGCGCTTGAGCAGCGCCAGGCTCAGGAAGATGAAGAACGAGAACGCGAGCAGCCAGAACGACGGTTCGATATGGGTGCTGGCGCTGCCGCCCAGGATGCGCATGCTGTACAGCAGGGCGAGCACCACGATGTCGACCATCAGCAGGCGCTTGAGCACGACCGAATAGGCCAGCGTGCTCACGAAATAAACCGATACCACCAGCAACAGCAGCACGTCGTAGCGCGCGCACAAGGCCAGCGCGGCGATGGCCAGCATGGGGCTGGCGCACAGCGCGACCGACAGCGGCAGGGCGCCGGCAGCGATAGGGCGCCTGTGCTTGGTCGGATGCATGCGGTCGTCCTGGGCGTCGAGCGCGTCGTTGAGCAGGTAGGCGCTCGAGGCGCACAGCGAGAAGGCCACGAAAGCGACCAGCGACTGCATGGCGGTGGCCGCGTCGAGCGCGTGCGCGGTCAGCATCGGCACGAACACCAGCAGGTTCTTGAGCCACTGGCGCGGGCGCATGGCCTTGAGCAGGGGCCTGGCCCAGCCGCTGCGGCGGGTGCCCAGTTGCAAGGTGGCGCGTCCGTCGCCCAGTTCGAACGGCTTGTCGGTGACCGAATAGGGCGTACGGCTGCTGCGCCAGACCGGAATGTCCACGCTGGCGTTGCCGACATAGTCGTAGCCCTTGTGGCCGTACAAGGCAACCAGCCGGCTGGCCTTGTTGTGCGAGGTCAGGTTGACGGCCTCGTCGGTGGCGAGCACCTGCTCGAACAGGCCGAGGTGCCCGGCGATCTGGTCGGCGAAACGGCGCTGCGATCCGGTGGCCAGGATAATCGCGCGGCCCTGCGCCCGCTCGGCCACGATATGCACCAGCAGCGCGCGGTCGTAGGGCAGGGCGGCGGGATCGATCTCGACCGCCCCCGCCAGCTTGGCCTTGAAGCCGGCCTTGCCCAGGAACAGCCACAGCACAAGCTGCCAGACCTGCAGCGGGCGCGCCTTCAGGAATAATGCGATCGCTTCCCAAAGCATGTCCGAATGCACCAGCGTTCCGTCAAGATCGACCACCAGGGGCACCGCGCCAGGCACATGGACGTGAAGCGGCTCGAGCGGAAGATCGGATTGTATGGGCGATTCGATGGTGGACATGATGAATATTATTGACGCAACTTGCCTGTATGGATTGTAATTAACAAAAAGTAATTGAATGGTAGCTTACCTTGCTCGATTAACCAAGCAAGCGCCGCTCACAGGCCGGCGCCGATTTCCATGCCGACCAGCCCCAGCCCGATCTTGCGGTCGTCCGCGCCCAGGCCGAGCTCCCTTGGCGTGACCGGTTGCGGCACCTCGATCGTCACATCGCGCGCGCTGCCGTCGGTGGCGAACTGGAAGAAGCGTTCCTGCGTGCTCGCTCCCAGGCGGAAGGTGCGGGTTTGCGCGCCGACCCGGATGATGAAGTCCTTGCCGATATTCGGCCCGATCGCGTGCGCGTTGACGAACACGTTGAGCGCGGCCGGCAGCGGCTTGGCAAAGCGCAGCTTGACCTGCTGCGCGTTCGACCACGCGCCCCACGGCTCGGACGCGGCCAGTCCTTCGGCCCGTTCCAGCACGCTGGCCGCGTTCGCGGAAAAACTCACGGCGGCGGTCCGGGTGTGGTTGAAGCCGAGCCGCAGCAGCGCGTACTGGGGCG
>JBAQKU010000142.1:0-2397 GCA_049301315.1 Telluria sp.
GGCATCGGCACCGAATGCGCCCTGCTCTACACCTCCGGCACCACCGGCCGCCCCAAGGGATGCGTGCTGAGCAACGATTATTTCCTCCTGGCCGGCGCGTGGTACAACGCCATCAAGGGACTGTGCACGCTCACGCCTGGACAGGAACGCCTGATCACGCCGCTGCCGATGGTGCACATGAACGCGATGGCCTATTCGACCATGGCGATGATCATGTCCGGCGGCTGCATCATCCCGCTCGACCGCTTCCACCCCGCCACCTGGTGGCGCAGCGTGCGCGAAGCGCAGGCCAGCATCATGCACTACCTCGGCGTGATGCCGGCCATGCTGATGGGGGCGCCGGCCTCGCCGCAGGACCGCGCGCATGGCGTGCGCTTCGGCTTCGGCGCAGGGGTCGACAAGGCGCACCACGCGGCGTTCGAGGAACGCTTCGGCCTGCCGCTGATCGAAGCCTGGGCCATGAGCGAGACCGGGGCCGGCGCCGTCATCATCGCCAACCACGAGCCGCGCCATGTCGGCACTGCCTGCTTCGGCAAGCCGGAAGCGGCGCTCGAGATCCGCATCGTCGACGAGAGCGGCGCCGACGCTGCTCCCGGCGTGCCGGGCGAGCTGTGGGTACGCGCCAGCGGGGCCGACCCGCGCCGCGGTTTCTTCCGCGAATACCTGAAGGATCCGCAAGCGAGCGCCGAGGCCTGGGCCAGCGGCTGGTTCCAGACCGGCGACATGGTGCGGCGCGACGCCGAAGGCGCGCTGTACTTCATCGACCGCAAGAAAAACGTGATCCGCCGCAGCGGCGAAAACATCTCGGCCGTGGAAGTGGAGTCGGTATTGCGCCAGCATCCCGCGGTGCAGGCGGTGGCGGTGGCGGCAACTCCCGATCCGGTGCGCGGCGACGAAGTGATGGCGCTGGTGGTGCCGCACGATGGCGGCGCCGACCTGGCCGCCAGCGCAGCGGCCATCACCGAATTCTGCCTGACCCAGCTCGCGTACTACAAGGCGCCGGGCTACGTGGCCTTTGTCGACCATCTGCCGCTGACGACATCGCAGAAAATTCAGCGCGCAACCATCAAGGAGTGGGCCCGCGAGCTTCCCGGTTCGGCCCGCTGCATCGACACACGGAGGTTAAAAAAACGCCAGGAGTGAGACAGCACGACATGACCAGAGCAGTAACAACTGCCAATAAAGGCAGCACTTTCCAACATCCATGAGGAATGCGAACATGTTCAAGAAATCTGTAATTGCAGTAGCGTTGGCCACAGCGGCGATATCGGCCCAGGCCGCGGACAAAGTCAAAATCGGTTTCCTGAGCACGCTGTCAGGCCCGACCGCGGTGCTGGGTACCTCGGTACTCGACGGCTTCAACCTCGCTCTCAAGAAAACCGGCGGCAAGCTTGGCGGCATTCCGGTCGAACTGCTGGTGCAGGACGACCAGGGCAAGCCCGACGTCGCGCGCCAGGCCGGTGAAAAATTCATCAAGAGGGACAAGGTCGATTTCGTCACCGGCGTGATTTTCCAGAACATCCTGGCGGCCGTCGACCAGACCGTCTTTACATCGCAAACCTTCCTGGTCAGCCCCAACTCGGGCCCGTCCTACCTGGCCGGCGAGAAATGCAACCCCTACTTCTTCGCGGTGTCATGGATCAGCGACAGCTATTCGGAAGCGGCCGGCCAGTTGCTCAACGAGAAGGGCCACAAGAACGCCTTCCTGATCGCCCCGAACTATCCTGGCGGCAAGGACGTGCTCAACGGCTTCAAGCGTTTCTACAAAGGCAAGATCGCGCAGGAGGACTACGTCAAGATGGGCGAGCTCGATTTTGCGACCGAGCTGGCGCAGATCCGTGCAGCCAAACCGGAGGCGGTGTTCTTCTTCCTGCCGGGCGGCATGGGCATCAACTTCCTCAAGCAGTGGAACCAGTCCGGCCTGGCCGGACAGATCCCGCTGTACGCGACCGGATGGAACTTCGACCAGGATACCTTGAACACGATGGGCGATTCCACCGTGGGCAGCCAGCACGCGGCGCACTGGAATGCGGACCTGGACAATGCGCAGAACAAGGAATTCGTCGCCGCGTTCGAGAAGGAGTACAAGCACCTGCCCTCGATCTACGCCTCGCAGGGCTATGACACCGCGATGCTGCTCGATGCGGTGGTGCGCGATGTCAAGGGCAAGCTGGACGACAAGACGGCAGTGCGCAAGGCGCTCGAAGCGGCCAACTTCAAGTCGGTGCGTGGCGATTTCAAGTTCAACAACAACCACTACCCGATCCAGACCTATTACTCGCAAGTGGTGGTCAAGGACGACAAGGGGCGCGTTGTGAACAAGACGACCGGGAAGATTTTCGAGGCCCATCCGGACGCGTATGCGGGCGCGTGCAAGATGACCAGGCTGTAAACGAC
>JBAQKU010000143.1:0-4045 GCA_049301315.1 Telluria sp.
GCATCATGCAGCGCATGGGCCAGGCCGGCGTGAGCACCAAGATCCTGAGCGGCCTGCTCGACCTGGCCGACACCAGTTTGCCGCGCCAGTCGGTGCGCGCGCTCAAGTTCGAAGACCTGCTCGGGCGCGCCCCGGTGCCGCCGCGCATCGACCTGTTTGCCAGCTGCGTGCGCGGCAAGACGGTGCTGGTGACGGGCGCGGGCGGCTCGATCGGCAGCGAGCTGTGCCGCCAGATCGTCACCCAGGCCCCGGCCCGGCTGCACCTGCTGGACCACTCCGAGTTCGCGCTCTATACCATCGGCCAGGAACTGATGGCGGGCGCGCCGGAGGTGCCGCTGGCGGCCCATCTGGGCTCCATCTGCAACAGCGCGCTGCTCGAACGCATCCTCGGCGAGCACCGGATCGACACGATCTATCATGCGGCCGCGTACAAGCACGTGCCGCTGGTCGAAACCAATATCGTCGAAGGCCTGCGCAACAACGTGCTCGGCGCGCAGGTGGTGGCCAGCGCCGCCGCCAAGTTCCGGGTCGGCACCTGCGTGCTCATTTCGAGCGACAAGGCGGTGCGGCCAACCAACATCATGGGCGCCAGCAAGCGCATCGCGGAACTGATCTTCCAGGCCGCGGCGGCCAAGGCCGGCTCCGGCACGACCTTCTGCATGGTCCGCTTCGGCAACGTGCTCGGGTCCTCGGGCTCGGTCATTCCCCTGTTCCAGCGCCAGATCGCGCAGGGCGGACCCCTGACCATCACGCATCCCGACGTGGCGCGCTATTTCATGCTCATTTCCGAGGCCTCGCAACTGGTGATCCAGGCCGGCGCGATGGCCGAGGGCGGCGACGTGTTCGTGCTCGACATGGGCGAGCCGATCCGGATCGTCGACCTGGCGCGCAGCATGATCGCCATGTCCGGGCTGACCGAGAAAACGGCGCAGCACCCGGGCGGCGATATCGAGATCAAGTTCGTCGGTTTGTTCCCCGGTGAAAAACTCAACGAGGAACTGCTGACCGAGGGCGAGGCATTTCCGAGCGAGCATCCGCGCATCATGTACATGAAGGAGCCGGCACTGCGTCCGGCCATCCTCGACACCTACATCGACTGCCTGATGCTGGCCTGCGATACCAACGACCGCGCCATGATCGAATCGATGGTGAAAGCGATCGTGTCCGATTACACGCTGCCGGCCAGGGCGGCCGCGCCGGCCCTGCCCGGCCCGGACCTGAAACGCCCGGTATCGGTGAAAAAAATCGTGTCCTACCGGATGTAGAAACCAGCCACCGGCCGAGAGCGATACGGCCTGACCACTTTCCGTCTTAGAAAAGGCAATGCCATGCGCGACCAATTTAAAAAAGACCACTTGACGCAGCTCATCTCCAAACTGGAAAACCGGACCGCCGTGATCGGCATCATGGGTCTCGGCTATGTCGGGCTGCCGCTCATGCTGCGCTACGTGTCCGTGGGGTTCAAGGTGCTCGGCATCGACATCGATCCGGTCAAGGTTGAAAAACTGAACCGGGGGCGCAGCTATATCGAGCATATTCCCTCGCATCAGATCGAACAGGCGCTCGTCAAGGGCTTCGAGGCGAGCACCGATTTCGCGCGCGCCGGCGAGGCCGACGCGCTCATCATCTGCGTGCCCACCCCGCTCAACGCCTACCGCGAACCGGACCTGAGCTTCGTGCTCGACACCGTCGACGCCCTGCTGCCGCACATGCGCGCCGGGCAGATCGTCTCGCTCGAGAGCACCACCTATCCCGGCACCACCGATGAAGAGCTCAGGCCGCGCCTGGAGTCGCGCGGCTTCACGCTCGGGCGGGACGCGTTCCTGGTGTTTTCGCCCGAACGCGAGGACCCGGGCAACCCGGACTTCGACACGCGCACCATCCCGAAGGTGTGCGGCGGGGTCACCCCAGCGTGCCTGCAGGCCGGGGTGGCGCTGTACAGCCCCGCCATCGACCGGGTGGTGCCGGTCAGTTCCACCCGCGCCGCCGAGCTGACCAAGCTGCTCGAAAACATCCATCGCGCCGTCAATATCGGCCTGGTCAACGAAATGAAGATCATCGCCGACAAGATGGATATCGACATCCATGAAGTGATCCGGGCCGCCGCCACCAAGCCGTTCGGGTTTACCGCGTATTACCCGGGCCCCGGACTGGGCGGGCACTGCATCCCGATCGATCCCTTCTACCTGACCTGGAAGGCGCGCCAGTTCGGCCTGCATACCCGCTTCATCGAGCTGGCCGGCGAGATCAACAGCGACATGCCGCAGTGGGTGGTGGGCAAGCTGGCCAACGCGCTCAACGAGCGCAGCCGCTCGATCAAGGGCAGCCGCATCCTGGTGCTGGGCATCGCCTACAAGCAGAACGTGGAGGACATGCGCGAGTCGCCCTCGGTCGAGCTGATGGAAATCCTGCGCGACAAGGGCGCCCACGTGGACTATTCGGACCCCCACGTGCCGGCGTTCCCGCCCATGCGCGAGCACCATTTCGAGCTCGAGAGCGTCGCGCTCAGCGCCGCCAGCATCGCCTCCTACGACGTGCTGCTGCTGGCGACCAGCCACAGCGCGTTCGACTACGAGCTGATCGCGCGCCATGCTCCGCTGATCGTCGACACGCGCGGCGTGTACCTCGAGCCGCTGCCCAACGTCGTCAAAGCCTGAACAACCGAGCCACGAAGGATCCATCCCATGCGCTATTTCCCTCCCCCCGTCACCGGACGCAAGATCCGCTTCGCGCTGGTCGGCTGCGGCCGCATCGCCGCCAACCACTTCAGCGCCATCCGCCAGCACGGCGCGCGCTGCGAACTGGCCGCGGTGTGCGACATCGCGCCGCGCGCACTGGCCAAGGCCGCCGACGAGACCGGCGCGCTGCCGTTTTCCAGCCTGGGCGCGATGCTGGCCGGCTGCGACGCGGACGCCGTGATCGTGTCCACCCCGTCCGGCCTGCACCCGGAACAGTCGATCCAGATCGCCGCCGCCGGACGCCACGTGATCACCGAAAAGCCGATGGCCACGCGCTGGGAAGACGGCAAGCGCATGGTCGCCGCCTGCGACGCGGCCGGGGTGCGCATGTTCGTGGTCAAGCAGAACCGGCGCAATGCCACCTTGCAGCTGCTCAAGAGCGCGGTCGAGAAGAAGCGCTTCGGACGCATCTACATGGTCAACCTGAACGTGTTCTGGACCCGTCCGGACGAGTACTACAGCAGCGCCAAATGGCGCGGCACCTGGGAGTACGACGGCGGCGCCTTCATGAACCAGGCCAGCCATTATGTCGACCTGCTCGACTGGATCGTGGGGCCGGTGGAAAGCCTGCAGGCCTACACCGCCACGCTGGCGCGCGACATCGAGGTCGAGGACACCGGCGTGCTGTCGCTGCGCTGGCGCAACGGCGCGCTCGGCTCGATGAACGTCACCATGCTCACCTACCCGTGCAACCTGGAAGGCAGCATCACCATCCTTGGCGAAAAAGGCACGGTGCGCATCGGCGGGGTCGCGGTCAACGAGGTGCAGCGCTGGGAGTTCGCCGAACCGGACCCGGACGACGAGAAGGTCAGGGACGCGAGCTACGCGACCACTTCGGTGTACGGCCACGGCCACCCGATGTACTACGACAACGTGATCAAGGTGCTGCGCGGCGAGGCCGAACCGGAAACCGACGGGCGCGAAGGCCTCAAGTCGCTCGAGGTGCTGATCGCGGCCTACATGTCGGCGCGCGACGGCAAGCGCGTGGCGCTGCCGCTGGAGTACTGAGCATGGACCAGGCGATCCATCCAAGCGCCATCGTCGATCCCGGCGCCACCCTCGGCGCGGGCACCCGGGTCTGGCATTTCAGCCATGTATGCGCCGGCGCGCGCATCGGCGCAGCCTGCTCGCTGGGGCAGAACGTATTTGTCGGCAACGACGTGCTGATCGGCGACCGGGTCAAGATCCAGAACAATGTCTCCGTCTACGACGCGGTTACCATCGAGGACGAGGTGTTCTGCGGCCCCAGCATGGTGTTTACCAACGTATTTAACCCGCGCTCTGCGGTCACCCGCAAGGACGAATAC
>JBAQKU010000144.1:0-2779 GCA_049301315.1 Telluria sp.
CCCCGATTTCTCCGCAATGGGAAATCGGGGTCTGTCCCCGATTCTTCCAATTTTTGGGAAATCGGGGTCTGTCCCCGATTTTTTTGCCTTATTTCTTGTCCAGCGGCGGGAACGGAAAGGCGCCGAAGATGTTCTTGCTCTGGCTTTGCATTTGTTCTTGCATCTGCACGAACAGGTTCTTGCTCTGGTCGATGTAGTTGTTCATCATGCCTTGCATCATCGGACCTTGCACGTTCATGAACTGGGTCCACATCTCGGGACTGAACGGCTTGCCTTCGAAGGGGCCGCTTGGGCCGTTGGTGAACTTGTCCTGGATGTCGGTGAAGGCTTGGACGTTCTTTTCCAGGTAGGAACCCATCATGCCCTGCATCGCGTGCCCGTAGTAACGGATGATCTGCGACAGCACGCCGCTCGTAAACATCGGCGCGCCGTTCGCTTCCTCTTCGAGGATGATCTGGAGCAGGATGCTGCGGGTCAGGTCTTCGTTCGTCTTGGCGTCGACCACAGTGAATTCGTCGGCCTCGAGCACCAGCTGCTTTACGTCCGTCAGCGTGATGTACGAACTGGTCTGGGTGTCGTACAGGCGACGGTTGGGATATTTCTTGATCAGGCGTTCAGTACTCTTTTTTGCACTACTCATCTCAAGTTTCCACATATTGCGCCGCAGCGCATTTTGAATGATTACGAAAAAAGCGAAACGTCGGTCCGCCCCTGGCTAGCCTATTTTTTGCATTATAGGATGGATGCACCGAAAAATACCACGTTGCGCGCCCTCGCGCACCCTTTTATTGCATTGCAACGGGACTTGCGCTCAGGGCAAGCGATATTGCCCTGGCGTATCAGGCGGCATGGCCGCCGGAAGTTGCTTAGTCAGCACGTACCTTGACATATCGTCCTGGTGCCGGCTCGATCGGTTTGTAGCGTGCGTTGCCAAGCTTGGCGCGTGGCTTGACCTGCTTGCCGCCATGCTCGGCCAGGAAACCGGCCCATTCGGACCACCAGCTGCCCGGATGCTCGGTCGCGCCGCCGAACCATTGCTCTGCGCTTGGCACCTTGCTTGACCTGCCCTTGGGCGCGCAGGTCCAATAGCTGCGCTTTTTCTTCGATGCCGGATTGATCACGCCGGCGATGTGGCCCGAGGCGCCCAGCACGAAACGGTTGTTCTTCGGCTTCTTCGGGTTCAGCAGGCCCATCGAGGCGTAGGCCGCCCTCCAGGGCACGATGTGGTCTTCCTTCGATCCGTAGATGAACACGGGCGCGTCGATGGCGCCCAGGTCGACCGGGACGCCGCATACGGTCAGCTTGCCGGGGTCCTTGAGCTTGTTTTCCAGGTAGGTGTTGCGCAGGTACCAGCAGAACATCGGGCCTGGCAGGTTGGTGCTGTCGGCATTCCAGTACAGCAGGTCGAATGCGGGCGGCTCCTTGCCTTTCAGGTAGTTCGACTGGACGTAGTTCCACACCAGGTCGTTCGGGCGCAGGGCCGAGAAGGTCGTCGCCAGGTCGCGTCCCGGCATCAGGCCGCCGGCGCTGAGCGCGCGCTCGCGCATGGCGACCTGAGTTTCGTCGACGAACACGTCGAGCACGCCGTTGTCGGCAAAGTCGAGCAAGGCGGTCAGCAGCGTCAGGCTGGCGGCCGGCTGTTCGCCGCGCGCGGCAAGCACGGCCAGCGCGGTGGCGACAATGGTGCCGCCGACGCAAAAGCCGAAGGCGTTGACCTTGTCGCTGCCGGCAATGTCGCGCACGACCTCCAGCGCCTTGATCGCGCCCTGCTCCACATAGTCGTCCCACGTGGTGCGGGCCAGCGACTGGTCCGGATTGCGCCACGACATCAGGAACACGTTGTTGCCTTGTTCGACGGCGTAACGCACCAGCGAATTTTCCGGCTGCAGGTCGAGGATGTAGAACTTGTTAATGCAAGGCGGCACGATCAGCAGCGGGACCTGGTGCACGCTGGCGCTGGTCGGGGCATACTGGATCAGCTGGAACAGTTCGTTCTCGAACACCACCTGGCCGGGCGCCGTGGCCACGTTGCGGCCCACTTCGAACGCCGATTCGTCCGACATCGAGATGCGCCCCTTTTGCATGTCGCCCAGCATATTGGCCAGGCCCTTGCTCAGGCTTTCGCCCTTGGTCTCGATCACCTGCTGCTGCGCTTCCGGATTGGTCGCGAGGAAATTGGCGGGCGAGAGCGCGTCGACCATCTGCTGCACCGCGAAACAGATTTTCTGGCGCTCGCGCGGCGGCGCGTCGACCGCTTCGGCCAGCGCCGTGAGGAACTGGGCGTTGAGCAGGTATGATGCTGCACTGTAGGCCGACATCGGGTTCGCTTGCCATTCGGGAGCCGAAAAACGGCGGTCGTTCAGCGCCGGCGTCTTGGACGCGAGAAAATCCTGCCACAAGGCGGCGCTTTTTTGCAGGTAGTCGGCCTTGATGGTCTCGAGCTTGGCCGGATCGATGCCGGCGCCGGCATCCTTGAGTACCTTGGCCAGCGGGTTGGCCTCGGGCGCGGTCATGGTGAACCAGTTTTGCCATACCGAAGGATCGGCGAACTGCGCCATCCAGGCGGAAGCCATTGCGTGGGGATCGGGCATATTCATGTGTGCGTCCATTGTTTAAAAGTAAGTGCCTAAATCAAGGAATTCGTATGTTGATCGTCGCCATTGCATGGATTTACGTGGTGGGCCTGATGGCGCTCACCGAATCCGGTGTCCTGCTCGGAATTATGACTTTTTTCGGCTATTGTGTGTTGCCGTTATCGCTACTTTTTTATGTGACCGGC
>JBAQKU010000145.1:0-16703 GCA_049301315.1 Telluria sp.
GGCTACGGGCAGCAGGGCGACGACGACGCGGCCGCCAGGGCCGGCTTCGACCATTACTTCGTCAAGCCGGTCGACCCGGCAAGGGTGGTCAGCTTGCTGGCGCTCTTGCAGCAGGGATTGCGCATTCCGGCATAAGCGTTGTTGCCAGGCGTTGCCCCCGCCGGGATGACGGTCTGGTTGCCGATGCTGCCCGGGATCTGCCCGATCCGCCGCGAGTTCAGGCCGCACATTCCGGGGTCGCCTTCATGAGCGATAAGGTTGCGGTCATCAGCGCGTCATACACACAACCTAAGATGGTTCCTGTCTGCCGCCTCCTTCGAGGTTCGGCAACAGCTTTGTCCGGTCAGCTCGAGCATCGGCACCAATTTCTTGAAAACCGGGCGGCCCTGCTGGCGCCGCCGTCAGGCCAGCGCGCCTGCATGGCGCGCCTCTTGCGCGCGCCCAAGCAATAACGGCGCCGCTACGCCGCTCCCCTTCAGCTTGAAGCAATTGACCATGTCGGCCAGCGCATTGGCCTGGAGGTGCATTGCCTCGGCAGCCGCGGCCGACTGTTCGACCAGTGCCGCGTTCTGCTGGGTTACCGCATCCATGTCGGCAATGGTCCGGTTGATTTGCTCGATCCCGGTCTCCTGCTCGCAGCTTGCCTCGCTGATCGCGCCCAGGATCGCTGTGACACGCTGAACCTGGAGCATGATGTCCTGCATGGTGCTGCCGGCGGTATTGGCCAAGCGGCGCCCGCTCTCGATTTTTTCGGCAGAATCGCCAATCAGCGTCTTGATTTCTTTTGCCGCCGTCGAGGAACGCTGCGCCAGGTTGCGGACCTCGGCTGCGACAACGGCGAAGCCGCGGCCCTGTTCGCCCGCTCGCGCAGCCTCGACCGCGGCGTTCAAGGCCAGGATGTTGGTCTGGAAGGCGATCCCATCGATAACGGCAATAATGTGGACGATTTCGTCGGCGAAGCTGCTGATCGCGCCCATCGTCACGACGACATCGGACACCACTTTACCGCCCTTGCTTGCCACCTCCGATGCCGAGCCGGCCAGATGGTTCGCTTCCTGCGCATGCGCGCTGTTTTGCCTGACCGCGGCAGTGAGCTGCATGACCGACGCAGCCGTTTTCTCCAGTACGCCGGCCTGGTGTTCGGTGCGGCGCGACAAATCGACGTTGCCGAGCGATATTTCGCGCGACGACACGTCAACCGCAAGCGCGCCCTCGCGCACCCTGCCGACGGTGGCCGAGAGCGTGGCGGTCATGTCGTCGAGCGCGTTCAGCAGTTGGCCGATCTCATCGGTTCGCGCCTGCCGCCGCGACGGACGCAAGTCACCCTCGGCCACGCGCATGATGCGCCCTACGGCATCGCGCAGGGGCAGCACGATGCTGCGCGTTAGCATCCACGCCAGGGCGGCGCCGATCAGCAAGGCGAACAGGCCCAGCCCGGGCAGCACGATCCTGCTGACGGTAAATTGGCGTGCCGATTCCGTCGCCACCAAATTCGCCTGGCGCGTCTGATACGCGAGCAAGTCCTCGAGCGCGCCCGTGTAGCGCTTGAATTCAGGATCCATTCCGGTATCGGCCAGTTCGCTCACTTCCTGCGTCTTTCCTAATTCCTTGAGCCTGAAGATTTCAGAACGTATGGCGAGGTAGGCTTTCTTCTTCTCGGCAACCGCGGCCAGCCTGGCGCGCCATGCATCATCTTGTGGAAGTGTCGACAAGTGCGCCTCGGCCGAGGATTGCGCGGCTTCCCCGGCGCTCAGCTGGGATTGAAAATAATCGGCCACCTCCAGGCTGTCGCTCCTGGCGATCGCAGCCGCCCTCAGGCCGTTCAGCTTCGCCAATCCGAGCACGTCGGATGTGACGCGCTGCTTCGCTATTTTTTCGTTGACCAGATTGGACGTCGAGTCGTCGGCGCTCTGCAGGCGCCACAAGGCGGTGCCCGTCATCGTTGCCATCACCAGAAGGACGATCGCGAAAGACAGGACAACCCGTGAGCCGGTGTTAAGTCGCATGATTTTTTGTTACCTTCCATGGAAATGAGCGGAAAGCGGACCGGCTCATGCTCCCGACAGCATGTAGCCCGCACCGCGTACTGTTTTGATCAGACATCTCGCCTCGCGCAGCACCTTGCGCAGGCGCAGCACGTGAACGTCGACGGTGCGCTCTTCAGCCGCCCCTTTCAGATCCCACACTTTGTCGAGCAGCTGATGGCGCGAAAAGACCTGGCCGGGATTGGACAGCAGGAATTTGAGCAAGCGGTATTCCGACTGCCCGATGGCGATGCGTTTCTCATCGACGCGAACGGTGTAATTGATCGGGTCGAGTGCGATGTTGGCTACCCTGATCGGGCCCGGCTGAAAGTCACGGGACTTTCGGCGCAACAATGCCCGGGTACGCGCACGCAGTTCGCGTGGCGAGAACGGCTTCGTCATGTAGTCGTCCGCGCCGCTGTCCAGTCCCGCCAACTTGTCGCTGACCGACGCTTTCGCCGTCAGCATGATGACCGGCAGAGCGCACAGATCGCGGTCGCAACGGATCCGCGACAGCAGGTGCAGCCCGCTCTGGCCGCGCAACATCCAGTCCAGCACGACCAATTTGGGCGTCTGGCGCTGGATCAGCTCCCATGCATCGGCCACGTTGGACGCCGAGCAGGAATGCCACCCGTCCGCGCGCAGCGAATACTTCACCAGTTCAGCGATTGCCGGCTCGTCGTCGACAATCAGGATCATCGGTTGGCCGAATTCATTCGTCATCTGGCGCACGGTACAGGTGTGCTAAGGGAAATCACATCATCAGTAGATCGACTTGCCGGACGCGTCTTTCAGCTTCGCGTTCCAGGCGCCTTGCACCAGCGTCACCACCGAGGGCGGCAAAGGCACGTAATCGAGTTCGGCAGCGGCACCGGCGCCGTTCTTGAACGCCCAGTCGAAATACTTGAGCACCTCTTTACCCTTCGCCGCATCGGCCTGCACCTTGTGCATCAGGATGTAGGACACGCCGGTGATCGGCCAGCTGGTCTTGCCCGCCTGGTCGGTCAGGACAACACCGAAGCCCGGCGCCTTGGTCCATTCGGCGCCAGCGGCGGCGGCCTTGAAGTTGTCGTCGTCCGGCTGCAGGAACTGGCCATCCTTGTTCTTCAGCTGAGTGTGCGACATCTTGTTCTTCTTGGCGTAAGCCCATTCCACATAGCCTATCGACCCCTTGATGCGCTGGACGTTTGCCGCCACCCCCTCGTTGCCCTTGCCGCCGACGCCGACCACCCACTTGACGGCGGTATTTGCGCCAATCCTGGTCTTGAATTCCGGGCTCACCTTCGACAGGTAATCGGTGAACAGGAACGAGGTGCCTGAGCCGTCGGCCCGATGCACCACTGTAATGTCGGCATCAGGCAGCTTCATGCCGGGATTGAGCGCGGCGATTTCAGGCGCGTTCCATTTGACGATCTTGCCCAGATAGATATCGGCAACCACCGGGCCGGTCAGTTTCATTATTCCCGGCGCAACGCCTTCCAGATTCACGATCGTTACCACGCCGCCCATAATGGCCGGGAACTGCATCAGTCCTTCCGCCTCCAGGTCCTCTGCCTTGAGCGGCATGTCCGAGGCGCCGAAGTCCACGGTCCTGGCCTTGATCTGCTTGATGCCGGCGCCGGAACCGATCGACTGGTAATTGAGTCCGTTGCCGGTAGCCGATTTATACGACTCGGCCCATTTGGCGTAGATCGGATACGGGAAGGTCGCTCCCGCTCCGGTAATATCGGCGGCAAGGGCGGAAGACAGCGCCAGGGCGGCCGAAGCGCCGACCACGATCGATTTAAACATCTGTTTCATTGTAGTGTCCTGTTCTCTGGGTTTTTGCGGCTTGACTGATGCACAGTCTAGCGAGCCAATATGACGTGTTTATGACCGGATGCGCCATGCGGAAAGAAAAGCGACGCAAAAAAAAACCCACCGCGCAGGTGGGCTGAATCGCGTTCTTCGGGCAGTCGAAACAGACCCGGCGAGCGGTCTCAATCGAGAAAATCCGAATACTCCTGGCGCGCAAAGCCGTCGAGTTTCTCCCACGGTAACTTGCGGGCCAGCACGGCCTGCGGCTTCACCTCGACCCGCCGGAAAAAGGTCGACGCCTTGTCGCCGCTTTCGATCACGAGTGGAATTTTCTTCCGTTCATCCCACAGGACGCGTTCGAACATGCCGTTCTTTTCGCGCTCGCGCCACTGCGCACCGGGGATGGACGAGTGCCGGCCAGACGGCGCCATTGCCTTGAGCAAGCTTGGATCGAGCAGGAAAAAGGCGTTTGCCCATGAGCCGTCGAAATTGACATTGCCGTATTCCGATGCGGGAATGGCGACCACGGCTTTGCGATGCGCGTCGATGTATTCGACGCTCAGCTTGTCATCTTCCAGCGTGACGTGGCGCGCCATGAGCGCATGGTTGAAATGCTTGTGCCCGGAGCCGGCCGCGTCCGGTTCGCCGTGGTGTCCGCTTGCGTGTTTTGGCAATATGCGTGCAACCCACACATGCCCCGGGCGTCTCATCATCTTTTCCGCATAACGGGCCTCGCGCGTCACGCCTTCCGGCGTGCGCACCCTGCTGTAATACCCGATGTCAAGATCGAGCGCAGGGCCACCAGGCGCTGCGAACGGCGCCGCCCGGGCAGGCAGCGCAGCGCAGGATGCCACCAGCATCAATACCGCAAATTTCATATCAGATCTCCTAACGCGAAGAGCGAGCCCATCACAAGCCGAACGCCGCTTTCAGAAGGCCGTACACCTTCGTGTTGTCGAGCGTACCCTTGAACATCTTGGCGCCGGCGCCGGTGGCAAGCAGCGTGACGTCGCCGCCGCCGTGGGTTTCGCTTGCCAGGCGTACGCCGGTTTCCTGCCGATAGTTATCAGCCAGCACCGTGGCACTGTCCAGGTTCGCGCGCACCTGAGGCCTGTTCGGGCCGTTGCCGAACACCAGAGTGGTATAGGAATTGCCGTCCGCATCCTTGGCCGGCTGGCCATCTTTATAATTGCGATTGATGTCGAGGATGGGGTTGCCGCGCTTGCCGTAACCGTTCAGCGTCAGCGTGTGGTCATGGTCTGCGGTGACCACGATCAGGGTATTCGCCAACGAAGGATCGGTGAGCCTGGCCTTGTCCAGCGCCGCCTTGATGGCGTCGTCGAATGCGATGGTGTCGACCAGGGCGCGTTTGGCGTTGGTGCCGTGCAAGGCATGGTCAATGCGCCCGCCCTCGACCATCAGGAAGTAGCCATTCTGGTTCTGCGACAAAATGTCCATTGCCTTGGTCGTCATCTCGGCCAGGCTCGGCTGGCTCGCGCCTTCGCCAAGCGGCGGCGTCGCGCTGCGGTCCAGTTCATACTCCATGTGCCCCTTGCTGCTATAGAGACCGACGAATTTCTTCGTATTTGCGGCCGCGCTCATCTCGGCCCTGGTCGCGGCGACCGTATATCCCTTGGCCGCCAGTTCCGCCAGCAGATTGCGGCCATCGGCGCGGCCGGCCTTGTTGGTCACGCCATCGAAGGGCGTGAAGTGATTACGCCCACCGCCCATCAGGACATCGACACCATCGCGAAGTGCCGCGTTATAGCCGGCGCCGCCCGGAACGATTTGGGCCGCGATCGCATATTGCGCATTCCGGTTGCAGATATGCGAAAAGGTTGCGGCAGGCGTCGCATGGGTCAACTCGGTGGTGCTGATCGAACCGACGGCCTTGCCCCTGGCCTTGGCCAGTTCCAGGATCGTCGGCACCGCGACACCGTTACCGGCGGCGCAGTTGTTGACGCCGAGATTGCCGTTGACGTCCCTGGAGGGATCGCTCGCCACCGTTTCCGGCGACATCGAGATGACTTCATTGTTCATCTTCACGCCAGTCATGTAGGCCGCCATCGAAGGGGCGCTGTCCGTCGTTTGCGCGTCATTGGAATAGGTCTTGACGCGCGCGGTACGCTCGAGCTTGTCCATCGTGAGACTGCCGCTCTCGCCGTATTTGAAGATGCGCGAGGCGGTGACGGTGGCCGGGCCCATGCCGTCGCCCAGGAAGAAAATGATGTTCTTGGCTTCGCCGGCAGCATGGGCCGCGCTACCGAAGGTGAGCAGAACCGCGCCTGCTAATAATGTTCGCTTCATGAAATTGGTTCCTTCGTTTTCGTTAATCACAGGCCAGCGGCGGTTTTCACGAGACCGAACACCTTGGTGTTGTCGATGGTCCCTGAAAAGGTGTCCGCGCCGTTGCCGATTGCCCCGAGGAATACGTCGGTGCCACCGTGGGTTTCGCTGCCGGCCGGCATCCGGACCACCGCCTCCTGATGGTAGGTGCCGGCCCCCGTGACGCTCTCGTCCAGGCCCGCCAGGCTGGCGCGGCTGCCCTGCGTCCTATTTTCGCCATTACCGAAGCCGATGATGGAATAGGGAGCGCCGTCGAGGTCTTTTTCGGTTGCGCCGCTGACATAGTTCTTGACGAGGCCCAGCACACCGGCATTCCCTGCGACGGTTTTACCGGTGCGCTTGGCGTAGCCGTTCAGCACCAGGGTGTGATCATGGTCAGCCGTGACAACGATCAGCGTATTCTTAAGGTCCGGGTCGCCGATCTTCGCCTTGGCCAGCGCCGCCTTGATGGCCTCGTCGAACGCGACTGTGTCCTGCAGCGCTTTTTTCGCGGTGGTTTCATGCAGCGCGTGATCGATGCGTCCGCCTTCAACCATCAGGAAGTAGCCCTTGCTGTTCCTGGCGAGCACGTCCATCGCCTTGGTGGTCATCTCTGCCAGGCTCGGTTCCTTCGCCGCGTCCCGGTCCAGCTCGTAACTCATGTGACTCGAAGTAAATAAGCCCAGCAAGCGATCCGTCTTGCTCGCATCGATCGCCTTGAACTCGCTGGCGTTGCCGGCATAGGCGTATTGCTTTGCCTTCATTTCGGCAATCAGGTTGCGTCCGTCGGAGCGTTTTCCGCCTTCAGCCGCCGGGATAAAGAATTGCTTGCCGCCGCCCATCAGGACATCGAGCCCATTACCGCCGAGCGCGCTGTTATAGCCGGCCCCGCCCGGAACGGCAGCGGCGGCAATATCGTTCTCGAGATCGCGGTGACAGATGTGGGAATACGTCGCCGCCGGTGTGGCATGCGTTACCCGGGTGGTCGTCACGACACCGGCGGACAATCCCTTGGCTTTGGCCAGTTCGACCAGGGTGGTGGCGGGCGTGCCGTTCCTGGCGCCGCAATTGTTCAGCAGTTTGTTGCCGTTGGCATCGATCAAGGGATCGATGGCGAGCGTGTCGGCGGACATCGACAGCACTTCGTTGTTCATCTTCACGCCGGTCATGTAGGCCGCCATGGAAGGCGCACTGTCCGTCACTTGTGCATCGTTGGAGAAGGTTTTGACGAAGGCTGTTTCGGGAAGGGTGTCGATGGTCAGCTCGCCGTCCTCGCCAACGGCGTAGATGCGCGCGGCCGTCAGGGTGGTCAGCCCCATGCCGTCCCCGAGGAAAAAGATGACATTCCTGGGGGGCGCCTGCGGCGCTTCGGCGGCGTCATTACTGCTGCACCCTGCGAACAGAACGGCGGCCGCTGCGCCAACTGCCGCCCTGAAGAAATTCTTGTGATTCATCGTGTCCGTCCAGACTGGTTGGAAAACCCTACTCTGCCAAGCCAATGTGACCTGATGATGACGCCTGGACACTGAAACTTGCGCACCACGCAGGCACCTTTGGTGGCGCGCAATGACGCCGCCGCCAGACCTTCTACGATCAGGCATACCTGCCGATTGAGCACGATTCTGCAGTCTTGGTTGCCTGGAAAGGCGAACCCATGTTGGCGGGCGGTGAAGCTTGGCTACAGCTCCGTTCGCTCACAAAACGTTTGCGAGGGGAATGATGAGCCTTGCCGTCTTGCATAGCCGGGCCCTGTCCGGCATGGACGCTCCATCGGTCAGTGTCGAGGTTCATCTGGCCAACGGCCTTCCGTCGTTCACCATCGTCGGCTTGCCCGATGCCGAAGTGCGCGAATCGAAGGACCGGGTGCGCGCCGCGCTCCTGAACACCGGCTTCCAGATTCCCGCCAGGCGCATCACCATCAACCTCGCGCCGGCCGACCTGCCGAAGGAGTCGGGGCGCTTCGACCTGCCCATCGCGCTCGGCATCCTCGCCGCTTCCGACCAGATCCCCGGCGACCAGCTGCACCGCTACGAGTTCGCCGGCGAGCTGTCGCTCTCGGGCCGGCTGCGCCCGATCCGCGGTGCGCTAGCGATGACGTTCGCGATGCACCGCAGCCCGGACGGCGCGCCGCGCGCCTTCATCCTGCCCGAGGACAATGCAGCCGAGGCGGCGCTGGTGGCCGATGCGGCCATCTATCCGGCCGCGTCGCTGCTGCAGGTGTGTTCCCATTTTGCCGCCATCCATGATGAGGCCGGCCTTGAACGTTACCGCAGCCGGCAACAGGTGCGCGCACCCGACTATCCCGATTTTTCCGACGTGAAGGGGCAGCTGCAGGCCAAGCGCGCGCTCGAGGTGGCGGCGGCCGGGTCGCACAGCGTGCTGCTGGTGGGGCCGCCCGGCGCCGGCAAGACCATGCTGGCGGCGCGCTTTGTCGGCCTGCTGCCGCCCATGAACGACGAGGAGGCGCTGGAGTCGGCCGCGGTGCGCTCGCTCACCGGCGGTTTTTCCGCCGCCGACTGGAAGACGCGACCCTTTCGCAGCCCGCACCACACCACCTCGGGCGTGGCGCTGGTCGGGGGCGGCCATGTACCGCGCCCGGGCGAAATATCGCTTGCGCACTGCGGCGTACTGTTTCTTGACGAGCTGCCCGAATTCGACAGGCGCGTGCTCGAAGTGCTGCGCCAGCCGCTCGAGTCGGGCCGCATCACGATTTCGCGCGCGGCGCAGCAGGCCGATTTTCCGGCGCGCTTCCAGCTGATCGCGGCGATGAATCCCTGTCCCTGCGGCTACCTTGGCCAGCCCTCCGGCAAATGCCACTGCACGCCAGAGGCGGTGTTGCGTTACCAGGGCCGCATTTCCGGCCCACTGCTCGACCGCATCGACATGCAGATTGAAGTGGCGGCAATGGCGCCACACACACTGAGCGCGGATGCCGATGGCGAATCGAGCGCAGCGATCGCCGCGCGCGTGGCGCAGGCTTTCGAGCTGCAGCTGGCGCGCCAGGGAAAGGCCAACCAGCGCCTGACAACGCGCGAGATCGACCGCCACTGCCGGCTCGATTCGAGCGGCGAGAAGCTGCTGCGCGCGTCCATGCTGCGCCTGCACTGGTCGGCGCGCGCCTATCATCGCGTGCTGAAGGTGGCGCGCACCATCGCCGACCTTGCCGGCGCAACGTGCGTCGGCACGCAGCATGTGGCTGAAGCGATCCAGTTCCGGCGCGCGCTGCGTAGCGACTCACCCAAGTGATCAGCTATTATTTTTGGCCGTCAAGCTGGTGCAGAATGCCGCAATTTTTCGCCTCCTGAGCATCGCGGCACGTCGCGCGCAAGGCTTTTAACTGAGTTTGCAGGTTGGCTAGTTCAATCAATCGTGAGGCGATCCCGTCAATGTGTCTGTCCAGGAGGCTGTTTACTTCGCCGCAGTTTTCCTCGGGGGCGTCCTTAAAATACAGCAACCGGCGCACTTCCTCGAGCGTCATGTCAAGAGAGCGGCAATGGCGAATAAACAACAGCCGCTGAACATGCTCTGCCGAGTACTTTCGATAGTTCCCCTGCGATCGCGCAGGAGGCGGCAACAGCCCTTCGCGCTCGTAATAACGGATTGTCTGGATTTGACACCCGCACTCGGCGGCAAGCTCTCCGATTTTCCAGTAGTTCAATCCGCCCTCCTTCCAAAAGCATGTTGACCCTATAGTAGGTATAGGGTGCTTAATACGCAATACTGAATGAACAAATGGATTCACCATGGCAGATTGCTGCGGTTCTACCTGTGCGGCCAAAACGCCTGTCGTGGACAAGCGCTATCGTCGCGTCTTGGCGATTGCCCTCGTCGTTAATCTGGCAATGTTTAGCGTCGAACTCGTCGGCGGCATCGGCGCCAATTCGGCTGCGCTGCTTGCCGATGCTGTCGATTTTTTGGGCGACGCAGGCAACTACGCCCTGTCGTTGTTCGTGCTCGGCCTCGGTCCAGTCTGGCGCTCACGTACAGCCTTGCTCAAGGGCATGACAATGGGAGCATATGGTGTGTTCGTCTTAGGCAAGGCCGCTTGGAGTCTTTCCGCGGGGCTGGTGCCGGAACCGATGACGATGAGCTTGATTAGCCTGCTGGCCTTGGCTGCAAACGGCGGGGTGGGTGTTCTCCTGTACGCCTATCGTGACGGCGACGCAAACATGCGTTCCGTGTGGCTTTGCACACGCAACGACATGATCGGTAACGGCGCAGTGTTGTTCGCTGCACTCGGTGTATTTGGTACGGGAAGTGGCTTGCCCGACATTGTCGTGGCGGCGATCATGGGTGGACTCGCACTCAAGGCGGCGAAATCGGTCATCGCCCAGTCGCGTCTGGAGCTAAAAGACCGGACGCTCTCCGCCTGACTCTTGCTGCTCCGAAGCTGCTTACCCTTTACGGCATCCGTTCGCGCGCCGTTCATGATTTTCATGAGCCACGTTTGGCGAAACCACCCTCGCGCGCTGCCGGCCCGTTCCGGATAATCCAGCAAGGAATGGCATTTCGCCATTCCAAAACAAAGGAGACTGTCATGACCTGGAACACCCCTGCCTACTGCGAAATCCGTCTCGGCTTCGAAGTGACCGCCTACGTCTACGTGCGCTAGTCGGCTGCCGGGCGAATGCAATCTCCTTGCGCCCGGCGCCGCCTGCCTTGACCACACGATGACGACGACCGCCATTCTCGACGACGCCCGCCCCCAGCTGGCGCCGCACTTCATGTTCCGCTGGGAAGCCAGCCAGGACGCTTACATCCTGCTCTACCCGGAGGGTCTGATCAAACTGAACCCTTCGGCCGGTGAAGTCCTGAAACGCTGCGATGGCCAAGCCAGCGTCACGGACATCATTACCGACCTGCAGTCGGCCTTCGTCGACCCCGACGCCGACCTCGCCGTCAGCGCGCGCGCCTTCATTGACGTCGCCTGCGACAAAGGCTGGCTGCGCTGCTGAGGCCCGCTCCCTGGCGGCGCCGCCGCCAGGGCTTCCTGCGCAATTGCGCGCCGCGTCACCTGCCCCATTTATGAACAGTGTGCGCTGCACCATGTTCAAAAAACGGACCGCTGCCCGTCGTCGCGTATCGGCTCCCCGCGCCAGTTGAACTCCCCGCCTGCCGCCCGGTCGCCGGGCTACGCGCCCCCCCCTCCTGGAAAATCGTCCCGCTTGCAGCCTGCCCAATGGCTGGCACGGCGTTTGCGGAGCATGGCTCGCTCCCCCATTTCCACGAATGGCCCTGCATCCAGACCGAGGACGACAATGAAACCGCGCCGCATGCTGAAACTCGACCAATGGAGCCTTCACACCCGCATCAGCCTGGTCCTGACGGCGCTTGCCGGCGTGCTGGTGCTGGCCTTGGGCGGCCTGTGGCTGACACAGACGCGCGCTTCGATCCATGAGGAAGTGGAAGCGGCCACCCGGGTCGCGTCGCAGTGGCTTGGCGTGGCCGCCGGCGAACTGCACGCCCGCCCGCTGGAAGTGAACAGCGATCGGCTGCTCATGCAGGTCCGCGCTGTCGGCCGGATTCGCGCCAACGCCCTTGAAGTGCTCGACAGCGCTGGCCGCCAGCGTTACCTGTCGCCGCAATCGACCTACAAGGCCGGCCGTACGGCGCCCGCCTGGTTCGGCGCATTGGTCGAGTCTCCGCTCGCAACGCGCCGCATCGACGCCGGCGAGCTGACGCTGGTGCTGCACCCGGACGCCTCGCGCGCCGCCCTCGACGCGTGGGACGACCTGTGTGCGATGGCTGGTTGGGCCGCGGTCCTGCTGGCGGCGCTGTTCTTCGCCGCACGCCACGCCTTGGACCGCGCGCTGCGTCCGCTTGGCCAGTTCCTGGCCGCGCTCGACCGCACCGGGCATGGGTGTTTCGACATCCGCCTGCCAGTGTTCCCGGAGCCACAACTGGGCCGCCTGGCCACTGCCTTCAACGGCATGGCCGACCGCCTGGTACAGGCCGTGAACGAGAACGTGCGGCTCGAGAGCGACCGCGAACTGAGCGCACGCCTGCAGGACGGGATCGAAGCCGAACGGCGCACCATCGCGCGCGAACTGCACGATGAACTGGCGCAGGGCATTACCGCCGTGCGCGCCCTGGCAGGCGCCATCGCGCAGCGCACGGAACCGCAACTGCCGCTGCACGCGCATGCCCAGAGCATCGTCGCGGTCACCGGCCAGATGCAGGATGGCGTGCGCGGCATCTTGCAGCACCTGCGGGCGCACGACAACACCGGCGAGCTTGGCGCGGACGAGACGCTGCGGCGCTACCTGCAGCGCTGGCAGCAGCACTATCCGGATATCAAACTGGACGTCACGCTCGCAGCCGGAGCGGCACCGCTCGGCGCGCAACTGGTCCAGGCCGTGTTACGCATCGTGCAGGAAGGGCTGACCAACGTCGCGCGCCATGCGGCCGCGAGCCGGGTCGAGGTCGCGCTGCGGCGGCTTCAGTGCGGACCGGACAGCTGGCTCGAACTGGTTCTCGCGGACAATGGCCGCGGCCTTGCAGCGCCATCCTCTGCCCCTGGCAGCGGCCTTGGCCTGGCTGGCATGCGCGAACGCGTCGAGGCGCTGGCCGGCCAGCTCGATATCGATAGCGCCGGGAGCGGCGGCATGCGCTTGTGCGTGCGCCTGCCGGCGCCCATCCTCATTCCAATGGAGCAAACCCGATGAACACATCCCTTGCCGGTCTTGATATCGTACTGGCCGACGACCATGCCATCGTGCGCATGGGCTTTCGCCTGCTGCTCGAAGGCGCGGGCGCGCGCGTGCTGGCCGAGGCAAACAACGGCGAGGAGGCGCTGCGCCTGTACGCCGAGGTCATCCCCGACGTGCTGGTGATGGATGTCTCGATGCCGGGCATCGGCGGACTGGCTGCGCTCGAGCGCCTGCGCGCGCGCCACCCGCAGGCGCGGGTGCTGATGCTGTCGGCGCACCAGGACGCGGTGATTCCGGTGCGCGCGCTCAAGGCGGGCGCCATCGGCTACCTGTCCAAGCGCTGCCTGCCGGAAGAGTTTATCCGGGCCGTGCGCGCGGTCGCGCGCGACCAGCGCTACCTCGACCCTGAGCTGGCGCAGCAGGTGGCGCTGGCGCAGATCTCGGGTAGCGCGCACCCGGCCGACGCGCTGACCGACAAGGAATTCACGGTTTTCCTTCAGCTGGCGCAGGGGCGCTCGGTGAACGAGGTGGCGCACGACTTCCATGTCAGCGCGAGCACCGTCGGCACCCATCTGTACCACATCAAGCAAAAGCTCAATGCCGGCAACGCAGCCGAACTGGCCCTCATCGCGATGCGCTGCGGCCTGATGGAGGCCTGAGGCACGGGCCGCCTCCAGAAAATCGCGAGAGCGCGCTGCAGGAAAACCCGATCCCCCGCTCCACCCGATCAGGGCGCGCCGTTTCCCGCGCCGGCCGACAATGTCTCAAGAGCCAGGACCTTTCCCACCTGCGCAATGGAGACAAGAAAATGCCAAAAGAATCGCAAGGAATCAGCCTGGATGGCCAGGGCAAGCCACTGTGGCTGACACTCGAGCTGACCTACCGCTGTCCGTTGAAGTGCCCCTGGTGTAACAACCCGCTCAATTTCAAGGACTACGCCGAGCGCGAGCTGTCCACCGACGAATGGAAACGCGTGTTGCGCGAAGGGCGCGAGCTGGGCGCGCTGCAGCTTGGATTTACCGGCGGCGAACCCTTGCTGCGCGATGACCTGGAAGAGCTTGTGGCCTACGCCAATGATCTCGGTTTGTACACCAACCTCATTACGTCCGGGGTCGGGCTCAACGAGGTGCGCATGACCGAGCTGAAAAGGGCGGGCCTCAAGCAGGTACAGCTGTCCTTGCAGGCCATCACCCCGGCACTCACCAATGAACTGGTCGGCGCCAAGGTGCATGAGATCAAGCTCGAGGCGGCGCGCCTGATCAAGTCGCACGGTTTTCCGATGGTGCTGAACATGCCGATTTCGAAGCAGAACATCGGCGAGATCGACGCCATGTGCGAATACGCGTACGGCATGGGCGTCGAGTACATCGAATTCGCCAACCTCCAGTATTACAACTGGGCCCTGCTCAACCGCGACGAACTGATGCCGACCCTGGCCGAAGTGCGCGCGGCCGAAGCGACCATCATGCGCTGGCGCGAGAAGGTGGGCAAGGCGATGACGATCTATTTCGTCATTCCGGATTACTACGAGGGCCGGCCGAAGGCCTGCATGAACGGCTGGGGCGCGATTCACCTGACCATCGCCCCCGACGGGGTGGCCATGCCTTGCCAGGAAGCGCGCGTGATCCCTGGGCTGGAGTTCGAATCGGTGCGCGACAAGCCGCTGGCCTGGCTGTGGCATGAGTCGCCGCTGTTTCGCAAATATCGCGGGCTCGACTGGCTGCCGGAGCCGTGCAGCTCGTGCGCCGACAAGGAGAAGGATTTCGGCGGCTGCCGCTGCCAGGCGCTCCTGCTCACCGGCGACGCCGGCAATACCGATCCGGCCTGCAGCCTCTCGCCGCATCACCATGTGGTGCAATCTGCCACGGTCGAGGTCACGCGCCCGCTGCGTTTTCGCAAGCCGCTGGTCAAACGCAGCGCCACCGCCGTCTCCACCGCCTTCCTCGAGGATTAAATGGGCCATCCCTACGACACCGCGGCGGGCACCGTGCTGCTTGGCCTGTTGCTGACCGGGGCGCTGGCCGCCCTGGTGCGGCTGCTCGCCTAAAGGCGCGCATCATGGACGGCTTCGCCTTCGACCTGCTGCTGCGCTGGACCCATTTCATCGCTGGCATCATCTGGGTCGGCCACAATTATTCGAGCGTGATCCAGCGCCCGAGCTGGCGTCCGCTCACCGGCGCGGACCTTGGCAACGACCAGAGTGCGCGCTTCCAGGCGCTGCTGAACCGCGAGCATGGTTTCTTTCGCTGGGCCTCGGTGGTGGCCTGGAGCGCGGGCACGCTGATGTTGTGGCGGCGCGGCTCGCTGCCGGGCGCACTTGCACTCGACGGCGCCCTGGCGCCGATCGGGGTCGGGATGTATATCGGCACGCTGATGATGGCCAATGTCTGGCTGGTGCTGTGGCCGCACCAGCAGAAGGTGCTGGGGCTCAAGCCGGCCACGCTGGAAGAGCGCCTGCGCTGCTCGCGCATCACCCATTTATCGTCGCGCACCAACACCATGCTGTCGGTTCCGCTGTTGTTCTTCATGGCGGCCGGCGCTCACGGCGGCATGCTGGTGCGATGAGGGCCGATTCCGGTACGGGCGCGCGAGCGCTCTGGAATTTTTCCTCCGGCCCGGCGCGGCTGCCGGACGCGGTGCTGGCGCGCGCCGGCGAAGTGCTGTTTGCCCGTGGTGCCGACGGCGCCTCGGCGCTCGAACGTCCTTTCACCGGAGCGTCCTTTCGCGAGGTGCTGGCGGGCGCGCGCCAGCGCCTGGTGCGCCTGCTCGGGGTGCCCGACAACTATCGGGTGTTGTTCCTCGCCGGCGGCGCCATGCACCAGTTCTCGGCGGTGCCATTGAACCTGCTCGACGGCGCGCGCGGCCTGGGGCGCATCGCCTGCGCCGACTCGGGCTACTGGTCGCGGCGGGCAATCGACGAAGCCGGACGTTATGCCGAAGTGACCGTGGTGGCGCGCCATGCCGGCGCAACGGCGCTTTCTGCGCCCGAGGGCGGGCAATGGCGCGTGCCGCCGGGCAGCGCGTATTGCCACATCACCGCCAACGAAACGGTCGACGGCATCGCCTACCCGGAATGGCCCGACACCGGTCCGGTGCCGCTGGTGGCCGACGCCAGTTCGTGTTTTCTGGCCGCGCCGCTGGACGTGTCGAAGTTCGGCCTGATCTACGCCAGCGCACAGAAAAATATCGGCGTCGCCGGCCTCACGGTGGTCATCGTGCGCGAGGATCTGCTGCAACGCCCGGCCGCGCTTGCGCCTGCGCCCTTCTGTTACCGGCTGCAGGCCGAGCAGGACAGTTTCGTCAACACCCCGCCCACGCTGGCGATCCATCTTGCGGCGATGATGTTCGACTGGATCGCCGACAGCGGCGCCTTGCCGGCCATGGCCGCCGCCAACCGCCGCAAGGCCGCGCTGGTCTACGACGCGGTCGCCGCCAGCGACGGCTTCTATGTGGCGCCGGTGGCGCCGGCTCACCGTTCGAACACCAACCTGCGCTTCCACCTGGCGGACGATGCCCTGACCGCGCGCTTTCTCGCCGAGGCCGAGGCCGACGGCCTGGCCAACTTGCGTGGCCACCCCCACATTGGCGGGCTGCGCGCGAGCCTCTACAACGCCATGCCCGAAGCGGGGGCCGCCGCGCTGGCCGGCTTCATGGCTGGCTTCGCACGGCGGCACGGATGAGTGCATCTTCGCCCCTGATCCGGCCGGGACTGGCCGGTGGCATCGACAAGGACGGCTTGCGTGCGGCCGAACTGCTTGGCGTCGGTTTCGGCGCGGTCGAATTCGGCACCGTCACGCCGCTGCCGGAAGGCGGCAATCCCGGCGTGGCGGCGCTCGCGGCGCGCCTGGCGTGGTTTGGCCCGCGCGACCCCGGGGCTGCCCGCATCGGCATCGGCATCGGGATGGGC
>JBAQKU010000146.1:0-25791 GCA_049301315.1 Telluria sp.
GTGCTGGCATGGTGATGCTCTCCTTCGGTTTTGTGGATTGTGGTGGCGCGACGGATGCCGCTGGGGTGGTGGGCAACGGAAACGAAGCGAACCGCGCCTTGATGGAAACATTGAGGTTTGCGGCCGCAGCGATCGGCAGGCCTGCGACGATGACGTCGATGAAGTTGTCGGCCAGTGCCTGCTCTGCTGTGTACCAGTGGTCCTTGCCGTCTGTCAGCAATGCCAGGATTGCGGCCTTATCGGCGCCGGTCTTGGAAGCGTATGTGGTCGACATCGCGTCGGCCCAGCTGTCGAGCATGTCGGCATAGTCGCGCATGGCGGCGCTGTTGCCGACCTGACCGCCCCACGGGGCGTGCATCATCAGCATCGCGTTTTCAGCCATCTCGACCGTATCGCCGGCCATGGCGATCAGGCTGGAGATTGAAGCGGCAATGCCGTCGACTACGGTGGTGACGCTTGCCTTATGACGCTTGAGTGCATTGTGAATTGCGATGCCGTCGGTGACCGATCCACCGTAGCTGTTGATGCGGACGATGATGTTTTCGACATCCAGCGCGGCGACCTCGCGCACGAAATCCTTGGCCGCGATCGTATCGCCGTACCAGCTTTCGCCAATATCGCCGTAAATCAGGATTTCGGCGGCCGCGGCCGATGCGCTGGCGCCAGGACGTGCGCTGTTGCGAATGCTGTACCACTTTGCAACTGGTTCTACGGGAGCTTGGTTTGGGTTTGGCATCGCTCTTCCTTAATGAATGCGCCTAGTGTCTTTGTTCGGGAGTCTCATTTCTACGGAAAAAATGAGACTGTTTCGATTTTTTTGAAATTATTTTTCGGCGTCGTCGACGGGCGGCTGTGTGGGCGCCGCCTGATTTGCGAAATCGGACGAGAAAACCAGCTCCTTTTCCTTGCACAAGTCCCGGTGCGACTTGATCTGTTCGATGACATCGCGCGGGTTCGCGCCGCGCTTGCGCATGACTTCGACCTCGCTGGCGAATCCATCCTGCACAAGCGAGTGCCAGGCCAACGCCTCCTTCAACGGATCGATCCATGGCATCGACTGGCCAACGAACAGCGCATCGTCGGCGCTGTTCGGATCCAGGTCGCGCGGCATGGGCACGACGCCGGACAAGTGGGCTGCGGCGACGAAATCCTTCCAGACCGGCTGGACGAACTGCCCGACAAATTCGTCCGTCAGCACCGCGTAGTGGATCCACTGCTCGACCAGCTCCTGGCGCTGGGACGAGTAGGTGCCGCTGTAGTCGCGCGCGATGCTGGAGTAGCTGCCGCCCAGGCCGGCCGCGACCGCGCGCAACTGCCCCTGGCGGAACGTAATAAGGTTTGGGTTCGGGCGATTCGAGTCGATCAGCCCGATTTCTTCGCCGACACCGAGGCTGTCGATGACCATACCGGGAGAAAATGTAATCTCACGAGGCGCGCTTGCTACACCCTCCGCTCCACCTGAGTAGTCATCGGGGGAACCCTTCTTTACGTAAGCTGTCAGCGCCGCGGCGACCTTCGCAGCGATGCGTTCGGATTCTTCGTAGTCCTTGATGTCCTCGAGCCGCGTGATCACGCTGGCGAATTCGGAAACGCCGCGCATCTGGCCGATACGGTCGACCGATGCAATGTGGTGCATGCGCGTCGCATCGATGCGCTTCATTTCGTATGTGCGTTTGCTCCAGCTGTCGCCTCCGGGGAATTCCTTATAGGCCCAGTACGCCGTCGGCTTACCCCATACATTGCGCTCGACGCCCTGCTGGATGCCGCGCGCTGCATCGTGATAATCCAGTGGAATCATGTCCGGCTCGATCAGCTCGAGCGAGTACGGCACCCTGGTGCCATGATCCAGGAGCGGGACGGCACCGACGAGGCGCTGCGTGAAGCACTCGCCATCGCGCAACCAGGTCTTTGCAACCAGGCGCTGCGCTTTGCTCCAGTGATGGCGCTGCGTGACCTCGGGCGTAAGCTGCCAGTCGCGCCAGGCTTCCCGCAGCGCCTTGGCATACTCGACGTGAATTGTGCCGTCGCGGTAACGCGGCTGGGGCTCGATCCCGATACCATTCGCGCCGATGACATTGTTGACCAGGACACGCAGGGCGCCGCGCGCGATGTCGTGGTTTTGTTCGAGGTTCCGCGCAAGGGCACGCAACGTCACGGCACCCTGCTGGACTTGCGAGTCAGGTGATCGGGGATCGCGCGCTTGCTTGCGGAGCCGGGACGGCTTTGCCGCTTCGTACTGGCTGAGTGCCAGCCGCGCCTGCATGCGCTTCACGCCGGCGCCAGGGAAGAAGGCCGAGACCAGGCGATCAATTGGGTTGAGTTGCACCTTAATGTTCGCCATTATTCGCTTCCAAACCTGGCAACGGAGAACGACATGCCGCCGATGGTGGGCTTGCCGCTCACCTTAACGGCTTCCTGGGAGACGCGCCGTTCCCATTCCTTGCGGCCTGCAATGATCTTGTCCAGGTCTTCCATGCCCAAGGTGCGGCCGTTGAAAGAAATCTGTTTTCCTTCGAGAATCGCCTCCTCGGCCGCAAGGTACTTGGCAAGCATGTTGGTCGCTACGGTCATTTGGTCTTCCCTTTCTACGGAAGGCCCAACGGTATCAACCGGTCAGTCTCATTTCTACGGAAAAAATGAGACTGTTACGAAATAAATTTTCACCCCCCTTTCAGTATTTTGTAGAACTGGGCGCGCCCGACGCTGTATTTCAGCTGGAGCTCGCGCCGATTGCACATGTTGTACTCGGCGCGGATCGCCAGCGCGCGGGCCTCGATTTCATCGGCGCCAGTCTTCTTGATGTAAACCTCCTGGCCGCCAAATTCGTGGCGCAGCTTGGCCTCGATGTCTTTTTCTGCGTCCGGCGAGAACACATTCAGGCCCAGTGTGTGGCGTGCCACGTTGAGGAAGGCGCCGATGATATCGGGTTGTTGGTTTTGAATCATGTAAATCCCCTTTGGGCCCAGCTATCGGAGGCGAATCGGTTTGCCGCCCCCTTGTTTTGGATTGGTGCCGGCGCTTGGGCCGGTACCGCTTTGTTTCCCTGCTCATTCCGGGCCGGCGGTGGCGGCGTCGTTTCAACCGTTATGGGCGCGCTGAATAGGTCTGCGGCTGGCTGGATCTCCGCTTCCAGCGCGTCCCACCATTTCGCTGTTTTTTTCGCCAGCTCGAAGTGCGTTTCAAGCCAAACGGCATAGACCGTGCAGTCCCAGGCTTCAACGCGCTTTCTGATCGGCGTCCAGCGCGATTCCGTTCCACTGGCGGTAACGCGCTCAGCGCGAATCTCACCAGCCATTTGCTTGAAAAATTCATCGCTGGCCTTGTCGGAAAAATGAATGTAGCCCGGGCCCGGCCGGGTGATCTGCATGCGCCCGTAAATCAGGTCCTTGGCAAGGTTCGTCCCGACCTGCCAGAGGATCGCGCCGCGCTTCTTGACCTTGCCGCGCCAGTTGATGTCGATCTTCGACGCGCCGTCCTTGATGTGTTTCTCCCTGCCCGAACGGCCCCTGACGGCAAACACGCGGCGCGCTGCGTTGACTTGGGCGAAGTTGTAGACCGCGTGCGAGTGGTGGCCGCCGGAGTCAATAGCTGTGCCGAAGATCTTCAGGACCTGCCCGCTCGCATGCCTGAATTCCGTCTCGAACAGGTACTCGGCAACGTCCTGCCAGACTGCATCTTCGCCCGGGTTGCCGTAGAAGATCCTGTAATCGATCTGCCAGGTCTCGCAACCTCGACCATAGCCCCACACCGCGACCTCGACGCGGTTATCCTGCGTGTCGGCACCGGCCAACAACCGTAGGCAACCCATCGGCACCATGCCAGCTATCAGCGGCTCGGCGCGCGCCTTCAGCACATCGGCGTCGGTCTTCTCGACATCGAGCTCCCAAGTCTCGCCTTTGGTCGTATTCGTGAAGGCTTTGAGCGACGTGATGTCGCCTTCCTGCGCCTTCTCGTGCGCGGCCATGAATTCGCGCACAAGCTTGGCCCAGGTCACCAATGGGCTGTATGCAGTCCACACATGGAAAGCGATGTGCCCCAACGCATCGATGATGGCGCCGCTGGCGTTACGGAAAATGCCGGCATGGTCGATGGTTATGCTGGCGTCCTCGTTCTGCCAGCGCCCACTTTCAGCGGCGGCCAGGTACTGGCCCTGGTCGATCAGCGCGCTGCAGTGCGGGCACAGGTGCCGTACGGTGTTCGGATCCTCATCGACCCACTTGAAGCCGGTCGTTTCGTCCTTGCCGCCCCAGGCCAGCGGGTGGTAATCGCCACAGTCCGGACATGCGATCGCGTACTTGAAGCGGCCGTCGGCCAGCAGAAACCGCGCATCGATTAGCGAGAACCCCTTGAGGCCCGGGGTCGACCCGGCCACCACCTTCGGAAACGTGGCTCCCTCGACGCGCTTGGCCGCCAGGGTGATCGGATCACCCTCTTTCTCAACGTCACCGTCGAAGGCATCCAGTTCGTCCAGCAGGGCGTTGTCGACCGAGATGCGGCGGTAGCTGCGCGCCGCCTTGCCGCCCCGCGTGTGCAGCATGCATCCCAAGAATTTCTTCTGCTGCAGCGTGTTGTCCTTGTGCCGCGACATGTGGGCCGGGAACGCCTTGCGCATCACCTTCACGTCGCGCAACATCGGCTCGAGCTCGGTCTTCACAAACTCGTCGCTGTCGCCGTCGGTCGGCTGCCACAGCGCCTGGTTGCGCCGCTTGTGCTGGATGAAGTACCCGATCGCCGCCAGCAGCATCTTGGTGTAGCCGACCCGCGCCGACTTCATGAAGTCGACTTCGCCGATATCGTCGTTGCTGATGCAGGCCATGATGGCGCGCTGGAATGGCCACGCCTCCCAGGCCTGCTCCACGTACGACGATTCCTTCGACAGGTAGAAATGCTTGCCAGCCCACTCGTCGAGCGTCATCGGATCGGGCACGCCGAAGGTGCTGAGCCCGCGCGTCAGGCACTCACCCACGGCCGGCGACTTCCAGCCCAGCACTTCGGCCATGTTACTCATCGACATACTCCTCGGTCGACCTCAAAGCTTGGTCGTCATCCTCATCTGGCTCATGCAGATCCGCCAGCGAGATCGCGGCGACGATGTTGCGCGCCTTCGCAATTTCCTTTTCGATGTTGCCAATCTCTTCCGAGGACAAGTTCGGAACCCGGCGCTTCACCGCACCAGGGATGGCGTCGAAGATCCCGCCGATGCGCGAGCCGGCCTTCGACAACACTTCCTCGATCAGCACCACTGGCGCCAGCTCGCCGCGCGTGACGCCGTTCTGCATTTCGATCCGTTCGCGCTGCACCTTGGCCAGCATCGCACGCTCGGTGACCAGGTCCAGGTCCCCACCGGAGGCCCGGCCCGCCGCCGTTTCGCGCAGGTGCGAGCAGTACACGTGCAGCATCTCCTGGCCACTCATGCCCGCGTCGAGCACGCCCCGGCCAACCAGGTTGCCCACGGCCTGCTGGCTGATCCCGACCAGCTTGCCGAAGTCGGCTTGCGTCATCGGATTGGTCAGGTCAGACAATACAACCCCCTTGCATTACCCCTGTGACTAGCGAAAATTGGGGGTTCGAATTACCCTTGACGGCCACCCCGCCGGAGTACCTTGGCCGCGCCTTCCTGTTGCTGTCGAGCATCATCGCGCAGTCCTCACGGCTTCCGCAAACGCCCGGACGAACTCGCCTGCGAACTCGGTCTGGATGGTTTTCTCGGCGACGTATTCGAAGTCGAGGGTGGGCTGATAGATCGCGGACCGTACGAAGATCATGACCGGCTTGATGGCGCTCCCACGCGCGAACGTGATGCGCTGGTAGATGCCCAAGGGCAGCCGGTCACCAGGACGGCCAGCGAAGTACGCGAAACCCTGCTTGCTCTTCGATCCGCGCGCAAGCTTGGCGCGCCCCTGCGATGTCATGTTGGCCTTGTAGCCAGCCTCCGGGAATGCGCGGAAGAACGCCAGTATCTGGACGATCTGGCCGCGGCTCATGTTGCCGTAGGAGTCGAGCTTGGCGGCTGCACCAGGCACAATGCGGTAGCCTGGTGGCAGTGCCCCGACGGACTGCAGGGCGCGTTCGAAGCGCTTCTGGCTGCGCTGGCCGCCCTTGATCTGCGCCGACAGGAACTTCGACGCAGGCGTGGCCTTGGCCGCGAAGTCTTTCAGCTTGACCTCGGCCGAAAGATTGGTAGCTGTGGCCGGGCGCACGTACAGGCTCGACATGGTGAACGGCGTGGGGTTCGAGAACACGTCGCGCATCTCGTGCTCAAGCGCGCCCTTGGCCTTGACGATGGACCTTGTGAGCGCGACGCGCGCGGCGAACTTCACCTGCTTCGGTCCAGCTGTCGTCCGCGCTGTCAGCTGTGCGATGGCATTGCTTACGTCGATGCTCATCGTATCCCCAATGCCTGCTCTGCATTCTCGACCTGGGCGATCTCCAATGACTCGCCGTTGGCCCGGCGCTCCAGGATATTCCTGGCCCAGCGCTTTCCATCCTCCGCGACGCTGACCCCATGCCGCACGCTTTTCACCTTGAAATCTGCCAGCAGATCTCGTGCGCTTTCCACAGACAACGTGGCCTTGCCAGGCATTGGCAAGGCCAGCATCTGCGCTGGGACGGGCTCCACCACTTCCTTCGCAAGCTCGCTCGCCAGCGCGGCCTCCCACCGCGGCTTCAGCAACGCATACGCCGAGTGAGTGAAATCGAAGGCGCCGATTTTCTGCCACGCCCAGAAGATGGCCGGGCAAGACCATTCATCCGGCTCTCCGCGTTCGCGCAGCGCGCCCTGCTGGATCGCCTCGTGGTAGGCCACCACCGGGTCAACCACCGGCCGGCACAGCTTCATGAACTCCGGCAGCGTTGGCGGCCAGTCGCGCGTGCCGAGCTTGAACACGCCCCTGCGCAACTCGGCATCGCTCATCACGCCCAGCGCTTCGGCCCAGTGGCGCTTGACGCCATCGGCATCAATGCCGCTCCATTGGTCGGCGAACTTGACGCCGTAGGTGTACGCCATCTTCGTGAACAGGCTTTCGACCCAATGCTGGGGGATTGCACCCTCAGGCCACGGGATTGATGTCGATAAATTTTGGCTGTTGCTCATTGCTTCGTTGTCCTGTCAGTCCTTCGATGGTCTCGCGGCGTGCGCGGTCTTTCGATGCCGTGTGCCCGCCCGGGGGCGATCGCGCCGGCGGCGCCGCGCCACTGACGCTGAGCGCCCCAGCCTCTGCTGCCCATCGTTCCAGGATCTTCACCACATACCCGAGCGCGATCACCTGCTGGCCTGGCTTTGACTTCTTTGCCTCTCGGCAGGCCGCCGTGGCCGTTTCGATCGCCACCCCCTGTCCGGACAGCTGGATCAGCCGCGGATCGGCGGGCTGGCAATTCACCCCTTCCTTGCGAAGCGCAATACTCAGGTCGACCGGGGTAGCCGCGCGCGCGCAGTCTTCGCTTAGTGTTGGCTGTGCTACGGGGTTTGTCTGGTTCTGGTTATGGTTATGGTTATGGTTCTGGTTGGCACATGCGCGCAGCATGTCCGCATCCTGCTCGCACTCTGCGCGCACGCTGCTAGCAGGCTGCGCGCAGGCTTCGCGCAGACCTTTCGCAGCCTGCTCGCACCCTGCTTGCACGCTGCTCGCAGCCTGCTCGCACCCTGCGCGCACGTTGCGAGCAGTGGCAGCGGCCTCTTCGCGCAGCCTCTTTTCTGCTGCTTTGGCAGCTTTGGCGTGCCCGCCCGCCTTGCTCTTCGCATTACCGCTGTGATATTCCCGGATCTCTTCCTGGCACCGGTTATTGACCCAGCCTTCCTCGGTGCTGGTGAAGAAATCGCGCAGCACCTGCTCGACGGCAGCGATCTCATCTGGCGTAGTGGCGACGATTTTGCGGCACAGGACCGCCATATCCAGCGGAAGCGGGCGCTCCTTCTCGTAATAGAGATCGAGCATGTCGCGATACACGCTGCGTTCGAGCCGCGACGAAAACCGGGTTGCGCTGTTGAAGTCGCCGATATGGTGCGGGTAGTAGTTCATGCCCTGGTCACTTACCTGTGCCGTGCGCGATACGGGTATCGCCGATGCGGGATGGGATGGAGAGGTAGTCCTGTGCGCCCTCTCGCATTTCCGACATCCGCACTCCCAGGCGCGCCACGTTCAGCGGCTTTGGCTCCGGCCGATAGGCTGGGCCAGCGATCATTCCTGCAGCTGGCGCCGGCCCCGGCATGCTCAAGTCATCGAAGTGGCGGCGCACGCGCGTACTGATTGAGTAGGTGCCGTCGGTCAGATCCACGCAGCCTATGGCGATAAGCCCTTCGAATATGGTTTCGAGCTTCGTGTGGCTTATCCCGAAGTCGGAATGACGACGACCGGCCTCAGCCAGGGTGCATGGCGCGGCATACAGGCGCTCCAGTACGCATTCGGCCCGCGATCCTTTAACGGGCAGCCGAAGTCCTGGCTGGGCACGCAGTGCATTGGATGACCTCATTGCGCACCCTTCTGCTCTGCCCGTAATTCCGCCACGATGCCTTCGTAGTGCGCGAGGCAGTGCTTTTTATTGATCGGCACGATTTGGCCAAGTTGAGCGCAGATTTCAATGCGATCGGCATGAGATTGATCAGCCGTACCGTGTCGACGTGGAGGTAGAATTTTTGTATCGGTGGACATGCGTGCCTCGTTTTTGTTAGTTGAAAAAAATTACTTCTCGGCCATGCCGGCCAGGCGCGCCGTGACTTCTTCCAGCGCGCGCTCAGCCCGCTTTACCGCGGCACGCACCTGTTCGACCTCACGCCGCGTGATTCGACCATCGGCCAGCGCCTTGTTCACTTCCGCGCCGACTTCGCCATTCGTGGTCCACACCTTGGTGACCATTTCCAGCACGGCCATATCGGATGCATCCACGTCGTCCGGCACGCGCACGCACACGTAGCCATGGTTCGCCGCCAGGGCATGCAAAATGCTGTGGTCGCCAGTGATGCCCATGATTCGGTCGGCGTCGTCGAGCATCGGCTTGTTCGTCACGCTGTGCACATTCGCCTTGTTGCGCAGGATCGCGGACGACATCCCCAGGCGAACAGCAAGCGATTCACAGCCGCCGGCGGCGCCGTGCACGGTTTGGTAGAAAGCGTCCTGGACATTCATGCGATACACCCCATTCGAATGATGAAAAAAATAATGAACAGCAATAAACTTCAAGCAACAAAATCAAGGGTGAGGTTTCCGATGCGCTACAGTGTCAGTTCCACAACATCAACTTTCACGACAAGGAAACCTCATGGACGGTACGGTGATTCTTTGCAACAACTCCATTCAACGATTTGCCGTCAGGACGGCCGACGGCATTACGGTGTTCGACCTTCAAAGCGGCGAGCTGGCGATGCACCATGTGGTCAGCGGCAATCTCGACGACCACGGAGATCAGCAACTGCTCAACCTTACAACCGCTGCACCGTTGAGCGTTTATATCGAAGCGATCCATGCGGACCGGGCAACGGCCATTCATCTCCTCAGTCAAAGGCACTAGCGCCAGTGCTCGGGCGCGCAGTCGAGAGCCACCAAGCCCGTCATTTGTTGGCGGTCTCCAAGTACAGCAATCAACAGATCAATGTCGCGCACGGGGACCACCAGTGTCGTTTTGGTCTCGTAGGAATAGACATCGAGGACGCCGTCATGCGGCATCGAGATTCGCAGCCGCGCGTTCGCGGGCGCACATTCATCCCGGGCATCGTACGGCTCGAAGCCGTCAATGATCCCTGGCCGCCAATAAAGGGCATAGTTCGCCAACGTGTCGGTGCTGCCAACCATGGCAACTGGCGGCGGTCTTGTGCTGTCTTGATCCATCATTTCAGACTTTCGGCTGCGACTACTTCGGGTTGGCGGGGGCTGCGCGGCGGTCGAACAGCACCGGCTGCTCGATTGCAACGGTCATGATTCGGTCGCGGGATACGGGAGTGCGGCCGGCGCGGCCGGGCTCGGGCTCGGGGTCGGTGGCGCGGCGGGGTCTAGCTTCCGAAGGTTCGCCGAAAATGTCCGGGTTTAACTCGTACCGGGTTACAGCCCCTTCCAGCATGCTTTCGATTTCGCGGCACCGATCTCCGGGCGCAAACCCTTGCGCTACCCACTTTTGTACGGCTTGAGGAGAGACGCCAAACAATTCGGCAAGTGCTGTTTGGCTGCCAGCAAGGCGAACAGCTTTCATGATTCCGGTTTCCATGGGGTCGCCAAGTTGTTAGTTACAACCCAAGGTTACAGCAAATCACGAGCCTCTACAACTGTTATTTGCAGTGCGTATTACAACGTTTATTTGTAATATCGAGGAATGGATACCATGGCAAACCGAATCGATCGACAGTTACTTAAGAAGAACGGCGGCAACCAGTCGGAGATGGCTCGCTACATCGGAGTCTCGCCTCAAGCGGTCCAAAAATGGATTGCTGGCGACACCGAGCCGCGCGGCAAGAACCTTGAAAAAGCAGCGGAATTCCTTGGTGTATCGCCAGCATTTCTTAGATTTGGCCCAAATCAGGATTTGCCTAGCGTCAGCCAGCCTAAGAGTCTGGCGACCGGCCAAAGTAACGTTGAGGACGCCCCTGCGATTGCTGCTTGTCTAAAGCGTATACCTATAGTAGGCCGAGTTCAAGCGGGCCCAGACGGAACGCTCCACATCGATGACTTCGCTCATGGTGACGGCTACATGCTTTGGTGGTCAACATGCTCAAGCGCATACGCACTTCGCATTCGCGGCGAAAGCATGAGCCCAAGGTATTTGCCGGGCGAGTTCGTCGGCGTCGACCCGTGCGCCGATGTGAACCCGAGCGACGAAGTAATTGTGCTGCTAAAGACTGGCGAGCGCATGATCAAACGGCTGCTGTGGCGCCGCGAGGACCAGGCCTGCTTCGAATCCGTAAATAAGGACTTTCAGAACATTATTTTTGATCTGGAAGAAGTAGACGCGCTGCATTTGGTGATAGGACATATCCCAAAGACAGCATTTCGATCTGAATAACAAGGCGTAACGGCACGCCCACATGCCGAAAAATAGGGAAAATAAAATGGCAAAGTATGTCCAAAGCGTCCTTTCAGCAAACGAGAAGGTCGAGTACGAAGCGAAAGTCAGTGTGTGGTCACTTTGGTTTTTGATTTTTTTAGGCGTAGTGTTTCTGATGCTGAACGGGCTGGGGATCGTGTTTTTCGTTGTCGCTTACCTGAAATACATTTCAACCGAACTTGCGATCACAAACAAACGTGTGATTGCGAAATCCGGGTTCATTAGCCGCAAGACAGTGGAAATCAATCTCAGCAAGATCGAAAGCATGCAGGTTGAGCAGGGACTATTTGGCCGCATGCTAAATTACGGGTCACTGGTAGTGGCCGGGGCAGGAACCCCGCAAGCACCAATCCCAGGTATTTCCGACCCGATTCGTTTCCGCAACGCCTTCGTCGCAACGCAAGAGGCGCAAGAGCAGGCGAAGATAGCGTAGTTTAAAGCAGCCAGAGAAGTCCAAGCCAGCCCGCCCAGAGCGGGCTTTTTTACGCCCATCAACGGCGCCAGTCCAAAAGCTTGCCCCCCCCACACACGCGATGAGGCCCCAGGCGGGGCGGGTGCAAGCCCCGTCCAACCGGGCCATTCCAACCAACCCGCATCCCTCAACGGCGCCAGCCGCCCCTGCCACCTTGGCATAGGCCGGAAGCTGCATGAAATTCGTGCAGACAAAAAAACCATCATTTCGCCACAATCTACAACTTTAAATTGCATTGGCTATTTTTTTACTGTAACCTTAAGTTGTAGTTTGTTGAAACGCAAGACTTGAACCACTTGACCATGCCACCACCAGCACGACGGAGCCGCAGATGACCACGCCATACCGCAGCAGTAACCACAACGCTAGTACCCAACCAGGCAATGGCCGCGTGGTCACGCCATCTTTTCAGATCACCGTCCGTACCGGCACGCATTGCACCAAGTTCAGCGCACTCGCAGAATCAGCCAGCGACGCCTGGGGCAAGGCCTCCGAATTGTTCGGCGATACGCCGTGCGGCATCTCGGTCACCCCTGGGCGGCCGCAATGACCACGGTTACTCAAATGCGCAAAGCGTTGCTGGCCTGCGCCTCCCAAGCGAGCCAGTCCGACCCGGCCTACATCGAAGCGCGGTTACGCAGCTTTATCGCTCGGCTTGCAGGTTCCATGGTGGCCCTCGGCGAGACCGAGATCGAGCGCGCGCTGGACCAGCTGCTCGACATCGGCGCGGGCCCAGGCGCCACCACCACCCCAAGCAAGGAATAATCATGCCGCTCAAACGCAACACGACCGACAGGCTGGAAAAGTCACTGTTCGCGCGCCTCTCGCCCTTCGCGCTCGTACGCCGCCTCCTGAAGTATGTCGATGATCAACTCCTGGGCGACGAAGTCGTTAGCGGCCCAGTCATCCATCACTTCCCAGAAGTCGGGGCGGATGGACAGATAACTGTTGACTGCGTCATATGTCCCTCCGCCAGGGCCGACTTCCAGAATGCCTTTCTTCGCCATCAGCAGAATGATCGGCTCGCTGGGGTTCCCAAGCTGTGTGTGGGTTCCCTCCAGGTGGAAGTTGACCAGTACGGACTTCGCCTGCGGTGGCAGTCCGCGCAGGAAGTTGATGCGAACTTCCTGTCGCCGTTTGGTCGTACGCCTCCTGGACCAAGTGAGCCCGAGCCAGCCAGCCACGGGCGCGACAACGGCGCCGATAAGCCACTTTAGCTGGTCGAGCCACGCCACGATTTCCATGCTCTCTCCTGGCAAGTCAATTGAGTTGCCATTCTGACACAGCGATTACTACTGCACGAGGCAAAGATGCGCTTTCCGACTCTGAACCGACCGATCAACGCCGTACGCCGCTTCTTTATCCAGCGCGAGCTCGATCACATTGGCTACCAGCTCGCGCGGATCCAGTGCATGCGCGAGGACGACGACCGCGCCGAGCGGCTGGCATACGAGGCCCAGGCGGTGCTTCGCGCCGATCTCCGGGATATCGACAGGCCGCTCCAGGCCGGCCACGACACCGAGCAGATGGTCGACTGACATGAAACGAATCGAACCTGACCGCGCTGCTCTCGAGATCGCACATAGCCGGCTGCGCACCACAACGTCCCTCGACGAAATGCTGAAAATCGACAGCCTGAAACGGGTTCTTGAAACCGTCGCACGGAAGCACATGAAGCGCCGCGATCGAATTGATGTGAAAAAGCTGCAGGCAAACGACAACGACTGACCAACTTTACCGTTTCAACCCACCACCTGAGGACCGACATGTTCAAAGAATTGCACGCGATGGCGACGGCCGCCACGCTCCTGATTACCGCCAGCGCCGAGGGCGACCAGCTGCGCATCAGCGTCACGCCCACCTACCCCGATGGCAAAGTGCCAGCCGGTGTCGCGCCGCTGCGCCCGCTGTCGCTGGTCGGCTCGCCGGAAGAACTGGATGCCGATTTCGCCACGGTGCTGACGTTCTGGCAGGCGCCGAAACGGTCGCTCATGGAGCAGGCCCAGGCCGCAGCCGACGGCGCCGAGGATGATGCGGGCGCCAAGGCAACGGGCAAGCCTGCCGAAACCAAGCCAAAAGCGAAACCGGGCCGCAAGCCGGGCATGGCGGCGACGCAGAAAGCCGACGCAGCTGGACCTGCAACTGGCGAGGCCGGCCCTGGTGCTGAGCCAGAAGTGGCAGGCAGCCAGGCGGGCGGGGACGAAGTATTCGCGCTGACCGGCGCCGACAGCAATGACGCGGGAACGCCGGCAGCACCGCCCGCTTCCGCGCCGGCGCCCGAATCCGGCGCGCCAGCCGCCGATACCTTCACCATCGACTTGTTCTGAAGGGGCGCGCCATCATGAAAACCGCAACGCTCAAGCGCGAATTCCGCTATAACGCCGTCAAACTGGCCGACCCGAGCCCGACCATGCCGCTGACCCAGGTGCGCGACTTTTTCGCCAACGTCTACCCCGAAATCATCAGCGCCGATATCGACGGCCCCGACCTGGTTGGCGACACGCAAATCTACACGTTCCGCCGCGCCGTCGGCACCAAGGGCTAATCATGTTCACAAAGGCAGCCGCCATCGCCCACCTGCGCGCCTTCGGCACGCTGGCCACCGAAGATCGCCAGGATATCGTCATCGATGCAAAGCAGGCCGGCACAACGATGGCGCGCGAGGTCAACCGGCTGATGATGGGTAACGCGCGTGCGGCCGGCGTGCGCCACGTCGCGCCATCGAGTAACCAAGTGGTGCTGCCATGATCCAGGACTACGGCCACGCGCTGGCCCTTCCGCACCTGTCGCCGGCAATCCCGCTGAAGCTGCTGATCAGCGGTCAGGACACCTTTGTTGCGCCGCTGACGATCGCGCTGCTGGAAGCGGATGTGATCACCAACGCCATGCTTGGGCGCCGCAAGAACACTCCGTTGACCGAGGTGTTTGGCGGCCTCGATGCGCGTGAGCTGGCGATGCGCGCGCTGTCGAAGTGGTGGACGGAGACGATCAAGGCTAACTCCTGCAAGTTCTTCCGCTGGTCCTTGCATGTGCAACGCCTGGACTCGGGCGATATTCAGCAGGATTTCGACGGCCATGCGTGGTTCATCTTTACTCGCATAGACAGTGATCGCGGGATTCCGAGGTTCGCGCTCGAGCGCCGAGTCCAACTGCTCGAGCGCAAGCTTGAAGGCTTTGGCCAGACAGTGCTCGCGGTGCTGCGCGACGCAACCATGCACCTGCCGGAGTCGCTCACACCATGGCGCGCCGGCGAGTTTGCCGAATACATGCACTGGAACTATTCCACCGACGACTTGGACTTGCTCGAAACACGTCGCATCGAGAACGGCTACGCGACCGTGCAGGAAGTGATCGACAACGATGACGTGATGACCAGGGCCGAGTTTTACAAGAACATTCCGCGCTGGGTGACCGACCCACAACGAACCGTATCGCGCGACGATATCTGCGCCGCACCGCTCAACGTGTTCGAAACACAAGTGGTCGCAGCGTGCGATGCGATTGCCAGCCTGGTAGGCGGAGCGGGCTTCACGCTGCACCCGGCCGACAAAGGCGTGTATCGCACCGGCGCCGATTCGACCGACGGCGCGATGGTGCTGCTTTGGCGCGAGGGCGATGCCATCGGCCGCGTGATCGATGACGTGATCAACGATTTATACAACTCAGGCAGCGGCACGGACTTCATCGACGCCAACCCGGTCCCGATGACAGCGCCCGGCATCCTGCAATTCCAGGACCTGACCGAACAGATGATGCAGCTCGCGGTGCTGACCGAGCGGCTGGTGCTGCTGATAGGAGATCCAATATGAAACACCCCGTTACCGTAATAAGCCAGGGCGATCGCACTTTGCGGCTCGTCAGTGCGCTGCTCATGTACGACTCGGCCCAGGGTGATGTTTATGCGACAACGCACGAGATACAGATCGACGCCAGCCAGCCGGAGCGCCGCGTCATTGGCCCCGGCGCAGCGCTGACGAAGCAGTCACTGAGCAAGTTCGCGGCCGCTGTCGGCGTGGCCACCGCGTATGCCGGCCATGTCCCAGCCAACCTGCTTTACACCTCACCGAATTTGCTGGCCTGGTGGGTGCCGGCGGCGATCCGCAACACATGGTTCAAGGCAGAGGACGCCGAGATCGGAACGGCCAGCGGGCCTGCCGCGCATCCCGCCCTGGTGTTCGTCGCCACGCCCGCCGATTGGTTTGTTTTCGCACTGCGCGAATCCAAGCGGCCGACACCGCGCACCCCGCTTTGCCACGCGCCGCACTTCAATGTCTGGGACGGCGGCCAAATCTGCACGGGCAACGTGTCGCTGCCGGGCGCGCTGTCGGCCGAGGCGCTGGCGCAGTACGAAGCCGCATTTTTCCGCAGCCACTTTACCCACCCGAACCGCGAAGGTGCGGTGAAGTACCAGGGCGGCATGAAAGCGCTGTGGCGCGACCAGCTGGCCGGCCCCGACCAGGATGCGATGACGCTGGCGCTGAAGCCGGCAAAAGAAAACCTCGAAGCAGCCATCAAACGTATTTCCACCTCCGCAGCAAACAGCTAACCAAGGATCACTATGAACGGCCAAGACCTCAAAATCAAATTCGACGAGCTGCTCGACATCACACGCGCATCCTACGAAACCTTCCTGTCTACCAGCGAAACAGCACTGCGCGCCGCGCGCCCTTGCGTGCTGGCCATCGACGAGGACAACGTGGACGACGATAAGCTCGCGCTCGATATGGCGACCTTCCACGCGGCGCCGATCGTGGCGGTGCCGCGGCACAGCGAATTCGCGCCGCTGATCGAGAACGGCCATCGCTTCCTGCTGGCCGAAGGCGGCCTGTTTCTGGAAGTGCGCCGGCCATGGCTGCATTTCATCCACCGGATAGGTGAGCAGGACAAATCCGTGCGTATTCCCTACGGCCCGATCACGAGCAAGTTCGAGCTGGGCTTCGGCCGGCTCGGTACCGCGCTGCCGCAAATGAAGGAGTTCGCCACCTATGCGATGGTGGAATCGCCCATCGAGGCCGCCGCCAGCCTGCTGTGGAACCACGCGACGAAGGAATGGTCGCTGAAATACCCCGAAGTGATCGGCGAGGCGACCGGCGGCAGCATCAGCTACAAGCAGGTCGAGGTCGGCGAGGACGAGAGCCTGGTCGTCGACCTGCACAGCCACGGCGTACACCACGCATTCTTCAGCGATACCGACGACATCGACGACGCCGGCACAGTGAAGATCGCCGGCGTGTTTGGCAGTCTCGACAAGGGCGTACAGACGGCGTCCTTCCGCTTGTGCGTGCTCGGCGTGTACGTGCCGATCACGGTACCGGCCGATAAGATTTTCGGCTGACCCGGCCGCCGATCGAGGAAACCCATGCCACATTTCACCCCATCGAACATGCTGCAGCGGCGCGTATCGGTCGCGTTGATCGGCTGCGGCGGCAACGGCTCGCAAATGCTCACCGGCCTGGCGCGCCTGAACCACGCCCTGACCGCCCTCGGGCACCGTGGGCTGCGCGTTCGCGCCTACGACCCGGACACTGTGAGCGAGGCCAACATGGGCCGCCAGCTGTTCGGCAGCTTCGACGTCGGAACCAGCAAAGCAATCGTGCTGGTCAACCGCATCAACGCGTTCTTTGGCCTGGATTGGGAGGCGCATTTCGGAAAATTCGAGTTGAACAGCTTCCATCCGGACATCATGGTCGTCTGCGTCGACAGCGCGAAGGCCCGATACGAGATCCATATGCTGACGCGGTCGTCGCCACCCTCCTATCTGATGGATATGGGGAACCGGGCAGCCGACGGCCAGGTGATCTTCGGTCAGCCCGATATGGCCGCGCGTGGCGAAGCGCAACCCCAGCCAGGCCATGTCCGGTTGCCAAGCGTGTATTCGTTGCTGCCTGAGCTGATCGACGCGAGCGCACCAGAGGACGACACGCCGAGTTGCGGCCTGGCCGAGGCGCTCGAGCGCCAGGAGCTGTTCGTCAACCAGGCCGTCGTCACGCCGGCGCTCAGCATTCTTTGGGAATTCTTCCGTCATGGCCAGCTGACCTGGCACGGCGCATTCGTCAACCTGCGCACCGGCAGCATGCGGCCGCTGCAGGTGCAGGAAGCAATCGCGGCGCCCGCCGCCAACACCACCAACTGAGAAAAACCAGATGACGCCATATGCCAAATTCTGCCGACTACGCGACCAGCGTGCGCCAGGCGCCGAAGCACCCCAGTACACCGAGGCCGAGGCGTTCGCGCTATCGCTGCTCCCCACCGCGCGGACGTCGACCAGGCTTTACCTGGCCGGCCCGATGACTGGCATCGCGCAGCTGAATTTCCCGAAATTCCACGCCGAGGCGGCGCGCCTGCGATCGCTCGGCTTCGAAGTGGTTAATCCGGCAGAACTGAATAACGAGGATCCGAACATGGCGTTCGCGACCTACGATGAATATCTGGCGCACTGGCGCAAATGCATGCGCGTGGACATCGAGCAGCTGCTGCATTGCGATAGTGTCGCGCTCCTCGACGGGTGGACCTCGTCCAAGGGCGCGCGCCTTGAGCAGCACGTCGCATTCGAACTCGGCATGGCGCCACGCCTGGCCGCATTTTTCGTCGCGCATCCCAACGAGGAGCGCGTGGCTGCGCTGGAATCATGATCGAGTTCAAGGCCAAATTTCTCGGCGCCCTGCTGCCATTCCGGGCGCTCAACGACCCTCGATTCTACCTGGGAGGCATCCATGTCGAGCCGCACCCGCAAGGTGGCGCGCTGCTGGTGGCGACGAACGGCCACATGATGATGTGTGCGTACGACGCAACTGCCATCTGCACGGCGCCAGCCTTGCTCACAGTCGCCGGCGATGCCGCGCGGTTCTGCTCGAGCGCGAAAGATGTCGACCGCGATTCTGCCGTGCACGTCAACCCGATCACCGAGCGACTGATCATCACCAGCGGATTCGACGGCAGGGAGCTATTCGTCCAACCGGGCAAATGCATCATGCCCACTGGGTCGCACAGCTTCCCCGACTGGCGCCGCGTCATCCCGAAGCTTGACGATCTCACCCCCGGCTTTGCGGACAGCATTCAGGCTGCCTACCTTGAGCAGGTGGGGAGAGCGCACCCGCTGCGCCGTAGCACGAAACGACATTTGCAACCATCGATTCGCGCCTGGCAGGTCAAGGCGACCGAGATCATCGCGATTGAATTTAACGGCGCGCCGGAATACATGCTTCTGATTATGCCGATTAGTCACACCATTCCCAATCGATCGATGCGCGATGTCTGGGCCGATGCATGCGTCCGACATGCCACAGCCGAGGCGGCCGAGGTTGCGAAGATCGATTGCAACAGCAGTACCGAGGCAAACCAAGCAATAACAACGAGCAGCAATAACCAAAAAAACGAGGAAACCAAGATGTCCAACAGCAATCTTTTCGTGACCGTGCCGGCAATCACCCTGCCCAACAGCGTGACCGTCCCATCGTTTCAAGTCGGTCAGTACCTGTGCGCCAAGGGAGAGGACGGTACCGCCGTCGTTTCCGCAACGGCCGCACCCTGGGTGCGCATCAACTACGCCGAAGCCGGCCAAGCCTGCGCGGCCATCGGCGGCAAGCTCATTACCGAGCTGCAGTATCTGGCCATCGCGCACGACATCGCAGCCCAAGACATCAACTGGACCGGCGGCAAGGTTGGCGTGGGCGGCGTGTTCCAGGGCCTGAACGAGGGCAACGTCGACGCCGCACAGCCGGGCGACTTCGCCTCCGATGACGAGAGTGAGCGCCGCTGGCACCAGCTGTCCAACGGTGAGAAAGTCTTCGATTTCGCGGGCAACGCGTATAGCTGGACGTTTGACGATGTCCAGGGCGATGAGAGCGGCCTGGTGGCCAAGGCGTTCACAGAGGATTCGCCATCGATCGCGACCGCGCCTTTCCCTTCCATGGAAAACGGCATGGGCTGGCGCCCGGATGCTGGCTCGAATTGGTCTGGCGATGCGCTCGTGCGCGGCGGCTGCTGGAACGACGAGGACTACGCCGGCGTGTTCCGTCTCGGCGGCGATTGGCCGGTCTACCGCTACGGCGTTGTCGGCTTCCGCTGCACCAAGTAGCTCGGGCCTCTGGACCCCGGCACCAGGTCACTGCGTAAGCGGTGACCATTTCCCAATACCACTGGAGCAATAAATGAACGAACAAGCCCAAGGCCTCTACCAGAAATTTAACGTGACGCGGACCGACGGCCGCCACGCAGAAGGCGAAAAGCACGCCACCTGTGAATACTTCGTCCTCGACATCAGCCACGACAAGCACGCGCTGCCGGCGCTGGCCGCTTACGCCGCATCGTGCAAGGATGATTTCCCGCTGCTGGCGGCTGACCTGCGCAGCAAGACGGTGGCGTCGACCACAGCCGACAACGCATTCATCACCGTGCCGGAAACGACGTTGCCGAACGGCGTAACCGTTCCTGCGTTCCAGGTCGGAAAATTCCTGTGCTCGAAAGGGCCAATGGATATCCCGCAAGTGAACGCCCTGGCCGCGCCATGGGTCGAGATCGACTATGCCGAAGCGCGCCAGGCATGCGCCGGCGCCGGCCTGGTGCTGATCACCGAGTTCCAGGCGCTCGCGATCGCGCACGACATCGCTGGCCAAGGCATCAACTGGACCGGCGGCACCGTCGGCGAGGGCAATGTGTTCCAAGGCCTGCACAAGGGAAAAGTCAGCTGCGCGCAGCACGCCGACTTCGTGTCGGACGATCCGGACGAGCGGCGCTGGCACGAACTGTCGAACGGCGAACGGATCTTCGACTTTGCCGGCAACGCGTACACCTGGGTCTTCGATGACGTCCAGGGCGACGAGCAGGGCCTGGTGGCGAAGGCATTCGCCGAGAACTCGCCATCGATCGCGACCGCCCCGCACCCAAGCATGACGAGCGGCATGGGCTGGCGCCCGCCCGCTGGCCGTGATTGGTCTGGCAATGCGCTCGTGCGCGGCGGCTACTGGTACGACGAGGACAACGCCGGCGTGTTCTATCTCTACCGCGATTGGCCGGTCTACCGCGACGGCGATGTCGGCTTCCGCTGCACCAAGTAGCTCGGGCCTCTGGCCCCTGGTCTCCGGTCACTGCGTAAGCGGTGATCGGCTTCCCCACCACCAATGCTAGAAATGCCGATCATGGACGAAACACAAACGCAGCAGCCAACGACCGAGGAAGTCGTCAAGTTCTCGCTCAGGGCCTACAAGGGCATCGAGGTTGGCCTTGGCCAATCGGACCCTGGCGCCAGCATCGCCAAGATCCTCGAGGCCAAATACCCGGACCACCTGATCCTGATCCAGGCCGGGAAATTCCTGCACGGGTACGACCGCACCGCCTACGCCCTGCACACGCTCAAGCAATACAAGCTCAAGCTCGTCGGCACGTCCAGCCAGCCGCATATTCGTGTTGGCTTCCCGGCCGGCAATTTCAACCGCCGGCTGTGGCCGATGGTCCAGGAGTTCGGCATTCCCTACGTCGTGTCCCTCGGAAGCCACGCGGCCGGCCGCACCGTTTATGTCACCGACAGCGCAGAGCTGAACGCATCCGTGTTCTCAGCCGTCTCCAGCACGGTGGTCGAGGACGTCATCAACGACCTGCGCATGCGTGGCGAAGTCAACAAAGCCAGCGCCAAGGCGCTGCTGGCCAATCCCGACACGTCCGGCTTCAAGCTCAAGTCGCATGCGCAGGATCTCGACCTGCAGCTGCTCCAGGACATCATCAAGATGCCGCGCGATCTGCGCGTCACCTACGGCGAGAACCTGCGCAACTGCATGGCCAGGATCATGCGCGGCGTCTTCGCGTACGGCCTCGAGGACAACAAGGTGCTGCTGCTCAAAGCGATCTCGACCGACGTCGACCTGATCAAGCACTACCTGGCACAGGGCCAACGGCTAAGCAATTTGAAGGTCGCATTCGAGCATCGAGTGGGCTTAGCCGTTGAACTTGGCCGGCTCGTCGGCGGCTTGATCCGTTCCGCCAGCGTGCAGCCATGAACAACGAAGGGAAATTTCTGGAAGGTCTGGCAATGCGCTCGTGCGCGGCGGCTACTGGAACGACGAGGACAACGCCGGCGTGTTCAATCTCAACAACGATTGGCCGGACAACCGCAACGACAATGTCGGCTTCCGCTGACCCAAAAATATCACGCTTAGATCACGGGCATGCTCGTGAAAAGTACATTCTTGGTCGAAATTCTCCTGGGACAATCCCGAAAGCACGGTCCATGGCCAAACCGAAAACCGCTGCGGGGCCCGCGGGTGCCGCAGCGGGAAGCGGCCGCAATACCGAATCCGAATTCTGGCTGCGCACCAGCTTGCCCAACCTGTTCAGCTGCTGGCGCCAGGCGCGCAAGAACAAGTCGAAGAGCCTGCGCGTGCAGCGCTTCGGCGACGACCCGCTGCGCTACCTGGTGACGGTGCAGCAGCGCCTGCGTGAGCGGGCGTACAGCTTCGGCCCGTACAAGGAATTCACCGTGCGCGAGAAGAAGTTCCGCCACGTCGTCGACGCGCCGATGAAGGATCGCGTGGTGCACTGGATGCTGTACGACTACATGCTGCCGATCTGGCAGCCGCGCTTCATCGCGGACACCTTCGGCAACCTTCCCGGCCGGGGCACGCATGCAGCTGTTCGGCGGGTCGCCGAGTTCGCCCGCGCGCCGCGCAATGCCTGGGTGCTGCAGCTGGACATATCGAAGTATTTCTACTCGATCAACCATTCGCTGCTCAAGGCGCGGATCCTGCGCTACATCGGCGACCAGGACATCCGCGCGCTGCTGGTCAGCCTGGTCGATTCATTCCACACCGACAGCCAGTACGACGATCTCTTCCCGGTCGACAGCATGTACCGGCAGACCCTGGCCAAGGGCATGCCGATCGGGAACCTGTCGTCGCAGCTGTTCGCAAACATTTTTCTGTGCGACTTTGACCATTGGGTGAAGCAGGCCCTGCGGATCAAGCCCTATGCCCGCTACGTCGACGACATGGTGATCATGGCCGAGACGCGCGACGAGCTGCTCGAGATCAGCGCCGCGATCGTGGACAAGCTGGCCGGCGATGGGCTGACCATCCACCCGAAGAAGATCCGGCTGGCGCCGGTGGCCGACGGCGTGCCGTTCCTTGGGTATGTCGTCTGGCCGAACCATATCTCAGCAGGAAAGTACGTGCGCGGCCGCTACATACGCCGACTGCGCGAGCACGACGCCGGCGGCTACGACCGCAGCGAGGCACTGCAAGCCTATGCCGCCATGCTGGCGCATACAGGCCCCCACCAACGTTATCTTATGAACCAGTCAGGAGCCGTAAATGCAATCCAATAATAGCGAATATTCGCCCCGCCCAGGCAGCAAGATATCGGCGGCCATTCAGGCATTACTCGACGGCCCCATGCCAACTGACGCACTGGCCAATGCAATGCGTAGCCCCTCCAACAGTATCAGCCAGATGCTGAAGGCGCCGATGGAGCATGGCCTGATCGTTAAAGTGCAGGACAACACCGGATTGCTGCACTATGCGTGCGCCGGAATGTCACTCGACGATAAGTTCATGCCGTATGCAGGGCGCGCGGGCACCATGTCACCCGAGACGGTCGTACCGCCACGCGCTGCAGTCAATCCGGCCGACCCGTTCGGATTGGTGGCGAAACAAGCAACACAGCGGCCAGCGGCTCGGAAAAGTCGAAGCGCACCAGCAACGTCGACCCCGCAGGCCCATCGCGCCGCAAACGTCAAGCCATTGCCACCTGCAGCAGTGCCATCGAACGAAGAAGTGCCGTTCGTCGCCGCACTCTTTTCAACCGGCGACTTGATGATCAAGGTCGGCGAGGACACGGTCATGCTTAGCCGCAGTCACCAAGTGCAGTTGCGGCAGTACGTGGCACGGTTCGAGGAGTAAGCGCATGCCGCCCCCAGCGCGCGAGCACAGACAGTGCTCGAGCAAGCGTATTGAAATTGGGATCTACCTGGCGCTGCTGTTGGCGCTCATGTGGAACTGGTCGTAACGAAAGGAAAGTATGGAACCGAATCATAAACACACCGCGCCGTGCGCCTCAGCCAAGCGCATCGACGAGCTCGAACGCGCCCTGCGTGCCAGCCAAGCGACCGTCGGCGAGTTGGCGATGGAAGTCGGGCAATTGCGGGCGACGGCAAACAACACGACCGCAAGCATCGACAAACTCCCAGGCTTTCGCGAGCGCGTGGCACGCATGCGCAATATGTCCACCGAGCGAGGAAAGGACGACTACAAGGCGTTGGTGGCCGAGATTCACGCATGGCACACCGGCCAGTCGGCAAGCGTGGAGGCTAAAGAACTGGCGGATCTGCACACGGCCGTGCGCACCTTCCTCAACGCTGAGTGTAGGTCCGACGGTAAAAGGTACAGTCAGATCATCGCACCATTGATCTCTGCATTCAATAACGTCGGGCAGGCAAAGGCCGCAGCAAAGCCAGCGCCGACCGATGAGCGTATCAAATGCCTTCTGTGTGAAGCTACCACGAACGCCGACAATCCCGAGGAAACGTGCCCCGGATGCAAGGACATCTCGGCTGGTGAAGCGGCGGGCGAATGGGCCGAAGCGCAGCGCGTATCTGACCTTCCATTGGTGGACGAGGCTATCCGTGGATTGCTCGAAGACCCTACCGGCGACAACGCTACCTGCCTCATTCGAGAAGTCCTGCGCGCCGCCCCTGCCGCCACTAAGGCCGCGCCAGGGAACGCAGAAGGCCGGAAGCCGAAGGGTTGCCGCGATACCTTCAACCTGATGTTCAATGCGCGCCGGATCGCAAGCACGGAGATGAATAGATCGGAAAATTGGGTTCTCGCTAGGGACCTGTTCGCAGTGGGCAGCACCACCGCCCACGCAATCTGCCACGAAGCCGGCATCGACCCGCGTTCGCGCAAAGTCGAGCCGGCGCGCAGCACAGGCCAGCAGGGCACGGGAAAGCCGGTGGCGCCATGAAGAATATCAAACCGCTGTACGTCGACTTGTCAACGGTCGCTGGCATGTGCGCGCTAAGCGTGGCCAGCATCCAGCGCCAGGTGCGCGAAAAAGACTTTCCCCAGCCACGTGTGCTGTCGCCGCGCCGCGTCGCCTGGCTGTTTCGGGAGGTCGAGGAATGGGCGGAGCAGCGCCCGGTGTCGGACCTGCTTCCGCCCGAGAACACCGGCAAGCGCGGCGAATGAAAACCCTCATTTCGCTCACATCAGTCTGCGCCGGCTGCCGCCAACTCCTCGAGCCTGGCGCTCAGTTTGGTGAGCCACTCGCGCCGCTCCCGGTCGTAGCTGTGCAGGTTGTAGACGCCCTTCAAGCCGGTCGGCATATGCCCGATCACCGCCTCTGCCACCTCGTCGGCGCAGCCGATCGCGGCCAGCTGTGTGCGACTGGTGCGGCGCAGGTCGTGCGGCGCCCACTTGGTCACCGGCAGCTGCGGGCGATTCTGCTCGCGCCGCGCCTGGGTGTAGGGCATGTGCACCCACACCGCCACCCCGATCGTCTTCTGTTCGACATACCCCAGCTTCCCGCTTGACGGGAACAGGTACGAGCCCTGGGCCGCCTGGGCCGCCTGCAGGCGCCGGCGGATGATGGTCTCGGCCCGCCCGACCAGGGGCACGCGCAGGTCGACCGACTCCTCGCGCCATCCGTTCTTTGTCTTCTCCTTCGGCACTGTCCACCACAACCCGTCTGCTTCCTCGCTCACTTCGTGCGCCTCGATGGCCGTGATCTCCGCGCCGCGCGTACATGTCCACAGGTAGAGCGTACAGACCTCCTCGACCAAGCGCGAGAAGTTCGGCAGCCACCTGATCAAGGTCCCGATCTCGACGTCGTTCAATACCCGCTTCGTTTTCCCCACCTGCTTGCCCTCGATCTTGCGGCCCTTGCTGCGCAGCTGGCCGCGCATGATCAGGCGCCACCAGTTCGGCGCCGATTCCGGCAGCCGGCCCGCATCCAGGCCGTAGTCCCAGGCCGCGCCCATTTCGGCGCGCAGCTTGGCAGCCTGGACCGGAATGTGCAGGAAGGTGGCCAGCAGGTCGAAGGCCTGGGCCCGCGTCAATGTCGCCGCCGGCGCCTCGGCCAGCTCGCCCAGCATGGTGGCGAACATCCGGCGCACTTCCTTGGCCCCCTTCACCGCCCGGTTCTTCTCGACGCGCTCGACCAGGTAGGCGTTGCACAGCTTGGCCACCGTGAGCGTGGCCGCCCGCTTGCGCTCGTGCGCCTCGACTGCAGCGGCGCGCTCGCCCGCGCGCGCGACCTGCTTCTCAACGGACAAGTCGACGCCGGCGTCGCGCGCGGTGCGCAGG
>JBAQKU010000147.1:0-3426 GCA_049301315.1 Telluria sp.
CAGCCGAGCACGACCAGCGACTGGGTGGCCACGACCGCGGTCAGCCAGCCACCGTTGATGCCGTCTTCAAGGCTCGGTTTGTCGGCGCGAATGGTCAGCGCGGTGAAGATGGTATAGGTCAGCACCAGCCACAGCACGAAGGCGAACCACCAGATCGCGTAGCCTAGCTCGGGCATGCCTGACTGCACCGTGAACTGGGTGCCAAGGACGGCGGTGGCCGCGACCACGGTAAAAAAGCCCGGGCCGCGCTGATGGCTGCTGAAATCGGCGAGGAACAGACGCGTGTGAAACACGGCGCGCAGGATGGTGAGCACCCATAGCGCGAGGTAGGCCAGCACGTTGACGAGCAACAGCAGTCGCGGCAGGGTCGGGATCCGTTCAAGCTGGCAAGCGATCGCGAGAATGCCGGTTGCCATGACGAGCGCAAAATAGGCGGGCGCAAGTGTGGACAAGGCCGCGTGAAATGGCGTCAATACGGGCGCGGCTTGTGGCCTTGCCCTTTCCGGCGGCGTGTTCGTGGCGAGCGGCATCACGTCTACCCCTGCAGCTTGCGCTGGTTAAGATGCCTTTAGTATGGCACTTGGCGGCAAGCTGCGGTAGCGGGGAGCGGCTGACAACGGTCTTGAAAATTCCCTACACCATGTAGTGAAACGGCCTACACGTTCGCTCAGGACACCAGTGCATGCCGGATCGCGTATTGCATCAACTCGGCATTGGAGCTCATCCCCATCTTTTCCAGGATGCGCGCGCGGTAGGTGCTGACCGTCTTGGGGCTGATCTGGAGTTGCGCGGCGATGCTGGCCGGGGAATGGGCCGCGCCGATCATGCGAAACACTTCGAATTCCCGGTGCGAGAGCGTCTCGTGCGGCACCTTGGGAGCGTCGGCGGCAATGAGCGAGGCCAGCCGTTCGGCAAGATCGGCCGTGATGAAGCGGCGCCCGCTCATGACCGTTTGTATCGCATCGAGCAGCTCGCGTGCGGCACGCTCCTTGGTCAGGAAGGCCGCCGCGCCGTCGCGCAAGGCACGCACCGCGAACTGCTGGTCGTCGAAGCTGCTCAGGACGATCACGCGGCTGGCAGGATAGGCCGCGCGGATTTCCGGCAGCAGATCGAGCCCGCTGCGCCCGGGCATCGAAATATCGAGCAAGAGCACATCCCATTTTTCATTGCGCAACTGGAGCATGGCCTGGTCGGCGTTGGCCGCCTCGCCGACCTGCGCGCCGAGGTCCTCCGTCAGGATGCGCCTGAGCCCCGCCCTCAGGATCGCATGGTCGTCGATCAACAAGATTTTCATGGTGATGCCTCCCCGGCATGCGCATTGCGCGGTATTGTGACGTGAAGTTCGGTTCCCTGCCCCGGCACGCTGACGACATGGGCCGCGCCGCCGAGGCGGCGCGCCCGTTCGTGCATGCCCAGCAGTCCCATGGACGGCGTGTGCGATTCGGTACTGGCATCGAAGCCCCTGCCATTGTCCTTGACCCGCAACAGCAGCTCGTGCCCGGTGCCGGTCAGGGTGGTCGCCACGCAGGTCGCGCCCGAGTGCCGCGCCACGTTGGCCAGCGCCTCCTGGGTGATGCGAAACAGCGCGGTCGACAGTTCGACATCGACCTTGGCGTCCACGCCATCGGTGTGCAACGTTGTATGGATACCGGAGCGGCGCTCGAATTCGTTCAGCAGCCATTCGAGCCCGGCCGCCAGCCCAAGCCGGTCGAGTACGCCGGGCCGCAGCTCGGATGCGATCCGGCGCACCGAGCGCAGCGCCGCATCGATGCGCTCGCCGAGCTCTTCGATCGCGGCGTCGACCTGTTCCGGCTGCGCGGGGGCGCTTGCGTTGGCGATCTTGCGCCGCAGGCCGTCCAGCTCGAGGCGCAGCACGCTCAGCTCCTGTCCCAGCTGGTCGTGCATTTCCTGGGCGATGCGCGCCGCCTCTTCCTCGCGCGCCGTACGCAGCCGGTGCGACAGCTCGCGCAAGCGCTCCTGCGACTGCACGGCCTGGCGGTCGCGCAGCTCGAGTTTGTCGGCCATCGCGTTGAACGCGGTGGTCAGGTCGCGGATTTCGCCGTGCGGGCGCGGCACCGGGGCGCGTACCTTCAGCTCCCCTTTGCCGAAGCGGCGCGTGGCGCCAGCGAGCAGGCGCAGGTCGCGCAGCACCGACAGGTCGGTCGCGAGCAGCGACGACAGGATGGCAAAGACCGCGAACAAGGCCAGCACCGCGAAGTCGCGATAAAAAATGCGATTGGCGCTGGCGTGCACGCTCGCTTCGGGCGGGCCGGCCACCACCCACACGTCATCGATTCCCTTGAGCGGCGTGGCCACCGCGAGTCGCGCGATTCCGTCCGGCGTCACGCAGCGCGTGAGGGTATTCGGATTGAGGGTCAGTTCCCGGAAACCCTGCAGCGTCTGGTGGGCGGCGCCTGCGCGCCCGTGTTCAAGGGAACTGGCGAGGATGGTGCCGTTGCGGTCGACGATGAGCAGCGCGCCCTCGGGCGGCAGGCCGGCCTGTTTCGCCAGCCGGTCGAGCCAGGCCAGGTCGAGGGCGGCGAACAGCACCAGCGAGGGGTGTGCCTGCGCGTCGCGCAAGGCGTTGGCCATGATCAGGATCGGGCGTTCGACGATCGGGCCGAGCAGATAGGTGCCGACGGCAACGCCGGGCGCGGCCAGCGCGCGCCGGAAGGCCGGAATTTGGGCCAGGTTGACCTCGCGCGGTGGCGCCACCGCACTGAACAAGAGCGTGCCGTCAGGCCTGAGCACGCCCAGGTTGGCCACCTGGGGAAAGCCGCGCAGGATGATCGGAAGCAGCCTGGGCAGGTCGCCCAATCCCTGCTGCCCGGGCCCTGCGAGCGAGACCAGGCGTTCGAGCAGGCGATGCGCGCCCAGCACCTGCAGCGCATGTTCGCGCGAGGCCAGCTCGGCCGCATGCAGCGATTCGGCCTCGGCCCGCCCAAGGCTGGCCTGGCGCTCTTCAAACGCGACATAGGCGACGAACAGGAACGCCGGCAAGGTGGCGACGCAAGCGAGCAGGGTAAGCCGCCCGCGCAGCGTGTGAAATGGAAGAAATTGGGTCACGTGGCGCTGGCGTGGAACATCGATGATGACAGTCGCAGGATAAGCGAGCCGTCCTCATCGGTCTATAGGCACTATGACCGACGCCTGCGGTTACGTTCTTGCCGCCGGGCGCCGCCCGAGGTGGGGGATAAAGGCCGGCGTGTTCGCCTGGTAGCGGCGCGGCAACTCGGCGCCTGCGCTTGCATCGTGCGGCTTCATGCCGCCATGCTTGTCGTGGCCACCATGTCCGCGATGGTGGAAGAAGTGCTTGACATCCTCCCCTCCCTGAAGGAAGGGGATTCCTACGGCGTTACGCGGTAATTTGCGTAGTCGCTTCGGCGGGGTGGGCGCATGCGCCCACGCTTCATCGAGACTGCCCAA
>JBAQKU010000148.1:0-4850 GCA_049301315.1 Telluria sp.
TTGAGAAATCGGGGACAGACCCCGATTCTTTATGCGCCGATTTCCCGGTGTCGGTAAATCGGGGTCTGTCCCCGATTTTTCGGTGTCGGGAAATCGGGGTCTGTCCCCGATTTTTTTTGGGCGGCAGTTCATGCCGGCGGCGCGGCCGCTTCGGTGCGGGTGTACACCTCGACCCGCGCCGGCGGCAGGTTGCCCCATACCGTCTCGTGCGCCATCCAGGTCAGGCCGGCCGCCAGCCAGGCCGAGCCGCCGCGCAGCGCGTAGGTGAACTGGATCACGCGCACCTGCGGGCCGAGCCCGCGGCTCCAGGCAAGCGTCAGGCGCGCTACCTGGTCCGACGGCAGCGAACGCAGCGGCAAGCCGGACACGACTGCCGCCACCGGCATGTAATCCTGGATCAGTGCTTCGCCCTCCCCCGCATCGCCCTGGATCACGCGTACCTGCGGAAAGCGCTCGCGCAGGTGGCGTGCCATGTAGCCCGAGCGCTCGATCACGATCAGGCGCTCGGGACGCACGCCGTGCCGCAGCAGCGCGGCCGTGACGGCGCCGGTGCCGGCCCCGAGTTCGACGATCCAGCCTTCGCAGCTCAAATCGACCTGGCGCGCGATGCGCTCGGCCAGCCGTCCTGAACTCGGGCATAGTGCGCCTACCGCGCCCGGGTCGCGCATGAACTCGCGCAGGAAAATCCAGGCCGGCATGGGCATCATCCGGCTCATCAGGGAAGAGAACATGCCGACCTCGCTGGAATGGGAAGTTTTCATTTCAGCACGGGCTATGCGGGGCGCCATTGCCTTTCATCAATAAAGACTCGGCGGAAATATTTATCCTTGTCCTACCGATGAATCGATGGAGGCGCCGGATGAACCTGGAAAGCCCGAACCAGAAACGCTTCGCGCACGCTCCGCTCGGTGCGATTGCGGCGCTGGCCGCGCTGGCGCTGCTCGCGGCCGGGTGGGCCTCGAGGACCTCAGTAAACTTCAGCTCGCTCGTGGCGGTATTCATCGGCATTGGCATGCTGAGCTGCATCGGTGCGTTCTACGATATCTCGCGGCGCAGCAAGGCGCTGGCGGAAGGCGCTTACTTTTGCGCGCTGTGGGCCGCCATGATCGTGATCGTTACCGTCATCAGCTACCTGGCGGCTCACCTCGGGCGCCCGCTGTACGACAGCGAGTTCGTGAAAATGGACGCGGCGCTCGGGTTCGACTGGCGCGCCTGGTACCACTTCGTGCGCGACACTCCGGTACTGTACTGGATCCTGTTCGTGGCCTATGTCAGCGGTCCCTTCCAGATCCTGTTCGCGGTCGTGTATTTCACCTGCACCGGGCAAAGCGCGGGCAACCTCGAATTCTGGTGGAGCGCGCTGGCCGCCATGCTCATCACCGCGCTCGCTTCCGGGATCTATCCGGCCATGGGCACCTTCTTCCACTTCCAGGAAAACATGGTCCATGCGGTCCATGTGCCTCATTTGCTGGCGCTGCGCGATGGCGGCATGACCGAGTTCAAGGACCTGCAGGGGATCGTCACCATGCCGTCCTATCATACGGCGCAGGCGATATTGTTCATGTACGTGTTTCGCGGCCAGCGCCGCCTGTTCCCGTGGATCGTGGCGCTCAACAGCCTGATGCTGCTGTCCACGCCGAGCATGGGAGGGCATTACCTGGTCGACATGCTGGCCGGCGCCGTGGTGGCGGCGGTCGCGATCGCCAGCGTCAGGTACGGCCTGGCCGGCCAGCCGGCCGAAAGCCGCGTGATGCCCGCCCTTCAATCGGGGCAGTAACCGACCGTGCTGCCTGGCAGCAGGACGGGTTGCCACAACACTTGCAGTTCGGACGGCGGGGTGCCTGCCAGCAGCGCCGACAGCATTTCGATCATCTTCGCCCCCGCACCGCCTGCGTCGGGCTGGTCGATGGTCGTCACGTTCGAGCCGACCAGGCTGTCCTCGATGCTGCCCCACACGATCACGGAGATCTCCTTGCCGATCTCGATGCCCGCGTCGAGCAGGGCGCGCACCGCGCCGACCGCGGACAGATGGTTGTCGACGATGACGGCGCTCGGCTGCGGCGTGCAGGCGAGCAGTTGCTGCATCGCCTGGTAGCCGGTGCGGCGGTCAAGGGTGTTGTCGACCAGGTGCTGCGGGTCGACCGCCAGCCCGGCCTCGCTCATGCACGCAATGAAGCTGTTCTTGCGCTGGCGGGCAAAATTGAGCTCCAGCGGTGCGCTGATCAGGGCGATGCGCCGGTGTCCGTGCGCCAGCAGGCAGGCGGTGGCCAGGCCGATGCCGGCCTCGTTGTCGTAGTCGAACCAGGCATAGGGCTGCGCCAGCTCGGTGCGCCCGTGCGTGACGAAGGGGAATCCCTTCTTGACCAGGTAGGCAACGCGCTCGTCATGCACCAGGGTGCGCCCGACCACCAGGCCGTCCACCCGCCGTCCGCGCACCATCTGCTCGTACGACGGCAGTTCGTTCTGGGCCGATACCGGTGCGATGATGAGGTTCATCTTGCTTTTCTCGAGCGCGGCGGACATGCCGCCCACCACGCTCAGGAACATCGGGTCGCCCAGGTCGCTCGGCAGCAGCGGATAGATGATGCCGAACACGTTGGTGCGGCCCACCGCGAGGCTGCGCGCCATCGGGTTGGCTTCGTAGCCGGCCTCCTTGGCGGCGGCGAGCACCCGCGCGCGGGTATGCACATTGACTTCCGGATAGCCATTCAGTGCCCGGCTTACTGTTGTCTTGGAAATACCCAGGGCGCGGGCAAGACTCTTGAGATTCATGGGTGAATTTCGGGTAACGATCTGATCATAACCTCCGATTATAGCAACATGCCCATGCGCCGAGCCCAGGCATTTGCTGGAAGATGAGGCCGGCAAAACCTGGCTTGCCCCGCATCAGGCGAAGCGCACCGCATACACCGGCGGCATGCTCGTCGACACCGTCTCCCAGCTGTCGCCGGCGTTGCCCGACAACCAGACCGAGCCCGTGGTCGAGGCCATCAGCAAGGTGCGCCCGTCGGACGCCACCTCCAGCGCGTGGCGGTAAACCAGATCGTAGCAATGCTGTTGCGGCAATCCCGCACGCAGCACCGCGAAACTCTTGCCGGCATCGGTAGTCCGGGTGACCGCCAGCGCGGCGTCCAGCGGGATGCGGCGCTGGTCGGCCTCGGCCGGCGCGAACCAGGCGGTATTGCCGTCGCGCGGGTGAACCGCGACCGCGAACCCGAAATGCGAGAGCGGCACTGCGCGCACTTCCTGCCAGCGCCGGCCGTTGTCGTCCGAGCGCCAGATACCGTTGTGATGCTGGCACCAGAGCAGGTCCGGATTGCCGGCCGAGCGCACCATGCGGTGCGAGTCCTGCACCGCTTCGTTCTCGTTCAGTTCGGGCGGCATGTAGTCGGCGCGCATGCCGGTGGCACTGATCGACCAGCTGGCGCCGCCATCCTCGGTGCGCCATACGCCGCCGCACGACACCGCCACCAGCACATGGTCGCTGTCGCGCGGGTCGACGCAGATGCTGTGGATGCCGGGCACGTCGTAGCCGCCTCCGAACCATTGGCTGCGCTGCGGCACATCCCACAGGGAACGCACCAGCTGCCACGAGTCGCCGCGGTCGCTCGACGTGAACAGGCCGCCCGGCAGGGTGCCGGCCCACAACACCCCCGGCTGGTCGGCGCCGCCGGCCTCGAGCGACCAGATCAGCTTGTTCTTCCACTCGACCGGGTCGGCGCTCTGTTCCGGCTTGAGCGGATAGGCTGGCGCGGCGATCTCCGTCCAGCTGTCGCTGCCGGCATCCTTGCGGTGCAGCTTGACTCCGAAATGGCCCAGGTTGAGGGCGGCGTACAGGGCGCCGTCGCGCGCATCGGGCAGCGTGATGGAGACCGGCTCGCCGAGGAAGTGGACAGCGCCCCATTCCCAGGCGCTGCCATTGCTTGTCAATTCGAACAGGCCCTTGCGGGTCGAAAGGAATGCGTGCTCGCTCATGTCAACCTCCGGAAAGTGCCTGCAGCACGTAGACGGTGCTGTCGGGCTTGAGTGGATCGTCCAGCCGCACCCGGTCCAGGCTGCGCCGTCCGTCGATGAAGACGACCACGTTCTCGCGCAGGTGGCCCTGGTCGTCGAGCACGTAGCCGCGCAGGGCCGGATTCACCTCGAACGCGCTGTCGAGCCCGGCGCGCAGCCGGCTGGCATCCGTCTCTACCTGGGGCACCGGGGTAAAGCGCGCCAGCTGCTGCGTAAAGATGAGTCGCGCCATGGGTTGCCGATCGGGGTGAAGGGGAAAGTCCTGATCCGCAATTCTAGTCCGAATCGCTTGCCATGTCGTCCATGGAAAGTGAGGCAAGACAGCGCGCGATGCGGCACTCTGGCCTAGAATGGAGGTGTGTCAACAAGCGGAGCCGAGCATGCCGATCAGACCCGACGAACTCGCAGCGCTGATGCATGAGGTGGAGATCGAAGACCCGATCGATTTTGCCGACCTGCCGTTCGGCGAAGACGAATTGCGCGACCTGGTCGCCAACCATCTGTGCGAAATGGCGGCCGCGATGGAGAGCTTCAGCACCGAAGACAGGCTGATGACCTTGCTGGCCGTCTCGGCCAAGCTGGTGCTTGAGAACCTGGTGCTGCACCTTCAGTTGCTGCGCCGGCACGACTTGCCGGTCAGCGAAAATGTCGAAGCCTTGCTGGGGCGGCTGCGCAAGCGCGAATAGGGCCGGCGGCCGGCTCGCGCGCGCACCGCGCGCCCTGCGCCAATTACATCCCGGCCTGCCCCATCCGGCCCAGCATCCGCGTCAGCGTCCCCAGGAAAGTGCAGTCGCACCGGCTGCGGCTTTCCTGCGCCGGTTGCCCCGTGCAGCCGC
>JBAQKU010000149.1:0-3503 GCA_049301315.1 Telluria sp.
GCCCGCACCTGCTAACCAGGTGATGGCCAATGCCACCAACGTGCGCCCGGCAACGACCGAGCTGGCACGTCCGCAAGCACCGGCCGCGCCGGCCTCGGCTGCGAAATCGGTTCATGTCGCTGCGAGCGCGGACTTCAGCACGTGCGCAAAGCCAGAGTGGCCTAAAGCCTCCCTGCGCAACGAAGAAACCGGCACCGTGACCTTATCGTTCCTGATCGGGGTCGACGGCCGTGTTGCCGATTCCAAGATCATGAAATCGAGCGGCTTCAGGGATCTGGACAAGGCCGCACTGAACGGTATCGGCAAGTGCCGGTTCAAGCCTGGCATGACTGATGGCAAGCCGGAACAAGCGTGGATGCAAATGCAATACATCTGGACGCTGGAATAAACCGGGACAGAAAAACTGTCTCAAATCTCAACATCGTGATTTTCGTTGTCTTTTCAGCGAACTGATTATTTTATATATTTGGAGGAAGCATGTTTAAGAATACCCGTTTGTCCGCTGTCCTGGCGGCTATCCTGTTCTCGGTCACAGCAGCTGCAGCGCTGGTCTCCGCACCAGCTTTCGCTGACGCTCCTGCCTCCGCGGCAGCGACGGCAGCGCCGGCAGCCGATGCAGCGGCCCCTGCCGCCGACGCGGCAGCCCCGGCGGCAGAAGCTGCGCCGGCAGTCAAGGAAGGCGAGAAAGAAGCCGTGAAAAACCCGTACGGCATTGAAGCGCTGTGGGAAGAAGGCGACTTCGTTTCCAAGGGCACCCTGATCATCCTGTCGCTGATGTCGATGGGTTCGTGGTACATCATCATCACCAAGCTGATCGACCAGATGAAGATCTTCAAGCAGTCGAAGGAAACCGCGGCCAAGTTCTGGAAGGCGCCATCGATCGCAGCCGGTTCGGCCGCACTGAAAGACGGCAGCCCGTTCCGCTTCATCGCTGAAACAGGCACCAAGGCAACCAACCACCACGACGGCGCCCTGCTCGAGCAAATCGACCTGTCGACCTGGGTGACGATGTCGATCCAGCGCGCTGTCGAAAAAGTCCAGTCGCGCCTGCAAGACGGCCTGTCGTTCCTGGCAACGGTCGGTTCGACCGCACCGTTCATCGGCCTGTTCGGTACGGTTTGGGGTATCTACAACGCGCTGACCGCCATCGGCATGTCCGGTAACGCATCGATCGACAAGGTCGCAGGCCCGGTCGGCGAAGCGCTGATCATGACCGCCTTCGGCCTGTTCGTTGCAGTTCCTGCGGTTCTGGGCTACAACTGGCTGGTGCGCCGCAACAAGTCCGCCATGGAAGATGTGCGCTCCTTCAGCGCCGACGTGCACTCGGTACTGATCTCCGGCGCCATGTCGACCAGCGAAGCTGGCCGTGCTGCCGGCGCTAAAAAGATTGGATAATCCATGTCGATGAACGTCGGCTCCGACAGCGGAGAAGAAGATCAAGTGATGTCAGAAATCAACACGACGCCGCTCGTCGACATCATGTTGGTTCTGCTCATCATCTTTCTGATTACGAGCCCGGTGGTCCTGCAGCTGCAGAAAATCTCGCTGCCTTCGGAAACCAACCAGGCATTGAAAGCAAAACCGGACAATGTCAACATCGTTGTAAACAAGGATGGCGACATGTACTGGAACCAGAAGCGCCTTGAGAACACCGATGAGCTGTTCGAATTCCTGAAGAAGGAATCGGTCAAGTTGCCACAGCCGGAAGTACACATTCGTGGCGACCAGGAAACACGCTACGAGTTTGTCGGCAAGGTGATCTACACCGCGCAACGTGCTGGGATTCAGAAGGTCGGCTTCATTACGGAACCGCCAGACAAGACTGGCGGCCGTTAAAGCCCTCCTCCACGCTGCCGGGCCGATTCGGCAGCGCGGATGTCCCAACATTTGAAAAGGAAACACCATGAGTATGAATGTCGGTTCGGGTTCAGGCAGCAGCAACGCTGATCCGGAACCAATGATGGAAATGAACATGACGCCCTTGATCGACGTGATGTTGGTCTTGATTATCATGTTGATTATCACGATTCCGAAGCAAAATCACTCGGTCAATCTGAACATGCCGGTCGGTACCCCACCGCCACCGACAGCGCCGCCGGTCGTGATCACGATCGACGTCGACTTCGATGGCACGATCCTGTGGGATAACATGGTCGTTCCGGATCGTCCGTCGCTGGAAGCGAAGTTGTCCGCTGTGGCGGCCTCGGCAGACCAGCCGGAAGTGCATTTGCGTCCGAATAAGCTGGTTTCTTACAAGTTCGTGGCCGGCGTGATGGCAACTGCCCAGCGTCTTGGCGTGACCAAGATCGGCATGGTCGGCAACGAGCAGTTCCAGTAAGTATTGCTAATAGACGAACACGGCAGGGACTCCCTGCCGTTTTCTCTTTTTGATTGAAAGATTTCCAATGATCAAGTTTCGCCTCGCTCACCTCGGCCTCGCCATGGCCGCTCTCGGCTTTACCGCAGCTACCCCGGTACTCGGCCTGTCCCCCGCCTATGCAGCTGAAACCGTGCGCGCGGAAATCGGTACCCCCCTGCAGGCAGTGCAAGCCCTGATGAAATCAGGCAAGAACAAGGAAGCGCTGCACAAGCTGCGCGAGCTCGACAACGTGAGCAACAAGACCGCCAACGAGAACTACCTGATCGAGCGCGTGCGCGCATCGGCAGCCTCGTCCGCCGGCGACTACGACAGCGCGGCCCGTGCCTTCGAGGCGCTGATCGCTTCGGGCAAGCTGCCTGCTTCCGAAGCGGCCAAATACCTGGAAGGCCTGGTCGGCATCTACATGCGCGCCAAGGACTACCCGAAAGCGATCGCTGCCATCAACCGCTCGCTGAAGGAGCGCGACGATCCGAAGATGCGCGCCTACCTGACCCAGACCTACTACCAGATGGGCAACTACGGCGAGGCAACGCGCAGCCTGCAGAGCTCGATGGCCGCCGACCAGAAGGCCGGCCGCAGTTCGAGCGAAGAACAGCTGCAGCTGCTGGCCAACCTGAACCTGCGCAGCGGCGACAAGACCGCTTACGTCAACACCATCGAAAAGCTGGCGGCGAGCTATCCGAAGACCAGCTACTGGACCGACCTGCTCAACCGCGTATCGGGCAAGGCCGGCTTCTCCGAGCGCCTTGGCATCGACGTGATGCGCCTCAAGCTGGCCAACAACCTGCTCAAGAAGCCGAGCGAGTACATGGAACTGGCCCAGCTGGCCCTGCGCGACGGCGCTGCCGGCGAAGCCGTCAAGGTCGTCGAGAAGGGCTACAAGGCCGGCGCGCTGGGCGTGGGCGCCGATGCGGCGCGCCACCAGCGCCTCAAGGACCTGGCCGACAAGACCTTGGCCGAAAGCAACAAGAACGTCGCGGCCACCGAAGCGGCGCTGCTCAAGGCCGACGACCAGGACGGCCTGCTCAATCTCGGCTACGCCCTGGTGCACGCGGGCCAGTCGGCCAAGGGCCTGGCGCTGATGGAAACGGCGATCAAGAGCGGCAAGCTGAAGCGTCCCGAC
>JBAQKU010000150.1:0-6825 GCA_049301315.1 Telluria sp.
GTTCGCACCCGCGCCAGGCCGGCCGCCCCGGCGGCGCGTCTGGCAGTGCGTAAAGCGCCGGCCACGACGGACGCCCACGAATGGGAAGAGTTTTAAGCGCAGTCGTGCCGCAGCCAGTTTCGGCACGATAAATGCAACCTAGGCCAGGAACATCTCCTGCAGGTCGTTCAGGAAGCGCCGGCCGAGCGCGGTCGGCCGGATGATCTTGTGGTCGCGGTACAGCAAGCCTTTGGCCTCGGCCTCGTTCAGGCTCTTGTCGATCGCATTGATGCTCATGCCGGTACGCTCGGCAAACAGGTTCGGCTCGAAGCCGCCGGTCAGGCGCAGCGTATTGAGCATGAACTCGAAGCCCATGTCGGCGCGCCCGATTTCATGTTCTTCCTGGATCGGGTTGCCATTCCTGGCCGCTTCCATGAACGCCTTCGGCATCTTGAAGCGGGCCTGGCGCAGCACCCGGTGCGGAAACGAGATCTTCGAATGCGCGCCGGCCCCGATGCCCAGGTAGTCGCCGAATTCCCAGTAATTGCGGTTGTGGCGCGCCTGCCGGCCCGGCTGGGCATAGGCCGACACCTCATATTGTCCGAAGCCGGCGGCTGCGGTTTCGTGCGCGATCAGGTCCTGCATGTCGGCGCTCGCATCGTCGTCCGGCAGGGACGGCGGGTACTTGGCGAACAGCGTGTTCGGCTCCATCGTCAGGTGGTACAGCGACAGGTGCGGCGGCGCGAACGCGAGCGCGGTGTCGAGATCGCGCCTGGCCTCGGCCAGGGTCTGCGACGGCAGCGCGTACATCAGGTCGAGGTTGAAGTTGTCGAAGTTCGCCTGCGCGATCTCGACCGCGCGGCGCGCCTCCTGGTCGTCGTGGATGCGGCCAAGCGCCTTCAGGTGGTTCGCGTTGAAGCTCTGGATTCCGATCGAGAGGCGGTTGATGCCGCTGGCGCGGAACGACTTGAATTTTTCCGCTTCGAAGGTGCCCGGATTGGCCTCCATCGTGATCTCGGCTGCGAGGTCGAGCGGCAGCAAGGTGCGCAGGTCCGACATCAGCTGGTCGAGGCCCTTGGCCGACATCAGGCTCGGGGTGCCGCCGCCGATGAAGACCGTATAGATCTTGCGGCCCCAGATCAGCGGCAGCGACTGTTCCAGGTCCAGGCGCAGCGCGGCCAGGTATTCCTCTTCAGGAAAACCGGCGCGCGCCTCGTGCGAGTTGAAGTCGCAATATGGGCATTTTTTCACGCACCACGGAAAGTGGATGTACAGCGAGAGCGGCGGCAACGCGCTCAGGTTGAGCGGGCCCGGCTGCAGGTATCGCAGCGCGCCCGCGGCCGGCGAGCGCGGCGCGGAAGTGGGGCTGGCGACTTTGATCGGCATCATCGCAGTTTTTCCACCAGTGCGCGCAATGCCTGGCCACGGTGCGACAGCGCGTTTTTCTCGAGCGCGCTCAGTTCGGCGGCGCATTTGCCGAGCGCGGGCAGCCAGAAGTGGGGATCGTAGCCGAAGCCGCCGGTGCCGCGCGCGGTTGCGCTGATTTCGCCGCTCCAGCGGGCGTCGGCGATGACCGGCTGCGGATCGTCGGCGTGGCGCAGGTAGACCAGCACGCAGTAGTAGTAGGCCGATTTGTCGGCATGCTGCGCGAGGTCGGCGATCAGTTTTTCGTTGTTGCGCGCGTCAGATTTCGGTTCGCCCGCGTAGCGCGCCGACCATACGCCGGGCGCGCCGCCCAAGGCGTTGACGCACACGCCGGAATCGTCGGCCAGCGCAGGCAGCCCGGTCAGGCGGGAAGCATGGCGCGCCTTTTCCAGCGCGTTTTCGACGAAGGTCGCGTGCGGCTCGTCCGCTTCCGGGACGTTGAATTCGTCTTGCGGATGCAGCACGAAGCCGATGGGCGCGAGGATGGCGCTGAATTCCTTCAGCTTGCCGGGGTTGTTGGAGGCGAGGATGAGACGTTGGGTCATAAGTAGAAGATGTGTTAGCGCATCAGGGTGCAGTGAGCATAAATGGGGTCGGAGTTCTCGTCGCGGCAGTGCCGCGACTTCGCGAGGCTTTTCTCGCGAAAATTACTCTGACCCCATTTATGATCACTGCATCCGGCCAAGGCAGAAGCGTGTATTTTACCGCTAGCGGTTCGCGGGCGGATTAAACCACGAGCCCAAGCGCGCGCTTTTGCAGCGTGATCAAATCGGCAATCCCTGCCTGTGCCAGGTCGAGCAGCCGGTTCATCCCGTTGCGATCGAACGCGGCCCCTTCGGCCGTGCCTTGCACTTCGATGAAATGCCCGGCGTCGGTCATCACCACGTTCATGTCGGTGTCGCAACCCGAATCTTCAATGTAGTCGAGGTCGAGCACCGGCATGCCGCGGTACACGCCCACCGAGATCGCCGCCACGAAGTGCTTGAGCGGCACCCTGTCGATCAGGCCGGCGGCCACCAGCTTGCTGAACGCGTCGTAGGCGGCCACCATCGCGCCGGTGATCGAGGCGGTGCGGGTGCCGCCGTCGGCCTGGATCACGTCGCAGTCCAGGTTCAGGGTGCGTTCGCCGAACGCTTCCAGGTCGAACGCGGCGCGCAGCGAGCGCCCGATCAGGCGCTGGATCTCTTGCGTGCGTCCGGACTGCTTGCCGCGCGCGGCCTCGCGGTCCATGCGGGTGTGCGTCGAACGCGGCAGCATGCCGTATTCGGCCGTCAGCCAGCCCTGCCCTTTGCCCTTGAGGAAACCGGGCACCTTGTCTTCGATGCTGGCCGTGCAGATGACTTTGGTGTCGCCGCATTCGATCAGCACCGAGCCTTCCGCGTGCTTGGTGTACTGGCGCGTCAGCAGGATGTCGCGCAACTGGTCGACGGCACGCCCGCTGGGGCGGTTTTCAAATGTCATGGTGTACCTTTATTTCAGTATTTGGGAGGATTTTTCAATCGCGTCGCGAATCTCGGCGATCGCTTTTTCGATGTCGTCGTCGTTGAAGAGGTCCGCGTCAGGCGCAGCCTGCGGCTCGGGCGTGGCGTCCATCGTGCCGCTGATCTGGTCCTCGCGCAGCATCTGGGTCGAAATGATGGTGCTCTTGTCGTCGTTCAGCATGGCGGTGGTTTCGGCGTCGGGAGTGCCCTGCCACATGATCGCGAGCGCGGTCGCGTTGTCGCTTTTTTCGCCGGCGATGGCAACGGCCATGCCGAGCATGTCGGGCACGGCGCGCACGATGGTCTGGGTCGACAGGCGATGCACGATTTCTTCGTCCGGCAGCATCGACCACAGCCCGTCCGAACATAACAACATCACGTCGCCGGGTTGCAGGCTGGCCTGGCGCGACACCTCGATCTTGGGCAGGGTGGACGCGCCCAGGCAGTTGTACAGTTTGTTGCGGTCGGGGTGGGTCGAGCGCTCCGACGGGTCGGCCAGCCCTTTCGAGATCAGGTGCTCGATGTGCGAATGGTCGCGCGTGCGGCCCAGGATCTGGCCGCGCCGCAGCCAGTACAGGCGCGAATCGCCGCAGTGCGCCCAGAGCGCGGTGTTATGCTGGATCAGGCAGGCGACGACGGTGGTGCGCGGCGTATCGGGCAGGTTGTGCACGGCGCGGTAGCGGTGGATCTCGTGGTGCGCGGCCAGCAGGGCTTCCTCGAGGAAGCGCTCGGGCTTTTTCACGTAAGGCGCGGCCTGCTTCTGGAACAGCGCCGAGATGGCCTGCATGGTGACGCTGGCGGCGACTTCGCCGCGCAAGTGCCCGCCCATGCCGTCGCACAGCACCAGCAGCAGCGCGTCGCGCGTGAAGCTGTAGCCCATCCGGTCCTGGTTGACCTTGCGGCCGCCGATGTGGCTCTCCTGATAAACGGAAAATTGCATGGCTTCGCTCCCTTCAGGTGTTTTTGTCGACGACTTTTTTGCCGGCGAAGCGTTCGACCAGGCCGCGCCACTGGCCCGACAGTTTTTCCAGGGCGCCCGACTCGGGGGGCGCGGCCGGCGCCACCTGAAGCTGCTTTTGCAGCGCAAACAGGCTTTGCGGGCGCGCCAGCGGATCCATCTCAAGGCACCAGCGCACCATGTTGACCAGTTCGGGCGAGTAGGCGCCGGCGCAGCGCGCAAAGTAGGCTTCCATCTTGTCCTCGGTCTTGCGCTGGTCGGCCGGCTGCGGCGGCGCGCCCGCCATGCAGGCGAACATCGAGGCGCCGATGCTGTAGATATCGGACCATGGACCGAGCTTGGCGGTCTTGGAGTACAGGTCGGGCGGCGCGAAGCCGGGCGTATACATCGGCGTCAGCTTGGGCACGTCGGTGTTGACGGTCTGGCGCGCGGCGCCGAAGTCGAGCAGGATCGGGGTGCCGTCGCTGCGCAGGTAGATATTGGCCGGCTTGAGGTCAAGGTGCAGCAGCTTGTTGGCGTGCACTTCGCGCAGCCCGCCGCACACGCCCAGGAAGATCTGGCGGATGAACGCTTCGCTCAGCTTGCTGCCCTTCGCGCTCAGGCGCGCCACGTGTTCCTGCAGCGAGTGCCCCGATTCGTAGCCCATCACCATGTACACGGTGTCATTGGCGCGGAAAAAATTGAGCACGCGCACCACATTCGGGTGCGAAATGAGCGCCAGCGCGCGCCCCTCCTCGAAGAAGCACTTGAGTCCGATCCGAAACACCGCCAGGTTCTGCTTCGATATGACCGGGATCAACTCGCCGGGCTGGCGCAGCGCCAGCGCACTGGGCAGGTATTCCTTGATCGCGACCGCGTTGCCGTCGCCGTCATAGGCGAGATATACAATACTGAACCCGCCGGACGCAATTTTCTTTACAATGCGATATCCGGCAATTTCCAGTCCATCGGGCAGGGGAGCGTTGTTTTGTGCAGCCATGAGGGTTTTCGAGGGTTCCTTGCTTAACACGGCGATTGTGTGGATAAATCACTGCTTTGTAAAGAAAAGATAAAAAAACTACCGGGGACTCCATTGAGCATTTCAAGCATGACAGGTTATGCGGTTGGCACCAGCGAAGGCTCGGCCGGCACCCTCACGATCGAGATCAAAAGCGTCAACTCGCGCTTCCTCGATCTTCAGTTCCGCATCAACGACGAGCTGCGCACGTTGGAGCCCGATTTACGCACGGCGATCATGGCCGCGATCACGCGCGGCAAGGTCGAGGCGCGCCTCAGTTTCGGGCGCAAGGTGGCGGGCGCCTCGCAGGCGCTCAATACGGTGCTGCTGGCCGACCTGGCGCGCCTGCAGTCCGAAGTAACCAGGCATTTCGTGTCGGCGCCGCTGATGTCGGTCGCCGAACTGCTGCGCTGGCCGGGCGTGATCGAGGAAGCGCAGGTGGGGCAGGAGTCGCTGCAGGCCGACGTGGCCGCGCTCACCGCCAGGACCGTCGCCGCCTTCGTCGAGAGCCGCCGCCGCGAAGGCGCCGCGCTCGAGGCCATGCTCATTTCCCGCATCGATGCCATGGACGTCATCGTCAAGCGCATCACCCCGCTCATTCCGCAGGTGATCGCGCAGTTCCAGCAAAAGGCGGTCGAGCGCATGCAGGACGCACTCGGCCTTGCCTGCCACGGCACCCCGTCCACCTTGACGCGCCAGGAAGCGTTCGAGCGCATCCGCCAGGAAGTGACCTTGTACGGCATCCGCATCGACGTGTCCGAGGAACTCACGCGGCTGTCGGCGCACCTGTCCGAGACGCGCCACATCCTGAAAAAAGGCGGCCAGGTCGGCAAGCGCCTCGACTTCATGATGCAGGAACTGAACCGCGAAGCCAATACCCTGGGCGCCAAGGCCTCGGTCAAGGAACTGGCCGACGCGTCGATGGAACTGAAGCTGCTCATCGAGCAGATGCGCGAGCAGGTGCAGAACCTCGAATAGCACCGCGCATTACATGAGTTCGGCGCGCCGGGCCAGGTAGGTCGACTCGATCGTCGCCACCAGGGCGAGCGCTTCGGCGCTCGTGGTGCGGTAGTAAACATGCCGGCCCGCGCGCCGCGTTTCCACCAGAGCGGCGCGCCGCAGCACGCCGAGCTGTTGCGACAAGGTGGGCTGCCCGATCCCCAGCGCATCGCGCAACTGGCCGACATCGCATTCGGCGTGGGCCAGATGGCTCAGCAGCAGGAAGCGGTCGCGGTTGGCCATCAGCTTCAGCATGGCCGTCGCGCGCATGATGACGGAACAGCCTCCGTCGATCGTCGTTATTGCCGTGTTCATTTCACCTTGACTCCGCTCGAGCCCCCTTCAGGGCAGGCGCGCATCGCCGTGCGTCATGGCGCCGCCTTGGCGCGTTCGGCCGACGCCACGAACGACTGGTGCTCGCGCGCCTTCTGCTCGAACTGGCGCGCGATATTGCCGCATACCAGATCGCACAGCGCGTACACCGATTCATCGGCGATGCGGTAATACACGCTGGTGCCGCGTTGTTCGCGCGCAACCAGTCCATGCTTGCTCAGTATCGCCAGGTGGCGCGAAATATTGGCCGACGTGTAATCGCACAGTTGCGCCAGCTCACCGACATTGCGCTCGCCCCGGCGCAGGATACTCATGATGCGCAGCCGCGTGGTTTCAGACAAGGCCTGAAAATACGTCGCGACCTGCTCCAGCGCTTCTATCGGTAGATCGTCCATGCTTGCACCTGTAACGCATCGAGAATCCCCATTTTGCACCATCGCCCGCCGTTTGTACACAAAATTAGCCAATAAGGTGCTTGCCTATTTAATTGATTAGTTACATAATGAATGAAAACGAGGCTGACGCAATCGGCTTTGACCGTTTTCTGCAAGAGCAAGGAGAGGTGGATGCGCAACAATTATCGATTCGGCATCGCGGTCATGGCTGCCGCGCTGGCCGCGCCGGTCGTGCTGGCCGCGCCGGCAGGGCTGGCC
>JBAQKU010000151.1:0-5838 GCA_049301315.1 Telluria sp.
GTTTGGCGGCGCGGCCCGGGCCGGCGAAGCGAGCGAAGCGCAGTGGATCGCCGCCGCCTCCGAAGCGGTGGCGTTCGGACAGGCGCAAGGCTTGCCGATCGAACTGAAGGTCGAAAGCGGGCCCGGCCTGTCCGGGCATACGCCGATCGGCCTGTGGAACGAAGACGGGCGCTGCACCCTGGTCGTTTCCGCGCGCGACAACCCGAGCGCGAAACGGCTGAGCGAGATGGTCGATCCCGCGTTGCTCGAACTGTTCCTCGCCGGCGCCGCGATCCATGAAGTCGGGCATTGCTACCGGCGTCTGAATGGCTATCCTGCCAACGAAAAACTGTTGCCCATCGCGGCGCGCTTTGCCTTCATCCGCAACTGGTTCAACCGCCGCATCCTGACCGAGGAAGCGTACGCCGACATGACCGAGGTGGCCTGGCTGGCGCGCTACCATCCGGACCGTTTCGATGCGATGGTCAGGCAGATCTTGCTGGTGCGCATGCGCTTTCGCGAACCCAAGCACGACACCATCCCATGGCTGGAAATTGCCCTGGCCGACGGTGCGCACGACGCCGAAGGCGGGTTGTTTTTGCTTGCCGACAAGCGCATGGCCAGATATCGCTGAATTTACCCACCAGTGTACGTTGTCGCACAGAGCAGCACGCTCGAACGGGCGTTAAATCACGCTACCACAACAAACACGCAAAGGGATCTCGCCATGAAAAGCATCATCGCTAGCCTGCTGGCCGCTGCCGCTGCCGCCGGCGCCAGTTTTGCGGCCGCTCCGACTGCCGCGCTAAATCACGATCCGGCCACGTACCGCAACCTCACCAGGCAGGTCGCGGCCGATTACAAGAGCGCTATCGCCAAGTGCGCGGACATGAGCGGCAACGCCAAGGATGTGTGCGTGGAGGAAGCGAAGGCCAACCGCGCCCGTGCTGAAGCTGATGCGATTGCGCAATACAACAACACCGCCAAGGGCCGTGCCAAGGCGCGCGTGGCGGTGGCCGATGCCGACTATGCGCTGGCCAAGGCCAAGTGTGCCGGCATGAGCGGCGCCGACAAGGATAACTGCGTCGCCAATGCGCGTTCGGTGCACACCGCCGCGCTGGCCGACGCCAAGGCCGACCGCAATGTCGCGGTCGCGACCGACAGCGTGACGCGCGACGCCGACAAGGCCGCCGCGGTCCAGAAATGCGAGCAAATCGCCGGCAAGCCAAGCGCCGGCTGCCTGATCGACAACCGCAGCGCTGGCGTGCGCGGCGAGCGTGCAGGCGAGACAGTTGCCGAGAAGACCGAGCGCGCCGCCGAGACGGTTGCAGAGAAGACCGAGCGCGCCGCCGAGAAGACTGAGCGTACCGCCGAGACGGCGGCAGAGAAAACCAGGACGAGCGCGCAAGAGGCGGCCGAGAGGGCCAAGGCGGCTGCGGCAACGGTTGCCCAGAAAACCGAACGCGCCGCCGAGACGGTGGCCGCCAAGACCGCCGATTCCGTCATTACCACCAAGGTCAAGGCCGACATCTTCAGGGAACCCGACCTGAAGGCGATGGCTATCCACGTCGAGACCGAGAAGGGCGTCGTCATGCTGAGCGGCTTCGTCGATTCGAAGGCCGACGCCGACAAGGCGGTGCGGGTGGCGCGCAGCGTCGAGGGCGTGACCGACGTAAAAAGCGCGATCAAGGTGAAGTAACCCCGCGCGCGGCCAAAAGGGCAGCCGCTTGGCGCGCGCTGCCTTTTTTTACGCCGGCCCTGCTCAGACGACGGTAATGTTCGCCTGCGCCTTGAGCGGGCACGGCAAGGTCGGGTCGAAGGTGAGCTCGATCGCGCTGGCCACGAAGAAGCCGCCGATGTGCTGGGCCGCGATTTCAGGCGGCGTGCCCGGCTTGGTCAGGTTCACGTCCTGCGCGAACAGGAACACGCGCCACAGGCCGTACACGTCCTGCGGCGGCTCCTGGGACAGCAGCAGGCGGTAGGCCCGGTACAGGTCCAGGCTGCCGGCGTAGATGCCGTCGTTGGCGCCCGGGTCGAAGCCGAGGCCGTCGTCGGTCAGCGGCTGGACAAACAGCAGCCCGCCCGGCGCCTGGAACAGCGCGAAGGCATACAGGTCGGTGCCCTTGAAGCGGCCGCCATCGGTTTTCATGAACTGCGCGCGCACCCACAGCGGCTCGAACGCATGGACCACGCCCGGCGCCTCGACCAGCACGTCGCCGGCGACATGGATGTTGGTCTGGGTTTCGGTGACCGAATGCGAATACGTGGCGCCGGTGGTGAAGCGCTCGTAACGGAAGCTGATGTCGGCCGGGTAGGCCTTGCCCGCGTTGGGCGCTTCGGGCAGTTCCCATTTCGCCACCACGCGTTCGCCGATGGTCGTTTCGCCAGGCGCCGGCGGGGTCGCTTCCTGGCCGCGCCAGAACGGATCGGCCGCGTCGGAACAGGCCACCACGATGGCGCCGGAAGCGATGGCCGAGGCCACTCCTGCCACCGTGAACTCCGGCGCGCCCGAGCCGGCGCCCTTGGGGGTGCAGCACTTCACGCTGGGGTCGGTTTCCTCGACGGTGCCGCCGACGCTGAAATTGGCCTTGCCCGCGCCCAGCGCCGCCGCGATGATCGCCACCAGGGCGGCCACGATGGCCACGATGATGGCAAGGATCTTCCACCACGGATCGGAAAAAGGCAGCTCGCCGTGCACCCCGGTGTAGGCCGGATTGGGCGCCCACACCATCGTCATGCCGGTCGGCACCACCGGTCCGACCGTTGGCGGGCAGCGGCATTCCTTGCCGCTGCCGTCAGGCTGGCCCCATTCCTTGCCGGCCAGGTGGCCGCTGATGTTCGAGACCGTCAGCGTGCCTTCCTCGACCGTGCAGGTATAGGTGTTGGTGGCGCTGTCGAAGCGCGTTTGCGACACGAAGATCTGCTGGATCGAGCGGCGCGAGGTGAAGCCGTCGCCCCTGGCCACGAAGCTGACCAGGCGCTTGCCGGGGGAGGCGTGTTCGAAGTTCGCGTCCCACTGCACCAGCACCGCGGCGCCGGCCGGGATCGAGGCGAAGAAGTGGGTGCGCGCGACCGGCACGATGCCCGGATCGCCCACGCTCTCGAAGTAGATGCTGACGTTGGTGAGCGCGCTGCTCGAGGTGTTGGTGAAATGGGCCGCCAGGCGCAGGTTGAAGATGGCGTTATCGAAGATACCGTCGGGCAGCATGATGTTGGTGACCGGCTCGATGGCGAACGGGCGCGTGAGCACCTGGAGTGGGATCGCGCTCATGACTGTTGCTCCTCAGTGGAGTGTGCGGATTGCTGTTCGTGGCCACGCGTGTTGACCACCAGGAAGGACACGCCGCCGAGCAGCTTGTCGCCGCTGCGCTCGACGACGTGGACCAGCTGGTATTGCCCGCGCTGCAGGCGGCGCGCCTGCAGCGACACGAATACCGGCACCGAGGCGTCGCGCTCGACCTTCAGCTCGAGCCGGGGCTTGCCTTCCGGCTTGCCTTGCTCCGGGCAGCGCGCTTCCAGGCTCAGGCCGGCATCGACATGACGCTCGGGCGCGGGACGCAGCCCTTTCACGCCCAGGTTGGCCAGCACGCGCGCATCGACCTCGCCGCCGAATTCGACCGCCAGCGTGACCTGCTTGCCGGCGCGCCCGACGGCGTTGACAAACAGCGTCAACGGCATGCGCAGCATGGACGCTTCGAGCACGCTCAGGTTGAGCTGGGCGATCTGGTCGTGGGCAGGCGGATCGAAGAGATATCCGTTTGGCAAGGGATCCGGAATCGGGTTGCTGTCGCCCGGGCCGTGCGCGACCGCGAGCACGCATTCATGGCCGCCGTTGACGATGACGGGCTTCCACGGAACCAGGCACAGCACGTCCTGGGTGGCGCCCGGGTCGAGGTCGGCGAAGGCCGAGCCGATGAAGGTGGCCACCCCGACCACCATCTGGGCCGACGGGTTTGCCCAATAGAAATCGACGCGGGTGCCATTGGCCGCCGCGTTGCCGGTATTGGCCACGCGGGCCCACAGGTAGGCGTTGATGCCGGCGACGGGCGAGCCGGGCGGACCGTTCGGGTCATTGCCGGGCACGACCCACAGGTCGGGACTGAGCCACCAGGGTGAGCCATCTTGAATCAGCAAACGTGCAGGCATGATGTTCCTCTCGTTAGGAGTGGGCGAACTGGAGGGAGGTGGACGGCGCGTTGGCGGGCGCCCGTTTCGATCATAGGCTGGGTCCGCCATGCCTCGTTGAGGCAGCGCAGGACCGGGGCAGGCAGACTCGGCAGATGCGAGAACTTGCGCGCCATACGAGGAAAAATGCGCGATGTGTCGCATTGGCGTCACCTGCGAGGCCGCTATCGTCGAATGATGCTGTCATGGCGCCGGTCGCAAAGAGTATAATTTTTGGGGTGAACAAACTAGAAGCCTTTGGATTTATTGCAGCTCAAGCCGCTCGCGGGGAAATCAGCTTTCCCACCAGCGTCAACGCCGCGCTGCGCCTGCAACTTGCCTTGGACAACCCCGACTGCCATATCGAGGACGCGATCAAGCTGGTGCTGGGCGAGCCGCAGCTGGCGGCGCGCACGGTGGCGCTGGCCAATTCGGCCGCTTTCAAACGCCCGGGCGAGGGGCCGATCACGAACGTGCGCGCGGCCGTCATGCGCATTGGCTACCGCAGCCTGCAGACGCTGGTGGCGAGCCTGGTGGTGCGCCAGTTCGGCGCGCGCATCGTCGACCCCGGCGTGCGCGCCAAGGCCGAGCAGCTGTGGGAACATACCGCGCACGTGGCCGCGCTGTCGCTGGTCATTGCGCGCCGGGTCACCTTCGTCAATCCCGACACCGCGATGTTTGCCGCGATCGTGCACGAGGTCGGCGGCTTCTACCTGCTCTCGCGGGCCGACGAGTTTCCCGGCCTGCTAGACGAAGATCCCGAAAAATGGGCGGAGCTGTGCGAGGAAGTGGTCAGCCGCGAAGTGATGAAAAAGCTATTCATTCCCGAGCCGGTCAGCAGTGCGATCGAAGCGCTGCGCGACGGCTGGCTCAGCATGCCGCCTTCGACCCTGCTCGACACCCTGCTGCTGGCCAACCAGTTCGCCCCGGTGCCATCGCCGCTTGCGCCCCAGTTGCCCGAGATGCCAGAGCATTCCGACTCCGTGCTCGACTTCATCGTCGATGACGCCATGCTGAAGAGCATCCTCGAAGAGTCATCCGAAGAGGTCAAGTCGATGAGCGCAGCGCTGCTGGTGTGAGCTGCCAACGGCGTGCCCGGATTTCCCGACACCGGGAAATCGGGGACAGACCCCGATTTTTCGACACCGGGAAATCGGGGACAGACCCCGATTTTTTGGTTTTCCCGACACCGGGAAATCGGGGTCTGTCCCCGATTTTTTTCGGGCGCAATCGTCGCTCGTGGAAGACGGCGACCATGGAACCTAAGTCGCGCGCCTCTTTCTAACCGGTGTTGGGACACCTCGTCCCACCTCGGGGGGCGCCATGTTCCGGCACTCGCGTGCGGCCTTGCTTGTTCTGTTTCATTGTTTGCTGCTGGCGGCCTGTTGCGTGGCTGCGCAGACCACGCGCGCGCCGGTGACGCGCCTGACCATCGACGGCGCCATCGGCCCGGCCAACGCCGACTATGTCACGCGCGGCATAGCGCGCGCAGCGCTGGACGGCAGCCAGCTCGTCGTGCTGCAAATGGATACGCCCGGCGGACTCGATACCTCGATGCGCTCCGTCATCCGCGCCATCATGGGCTCGAGCGTGCCGGTTGCCAGCTACGTGGCGCCGAGCGGCGCGCGCGCAGCCAGCGCCGGCACCTACATCGTGTATGCGAGCCATATTGCGGCGATGGCGCCGGGCACCAAC
>JBAQKU010000152.1:0-6354 GCA_049301315.1 Telluria sp.
CGCCTGCCCTGCTGCTGTCGGGCGCGCTCGATCCGGTGACCCCGCCGCGGCGCGCCGAGGCCGCCGCAAAGTCGATGGCGCACGCCCAGCAACTCGTGGTCGCCCATGCCGGGCACGGCATTTCCCATCTCGGCTGCGCGCCGCGCCTGCTGCGCGAATTCCTCGACCAGCCGCAGCAGGCGGTGGCTGCGGAATGCCTGAAAGAAATCCCCGCGCCGACCTTCCAGCTCGGCAGCGCCGGACCGCAACCTTAACGCAGGGACATCCATGATCGAAGTAAACGATGTACGCAAGCAGTTCGGCGCGGTGCAGGCCCTGGGCGGAGTCAGCTTCAGCGCGCGCGACGGCAATATCACGGCGCTGCTGGGCCCGAATGGCGCCGGCAAGACCACCTTGCTGCGCCTGCTTGTCGGCCTGCTGCGGCGCGACCAGGGCAGCATTGCCATCGACGGCGTCGACCCGGCCGTCGATCCGATGGCGGTGCGCGCCAACATCGGCTTCCTGACCGACCAGTTCGGCCTGTACGAGCGCCTCACCACGCGCGAATACCTCGCCTATTTTGGAGAACTGAACGGCATGTCGCGGGCCGCCATCGGCCAGCGCACCGACGAAATGATCGGGTTGCTGGGGCTGGAAGACATCATCGAGCGCCGCTCGAAAGGCTTCTCGCAGGGCCAGCGCATCAAGGTGGCGCTGGCGCGCACGCTGCTGCACCGGCCGCGCCACCTGCTGCTCGACGAACCGAGCCGAGGGCTGGACGTGATGGCCACGCGCGCCCTGCGCCGTGCCCTTGCCTCCCTGCGCGCGGACGGCTGCTGCGTGATCATGGCCACCCATGTGATGCAGGAAGTGACGCACTTGTGCGACGACGTGATCGTCATCGCCAAGGGCCATACGGTAGCGCAAGGCTCGCCGCAGCAACTGTGCGAGCGCACCGGCATCGCCAGCCTGGAAGACGCCTTCGTCAGCCTGGTCGGAACCGAAGAAGGAATCGCAGCATGAAGCCGAAGTTTCTGGTGGTGTTCTTAAAGGAATTCAAGGAAACCCTGCGCGACAAGCGCGCCCTGGCCCTGCTCGCGATGTTCGTGCTGATGTATCCCGCGATCGTCGGCTTTGGCCTGCAGAAGCTGATCAACCGGGCCACCATGCCCGAACGCGAGGGCATCGAACTGGTCGTCATCGGCGCCGCGCAGGCGCCCACGCTGATGGCCCAGCTCAAGCAGAAAAACATCAACGTCACCGAGCGCGCACCGATGACGGAAGAGGCGATCGGCGCACTGCTGCACGAAAACAAGTTCGCCGCCGTGCTCAGGCTGGACGACAAATTCAGCCAGAACTACCAGGCCATGCGGCCGGCGCGCGTCGAGCTGTGGTTCGATTCGGCGCGCGACACCGGCGGCAAGCAGCGCGACATCGAGGACCTGCTGCGCTCGTACGGCAACAACATCGCCGGCGCGCGCCTGCTCGCGCACGGGGTCTCGCCGGCCACCCTGGCGCCGGTCATGGTGCAAAGATACGATACCGGCACCAGCGCTTCGCGTTCGGCCATGCTGATCGGCGCCATGCTGGGCGCCTTCTTCATACCGGCGTTTATCTTCTGCCTGAGCAGCGCGGTCGACAGCACCGCAGGCGAGCGCGAACGCCGCTCGCTCGAAGTGCTGCTGGCCCAGCCGGCACGCCCCGCCGACCTGATCGTGGGCAAGTGGCTGGCGGCGGCGAGCCTGTCGGTCATCGGCGTCACGCTCGAGCTGGCGATCGCACACACCGTATTGAAATGGCTGCCGCTCGAAGAGATCGGCATGTCGTGGCGCCTGTCGAGTGCCGACCTGGCGCTCGCGTGCATCGCCACGATACCGCTGTCGCTGTTCGCGGCGGGCCTCGAGATCGCGCTGGCGATGAACGCCAAATCGTTCAAGGAAGCGCAAAGCACGGTCAGCTTTGCGATCCTGCTGCCGATGATCCCGATGATCGTGGTGCCGATGCTGGACCTGAAGACGGCGACCTGGATGTACCTGGTGCCGGTGCTGTCGAACCAGACCTTGCTGCGCGAACTGGCCAAGGGACAGGAGATCGGCGCGCTGCCGTTCGTGCTCACTTTCGGCGCCTCGCTGGTGCTTGCGCTGGCCTGTGTTGCCATGGCGAGCTGGCGCATGAAAAGCGAGCGCTACGTATTGTCGGTGTGAGGGCCGGCGCCGTCCGGTTCGCCGCTTTACTTTACAATGGGGCGATATTAACTGAGCCGCAAGCACGGAGAGAGCAATGGAAGTCAAAGTAAGCTGGAACGGTCCGTCCGGCATGAGTTTTCGGGCCGAGACCGGGTCCGGCCACATGGTCAGCATGGACGGCGCGCCCGAGGGCGGCGGCCATAACCTGGCGCCGCGCCCGATGGAGATGGTGTTGCTGGGAACGGGCGGCTGCACCGCCTACGATGTGGTGCTGATCCTCAAGCGCGGCCGCGCGGACGTGCGCGGCTGCGACGTCACGCTCAGGGCAGAGCGCGCCGAGACCGATCCGAAAGTGTTCACGAAAATTCACTTCCATTTCACGGTAACGGGCAAGGAGCTCAAGCCGGCAGCGGTCGAGCGCGCGGTCAGCATGTCGCATGACAAATACTGCTCGGCCTCGATCATGCTGGCCAAGAGCGCCGAGATCACGCATTCGTTCGAGATTGTCGAGGGCTGAGCTTCAGCGCAAGCGCAATTGGAGGGAATTCATGCAGTGCATGGATTCCCTCCTTCGCGGGAACGACGTCCTGTAGCCCAAGCTCCGTCGTTCCCGCGAAGGCGGGAACCCCATTTCGCAGCACCCCGATGTAGCCGGCATCAATGGCATGCACACAAATGGGGTTCCCGCCTTCGCGGGAACGACGCAGGTCGGGTCAAAGAACGTCGTCCCCGCGAAGGCGAGGCCCCATTTGAAGTTTCTTGCCAGGTTCGTCAGATGTAGTAGGCGGTGCCGGTCATGATCCGGGCCATCGCCGTCATCGCCAGCTTCACCGGCTGCGGCGTGACGCTCGCGCCCAGCGCCTGGGCTGCGGCCCCGTGCGCCGCTTCGTCGGCGCGCATCTGCGCCACGATCACGCGCGACTTCGCGTCCTGCTCCGGCAGCAGCACCAGGTGGCTTTCCAGGTGCGCCTCGACCTGGCGTTCGGTTTCCACCACAAAGCCCAGGCTGCGCGCGTCGCCCAGATGCGCCGCCAGCGCGCCGAGCGCATACGCGCCTGCGTACCACAGCGGATTGAGCAAGCTCGGCTGCGACCCGAGTTCGGCCAGGCGCTCGGCGGTCCAGGCCAGGTGGTCTTCTTCCTCGCGCCCGGCGTGCGCAAACTGCTCGCGCAATTGCGCACTCCTGGCAAAGCGTGCCTGCGACTGGTACAGCGCCTGCGCGCACACTTCGCCCACGTGGTTCACGCGCATCAGGCCGGCGCTGTGGCGCTGCTCGCGCTCGTCCAAAACGGCGTCGTCCACATGCGCGGCCGGATTCGGACGCGACGCGCTGGCCACGCCCGCCATCACGCGCAGGGCCTTGTCGATGCCGACGATCAGTTGGTCAAGAGGATTGATTGAACGATTCGCTGCCATGAGAGTTTTGCCCGAACGCAAAAAAAAGCCATTATAGGACTTCCGGCGCACCCGGGGCGCCGCCCATCATGGCGCCGGGGACGCCACCTGCTGGCGCTCGATCCATTCGAGCACGGGGCCGGCGATATCGATCTTCGAGATATTCTTGGCCACCCCGAGGTTGAGCGAGAGCAGGAACGGAATGCTGGCGCTCGGGACGTCCGGACAGTGTTCAGCCAGGGCATCCTGGAAATGGGCCGATTCGAGCACGGGAACCACCTTTGCGCCGCTCATGAATTGCAGCACGCTGGTGATGCTGTGTCCCTGGCCGATCGACTGATAGATGAAGCGGTTGAATTGGCGGTCGATCTTCTTGAAGTCGAGCGTTTCCGGCGTCATCAGGCCGGCCAGGTAATACAGCCCGAGCGCGACCCGGAAATAGGCGTGTGCGTCGGCGCTGTTCCTGGCGCGCCTTGCGACCGCCAGCACGTTTTCTTTGGTCACTGTATCCATATTCACCCATTATCCACATTTCGGACGAGATTTGTCATGTCCTAAGGCTTGCATTGCTGAATTTCTGCATGCTACTCTGGACTTTTACACAAGGGGCGCCCGATGATCGAGGTCACAGGTCTTGCCAAGCGCTTCCCCATGGCGCGCCAAAAGGAGCGGCGCGCCAAAAGGCGCGACCCGCGCGAACAGCAGGGCTGGTTCCAGGCGGTGCGCGACGTCAGCTTCGAATGCGCCCCCGGCGAAGTGCTGGGCCTGCTTGGCCCCAACGGCGCCGGCAAGACCACCGCCTTGCGCATCCTCTCGACCGCGCTGCGCCCGGACGCGGGACGCGCCTTCATCGACGGCATCGACATCCTGGCCGAGCCGCTGCAGGCGCGCCGGCGCATCGGTTTCCTGTCCGGCACTACCGGGCTGTACGGGCGCCTGAGCGCACGCGAAAACGTCGAATATTTCGGGCGCCTGCACGGCATGGCGCCGGAGCGGCTGCGGCGCCGCTGCGACGCGCTGTTCGAGCAATTGGACATGCACGAGTTTGCCCACAAGCGCGCCGACAGCCTGTCGAGCGGCATGAAGCAGAAGTGCGCGATCGCACGCACCGTCATCCACGAGCCGAGCATCCTGATCCTGGACGAGCCGACCACCGGCCTGGACGTGATGTCGGCCAAGATCGTGCTCGACTTCGTGACCAGCTACAAGGCGCTGCGCATCCCCGTGATTCTGTCGACCCATCACCTGCACGAGGTCGACAAGCTGTGCGACCGGGTGTGCATCGTCAACCACGGGGCCAGCATCTTCCAGGGCACGGCCGAGCAGCTGCGCCACCTGGGCGGCGGCGGCGACCTGTACGATGCCTTCGTGCACGTCATCCACCACGGAGCCTGATGCCATGTGGACCGTGTACGCCAAGGAACTGCTCGAACTGCTGCGCGACCGCAAGACCTTCGTCTTCACGGTGCTGCTGCCCATCCTCGCGATGCCGCTCATCTTCGGCAGCCTGGGCTACCTGTCGTCGTTCATGTTCAGGAACGCCCAGCAGGCCGAGCTGACCTATGCGATCTTCGGCAAGCAGCATGCCCCGCGGCTGGCCGAGCGCTTCGCACGCGAAAAAAGCCTGCGCGAAGTGCCGCTGGCGCAGCCGGAGGCGATCAAGGCCGCCATTGCCGACGAGCGCATCAAGTTCGCACTGGTCATTCCGCCCGGCTTCCAGGATGCGCTGGGCGCGCGCCGCCAGGCCAGCATCGCGCTGCACTACAACAATGCGGTGGCGCTCGACATCACCAGCAAGCGCGTGCTGGCCGTGATCGAGCAGCACAACGGCGCGCTGCGCGCGCAGGCGCTCGCCTCGCTCAGGCTGAGCCGGGACCAGCTCGATTTCGCGCTCGACCCGGTGCGGCTCGACGTGCGCTCCACCGCCGGCAAACGCGAACGGATCGGCGCGCTGGTGGGCGGCTTCCTGCCGTATATCCTGCTGATGGTGTGCCTGATGGCGGCGATGTACCCGGCGATCGACCTGGGCGCCGGCGAGAAGGAGCGCGGTACGCTCGAGACGCTGCTGCTGGCGCCGGTCCCGCGCGGCGCGCTGGTGCTGGCCAAGTTCCTGGTCCTGTTTACGGTCGGCCTGACCTCGGCCCTGCTGATGGTGGCCAGCATGGGGCTGCTGCTGACGCTGTTCGGCGGCGCGCTGCAGGGCGCCATGCAACAGGGCGTACGCGCGATCGGCGCGCGCGACCTTGCCATGGTCGCCCTGATGCTGGTGCCGACCGCGGCCATCTTCGCCTCGATCCTGCTGGCGCTGTCGATCTACGCCAAGAGCTACAAGGAAGCGGCCGGCCTGATCTCGCCCCTGATGATGCTCATCATCGTGCCGATCGCGCTGGCCATGCTGCCCGGCGTCGAGCTGAACTGGTTCTGGGCAATGGTTCCGCTGACCAACGTGTCGCTCGCGATGAAGGAACTGGTCAAGGGCACCATGGACTACCGCATGTTCTTCGCGATCCTGCTGTCGACCTCGGTCATCGCCGGCGCCCTGCTGGCCTGGTGCCGCTGGTGGTTCGAACGCGAACAGGTGCTGTTCCGGAACTAGGCCAGGGCAAGGCCGACGCAACGCTTGCTTGCTTTTTTGGTCAAACGCGAAGGCATCTTGCCTTTTACCTGACCGAGGTGAGCACCATGGACCAGACGACCTTTCAACAACGCAGGCAATTCCTGACCGTGTGGACCGCCGCCGTCGGCGGTATCGGGCTGGTAGCGACGGCCATTCCGTTCGTCAAGTCGATGATGC
>JBAQKU010000153.1:0-14069 GCA_049301315.1 Telluria sp.
CTTCGGCATGATCGCGTTTGCCTCCTCGCTCGACCAGGGCGGCCCGATGGCCCAAAGCGCCGAGGACTGCGCCTTGCTGCTCGGCGAAATGGTCGGCTTCGACGCGCGCGATTCGACCTGCCTGACGGCCGAGCAGGGCAATGTGCGCGAAGACTTCACGCGCGAGCTCGGCACGCCGCTGGCCGGCCTGCGCATCGGCGTGCCGAAGGAATACTTCGGGGAAGGCCTGGCCGCCGACGTCGAGCAGGCGGTGCGCGCCGCGCTCGAGCAGTTCGTCAAGCTCGGCGCGACCCTGGTCGACATCTCGCTGCCCAAGACCGCGCTCTCGATCCCGGTGTACTACATCATCGCGCCGGCCGAGGCATCGTCCAACCTGTCGCGTTTCGACGGCGTGCGCTACGGCCACCGCGCCGGCGAATACAAGGACCTGTCGGACATGTACAAGAAGTCGCGCGCGCAGGGCTTCGGCCCCGAAGTGCAGCGCCGCATCATGGTCGGCACCTACGTGCTGTGCCACGGCTACTACGACGCCTACTACCTGCAGGCGCAAAAGATCCGGCGCCTGATCGCCGACGACTTCCAGTCGGTGCTGGGCACGCAGTGCGACGTGATCATGGGGCCGGTGGCCCCCACCGTGGCCTGGAACCTGGGCGAGAAAAGCGACGATCCGGTGGCCGAATACCTGGCCGACATCTTCACGCTCTCGACCAGCCTGGCCGGCCTGCCCGGCATGTCGATCCCGTGCGGCTTCGGGCAGGGCGAGCAGAACGGCAAGCGCCCGGTGGGCCTGCAAATCATCGGCAATTATTTTGCCGAAGCCAGGCTGCTCGGCATCGCCCACCAGTACCAGCTTGCCACCGACTGGCACACGCGCGCTCCGGCCGGCGTCTGAGACACGCACATCCGCCAACCGAATTTGAAAAGCGAGAACAGTATGCAATGGGAAGTCGTCATCGGACTTGAGAACCACGTCCAGCTCACCACCAACTCAAAGATTTTCAGCGGCAGTTCGATCCGTTTCGGCGCCGAACCGAACACCCAGGCCAGCCCGGTCGACCTGGCGCTGCCGGGCGTGCTGCCGGTCATGAACAAGGGCGCGGTCGAGCGCGCGATCCGCTTCGGCCTGGCGGTGGGCGCGACGATCGCGCCGCACTCGGTGTTCGCGCGCAAAAACTACTTCTATCCTGACCTGCCCAAGGGCTACCAGATCAGCCAGTTCGAAGAGCCGGTCGTGATCGGCGGCCAGGTCAAGTTCGGCTTCGAGAAGGACGGCAAGTTCGAAACGCGCAGCATCAACCTGACCCGCGCCCACCTCGAGGAAGACGCCGGCAAGTCGCTGCACGAAGACTACGCCGGCATGACCGGGATCGACCTGAACCGGGCCGGCACGCCGCTGCTTGAAATCGTCTCCGAGCCGGAAATGCGCAGCTCGGCCGAGGCGGTCGCCTACGCCAAGGCACTGCACTCGCTGGTGGTGTGGCTCGGCATCTGCGACGGCAACATGCAGGAAGGCTCGTTCCGCTGCGACGTCAACGTCTCGGTGCGTCCGCTCGGCCAGCAGGAATTCGGCACCCGCTGCGAAATCAAGAACCTGAACTCGTTCCGTTTCATGGAAGAGGCGATCCACTACGAAGTGCGGCGCCAGATCGAGCTGATCGAGGACGGCGGCAAGGTCCAGCAGGCCACCCGGCTGTGGGATCCCGACAAGAAGGAAACGCGCGCCATGCGCACCAAGGAAGACGCGCAGGACTACCGCTACTTCCCCGATCCGGACCTGCCGCCGCTGGTCATTTCGCCCGAATGGATCGCCCGCATCCGGTCCGACATGCCCGAGCTGCCGGCGGCGATGCGCACGCGCTTTGCCAGCGACTACGCGCTGCCCGAATACGACAGCCTGATCCTGACCAGCACGCACGAGATGGCGGCCTACTTCGAAGCGGTGGTGGCCAAGGCCGGCAAGGACAATGCCAAGGCGGCAGCCAACTGGCTGATGGGCGACGTGGCCTCGACCCTGAACCGCGAAGGGGTCGACATTGCCGACGCGCCGGTGGAAGCGTCGCAACTGGCGCTGCTGTTAAAGCGCATCGCCGACGGCACCATCTCCAACAAGATCGCCAAGGAAGTGTTCGCCGCGATGTGGGAAGCGAAGTCGAGCGACGAGCACATCGCCGACGCCATCATCGAGCACAAGGGCCTCAAGCAGATTTCCGACAGCGGCGCGCTGGAAGCGATCGTCGACCAGGTGCTGGCAGCCAACGAGAAGTCGGTCGAGCAATACCGCGCCGGCAAGGAAGCGGCCATCAACGCGCTGATCGGGCAAGCGATGAAAGCGTCGAAAGGCAAGGCCAACCCGGCCCAGCTGACCGAGCTTCTCAAGAACAAGCTGGCGGGCTGAGCGCCAAAAAAAATCGGGGACAGACCCCGATTCTTTGGCAATAAAAAATCGGTGACAGACCCCGATTCTTTGGCAATAGAATAGAAAATCGGGGTCTGTCCCCGATTTTTTTGCAACTGTTTTACACGCCGTAGCGGGCGCGGTAGGCCGATACCGCATCCTTGTACTCGGCCAGCTGCGGTTCGGCCGAGATGTAGCCGAATAAATCGTCAAGGTTGCCGATCGAGATCACCGGGATCCCGAACTCGCGGCTCACTTCCTGCACCGCCGAACTGGCCGACAGCGCGCCGTCCGTGCCGGAGCGTTCCATACGGTCGAGCGCGATCAGCACCGCGCATGGCTCGGCCCCGGCGGCGCGGATCATCTCGACCGATTCGCGCACCGAGGTGCCGGCCGAAATCACGTCGTCGATGATCACCACCTTGCCCTGCAGCTTGGCGCCGACGATGGTGCCGCCTTCGCCGTGGTCCTTGGCTTCCTTGCGGTTGAACGCGAACGAGGTGTTGCGCCCCTTGCCGGCCAGCGCGACCGCGGTGGCCGAGGCCAGCGTGATGCCCTTGTAGGCCGGCCCGAACAGCATGTCGAACCCGACCCCGGAATCGAGCAGGGTCTGGGCGTAGAACTGCGCCAGTTGCCCCAGCGTCGCGCCCTCGTGGAACAAGCCGGCATTGAAAAAGTACGGCGACTGGCGTCCGGCCTTGGTCGTGAAGTCGCCAAAGCGCAAGACCCCCGTCGACACTGAAAACGCGATAAACTGTTGGCGCAAATTGCTCACGATGACCTCGTTATTCGATACATTGGTTTAAAAGTGGCTGTATTTTAATCCGCGGGCACGACAAGCGCCATCGCCGCGCCCGGCCGCCCCGCCCTTCTCTTTGCTGGAACTATGCCAAAAATTATCTCCGCCAACCTCAACGGGATCCGCTCGGCCCACAAAAAAGGCTTCTTCACCTGGATGGCTGCGCAAACCGCGGACTTCGTCTGCGTGCAGGAACTGAAGGCGCAAGCGCCTGACATGACCGAGGAATTCCTGGCGCCGGGCGGCTACCACGGCCATTTCCACTACGCCGAGAAAAAGGGCTATTCGGGCACCGGCGTCTACAGCCGCAGCAAGCCGGACGCGGTGCGCACCGGCTTCGGGAGCCCGGAATTCGACGCCGAAGGGCGCTATGTGCGTTGTGACTTCGGCAAGCTTTCCATCATTTCCGTGTACTGCCCGTCGGGCTCTTCCTCGCCCGAGCGCCAGGAAGCCAAGTTCCGCTTCATGGCCCTGTTCCTGCCGCACCTGGCCGAGCTGCAGGCCGAGGGGCGCGAGGTGGTCATCTGCGGCGACTGGAATATCGCGCACCATGAAATCGACCTGAAGAACTGGAAAGGCAACAAGAAAAATTCGGGCTTCCTGCCCGAGGAGCGCGCCTGGATGACGCGCATCTTCGACGACATCGGCCTGGTCGACGTGCATCGCGGCATCGACAAGCGCCCCGAGCAATATACCTGGTGGAGCAACCGCGGCCAGGCCTGGGCCAACAACGTGGGGTGGCGCATCGATTACCACGTGGCCACCCCCGGCATCGCGGCCACGGCGCGCGAGGTGTCGATCTACAAGGACGAGCGCTTCTCGGACCACGCCCCGCTCATCATCGACTACGCCGTCGTCTAGCGCGGCGGCCCCAGTTCGCGCTCGCTTTCGAAGCAGCGCCGCTCTCCCGTGAGCGGATCGGTGAACGCGATCGAGCGCGCCAGCAGTTGCAGCGGGCGCGTGAAATCGTCGCCCTTGCAGGGCAGCGCAACCGGGTAGAACACGTCGCCCATGATCGGCGCCCCGAGCGAGGCCATGTGCAGGCGCAGCTGGTGCTTGCGGCCGGTGCGCGGCTGAAGGCGGTACAGGGTGGCGCCGGCACGCTCGCCGATCACGTCGATCAGGGTTTCCGAATTCGGCTCGCCCGCCACTTCGCGCATGCAGAAGAACGGGGTGCCGTCGACCATGCGGCTGCGGTGCACGAACGGAAAGGCGGCGCCTTCGAGCGGCGCGGCCAGCGCTTCGTACACCTTTTCCATGCTGCGCTTCTGGAACATCGACTGGTAGGTGCCGCGGCTTTCTTCACGGTGCGAGAAAATCACCACGCCTGCGGTCTCGCGGTCGAGCCGGTGGATCGGGGTCAGGTGGCGCAGCCCGAGTTTTTTCTTGAGCCGCACCAGCAGCGTCTCGTGCAGGAAGCGCCCGGTCGGGATCATCGGCAGGAAATGCGGCTTGTCGACCACCACCAGGTGCTCGTCCTGGAACAGGATCCGCTCTTCGAACGGAATCGGCGTTTCGCCCTCCAGCTCGCGGTAGTACCAGATGCGCGTGCCGCGCCGCACCGGGCTGTCGGCGCGCAGAGCGGCGCCTGCCGCGTCGACCACGTCGCCGCGCGCCAGGCGCTCGGCCCATGATGCCGCGCTCACCGCGGGAAAGTTCTTGGCGAGGAAATCGAGCATGCCGTCCCAGCGGCCCTCGGGCAGCCACAGGTAGCTGGGCGCGACGCCGTCCCTGAGCGGAAGCGGAACGAAGGAATTCGCTTGTGCCTGCCAGCCCATCGGTAGCGCCTAGCGGACCTGCGCGCCGCGGTAGGCGGGCAGCTTGTCGGGCGTGGTGCCCTTGCTGCGCGCGTACAGCGGCAGCAGCACGTTCATGTGCTCGTTCATGATGCCGATGCGCTCGCTGCCGCCCGGGTGGGTCGACAGCAGCGCAACCGGCGTGCGCTTGTTCAGTGCGGCCATCTTCTGCCACAGCGCCACGCCGGCGCGCGGATCGAAGCCGGCGCGCGCCGCCAGGTCCAGTCCGATCAGGTCGGCTTCGCGCTCATCGTCGCGCGAGAACTTGAGCACGGCCAGTTGCGAGACGCCGTCGGCGAGCGCACCGGTAATGCCCGGGTCGATTCCGAGCCAGGCCGCCAGGCCCGCGCCCACGATGCGCGAAACCATCGAGACCCCGGTCGACTGGACCATGCGCTCGCGCCCGTGTTCGCGCAGGGCGTGCGCGATCTCGTGTCCCATGATCGCGGCCGCCTCGTCGTCGGTCAGTTTGAGCGTGCTCAGGATGCCGCTGAACACCCCGATGCGTCCGCCCGGCATGCAGAACGCGTTGACCTCCGGCGAGCCGATCAGGTTGACCTGCCAGCGCCATTGCGCGGCGGCCGGATTCCAGCGGCTGGCGTACGGCATGATGCGCCTGGCGATGGCGCGCAGCCGGATCAGTTGCGCATCGTCGTCGCCGGCCAGCGCGCCCTTTTGCCTGGCCTTGGCCAGCATGCTGGCGTACTGGAGCTGCGCCTGCTGGTCGAGCTGCTCTTCGGATGCCAGCGTGCGGTAAGCCGGCAAGGGCTTGACCTCGATTCCGTCCTGGACCTGGGCCGGCTGCGCGCTTGCCAGGCCGGCGCTGGCGCACAGGCAGGCGAGGACGGCCAGGCGTTTCAGTTTGTTCATATGGCAATTTACGTAGTTAATGACGGCTCATCATGGCCGCCGTTCAGCTTCTTTTTGCGCAGGCGGAACACCGCGAGGCTGCCGCGCAGGTTCGGCAGGAACTGCACCGGCTTGCCCTCGGCCAGCGCCACGCGCTCGAGCACTTCGAGCCCGCATTCGTCGGCCAGTTCCTCGAAATCGTAAATCGTTGCGCAGCGCACGTTGGGGGTGTCGTACCACTGGTACGGCAGCGTTTTCGACACCGGCATGCGCCCCTTGAGCAGCGCCACCCGGTGCGGCCAGTAGGCGAAGTTCGGGAACGATACGATCGCTTCGGCGCCGACCCGCACGATATCGCGCAGCAGGTGCTCGACATGCTTCATCATCTGCAGCGACGACAGGCACAGCACCGTGTCGAAGGAATTGTCGCCAAACAGCGCCAGCCCTTTTTCCATGTCGTGCTGGATCACGTTGATGCCGCGCCGGCTGCTTTCGAGCAGCTTGTCGTCGGCGATCTCGATGCCGTAGCCGCTGCAGCGCTTGCCGCTTTGCAGGTAACGCAGCATGGCGCCGTCGCCGCAGCCGACGTCGAGCACGTGCGCCGCTTGCGGCACCCAGTGCGCGATGAAGGCCAGGTCGGGGCGCAGGCTGCTCAGGTCCTCGAAATTCATACTTGCTCCTTGCCCGTGGTTTCGTCCCAGATGCGGCCGAAATAGGCGCGCACAAGGTTCATGTAGCGCGCGTCTTCGAGCAGGAAGGCGTCGTGGCCGTGCGGCGCGTCGATCTCGGCGTAGGTGACGCGGCGCCGGTTGCACACCAGCGCCTGCACGATTTCGCGGCTGCACTCGGGCGAAAAGCGCCAGTCGGTGGTGAACGAGACCACGCAGAAGGCGGCCTGGGTATTGGCCAGTGCGCGCGTCAGGTCGCCGTCGAAGGCGCGCGCCGGATCGAAGTAGTCGAGCGCCTTGGTGATCAGGAGGTAGGTGTTGGCGTCGAAGTATTCCGAGAACTTGTCGCCCTGGTAGCGCAGGTAGGATTCGATCTCGAAGTCGATCCCGAAATCGAACTTGTAGTCCTGGCTGGCGCTCGCGTTGCGCAGCTTGCGGCCGAACTTCTCGGCCATGTCGTCGTCCGACAGATAGGTGATGTGGCCCACCATGCGCGCCACCCGCAGCCCGTTCCTGGGCACCACGCCGTGCGCGTAGAAGTCGCCGCAATGAAAATCGGGGTCCGACAGGATGGCCTGGCGCGCCACGTCGTTGAACGCGATGTTTTGCGCCGACAGCCTGGGGGTGGACGCGATCACCACGCAATGGCGCACGCGCGCGGGGAACATGATGCTCCAGGCCAGCGCCTGCATGCCGCCCAGCGAGCCGCCCATCACGGCGGCAAACTGTTCGATGCCGAGCGCGTCGGCCAGGCGCGCCTGGGCCGCGACCCAGTCCTCCACCGTCACCACCGGGAAGGCCGCGCCGTACGGCTGGCCGGTGGCCGGATTGAGGTGCATCGGGCCGGTCGAGCCGAAGCAGGAACCGAGGTTGTTGACGCCGATGACGAAGAAGCGGTCGGTGTCGAGCGCCTTGCCGGGGCCAACCATGTTGTCCCACCAGCCTGCGCTTTTCGGATCGCCCTCGTACATGCCGGCCACGTGGTGCGAGGCGTTGAGCGCGTGGCACACCAGCACCGCGTTCGAGCGCTCGGCGTTGAGGGCGCCGTAGGTTTCATACACGAGGGTGTAATCGGCCAGCGCGGCGCCGCTTTGCAGCGGCAGCGCTTCGGCAAAATGCATCGACTTGGGTGAGACTATTCCGATGGATGACATGGGACTCAAGAGTAAATTAAATTCGGGCGGCCCGGGGCCGCCGGTTCGGGCCGCATCAGCTCAGCTGCAACTGCGCGACCGCTTCGGCGATCGCGCGCGGCTCGGTGGTGCGCATGATCTTGCGCGTCTTCGGCACGATGGTATCGAGGTCGCTGCCCAGGATTTCCTGCTTGACCGAGAGCAGCTGCGCCGGATGCATGGAAAACTCGCGCAGGCCCATTCCCAGCAGCAAACGGGTGAGCTTCACGTCGCCCGCCATCTCGCCGCACACGGCCACGTCGATCTTGGCCTTCTTGCCGGCCATGATGGTCATCGCGATCAGCTGCAGCACCGCCGGATGGAGCGGATTGTACAGGTGCGCGACCTCGTAATCGACGCGGTCGATGGCCAGCGTGTACTGGATCAGGTCGTTGGTGCCGATCGACAGGAAGTCCATGCGCCGCACGAACATCGGCAGCGCCAGCGCGGCGGCCGGGATTTCGATCATCGCGCCCACCTCGATGGCCGGGTCGTATTTGTGGCCGGCTTCGCGCAGCTGCGCCTTGGCCTGCTCGATCATGGCCAGCGACTGGTCGATCTCGAACGCGTGCGCCAGCATCGGCAGCAGCAGGCGCACCTTGCCGTAGGCGGAGGCGCGCAAGATCGCGCGCAGCTGGGTCAGGAACAGGGCCGGCTCGGCCAGGCAGTAGCGGATCGCGCGCAGCCCGAGCGCCGGATTGAGCGCGGTGTGCTCGCTCTGGTCGAGCGGCTTGTCGGCCCCGATGTCGAGCGTGCGGATCGTCACCGGGCGCCCCTTCATGGCCAGCACCGCGCGCCGGTACTGCTCGAACTGTTCGTCCTCGCCCGGCACCTTGTGCGGATGCCCGGCGCGGCCCATGAACAGGAACTCGGAGCGGAACAGCCCCACCCCTTGGGCGCCGGCTTCGAGCGCCACCGCGCAGTCGTCGGGCAGCTCGATGTTGGCCATCAGCGTGATCGGGGTGCCGTCGCGCGTGACGGCCGGCGTTTTTTTCAGCTTTTGCAGCTTCTTGCGCGCCTTGAGCATCTGCACCTGGCGCGCGCGGTACTGCTCGAGCACCAGCGCGCTCGGATTGGCAATGACCACGCCGGCGTCGCCGTCGATGATGACCCAGTCGTCCTGCTCGATCAGGGAAGAGGCCTGCGACATGCCGACCGCGGCCGGGATGTCGAGGCTGCGCGCGACGATCGCGGTGTGCGAGTTCTGGCCGCCCACGTCGGTGACGAAACCGATGAAGGAACGGTCGCGAAACGAGAGCATGTCGGCCGGCGAGATGTCGTGCGCGACGACGATCATCTGCGGCTGGTATTCGTTTTCGGACAGCGGCGGCGGCACCAGTTGCGCGCTGCCGAGCAGGACCTTGAGCACGCGTTCGGCAACCTGCTGGATGTCGGCCTTGCGCTCGCGCAGGTAAGCGTCTTCGATCTCGTCGAACTGGGCCGACAATTCGTCGATCTGGGTCACCAGCGCCCATTCGGCGTTGTAGTGGCGGGTGCGGATGATGTCGAGCGGCGCTTCGGAAATCATCGGGTCCGACAGGATCAGCGCGTGCACGTCGATGAACGCGCCCAGTTCGGTCGGGGCGTCCTTGGGCAGGTCGGTCCACAGCGCCTGCAAGCCGCGGTGCACTTCGGCGATCGCGTCCTGCAGGCGCTTGACCTCCGCTTCCAGGTGTTCCTCGGCCACCAGGTAGTGCTTGACTTCGAGCGCGGCCGGCGTGAGCAGGTGGGCCCGCCCGATCGCGATGCCGCGCGAGACCGGGATGCCGTGCAGCGCAAACGATGCCATCGGTGTTCCGGTGAAGGTGCGGGTCAGTGGGCGTTCCAGTGGCATTACTCGCCTTCGCCGAACTTGTCGTTGACCAGCGCGCTGAGCGCGTCGATGCAGTCCTGTTCATCGGCGCCTTCGGCCTCCAGCGAGACCTTGGCGCCCTTGCCCGCGGCCAGCATCATGACCCCCATGATCGACTTGGCGTTGACCCGCCGCGCGTTGCGCGTGAGCCAGACGTCGCTTTTGAACTTCGCCGCCAGCTGCGTGAATTTGGCGGAGGCGCGCGCGTGCAGACCCAGTTTATTGATAATCTCAAGTTCTTGTTGAATCATGTTTTTTTGTCGTCTCAGTCAGCTCGAACTGCGCACACGGATAGTGAAAATGCAATCTGTATTACTTAAATCGGCCCCACGCGAATCCGGTTGTCGACGCGCACCGCGCCGTTCTGGGCGCCCGCCAGCGCCATCTCCACCACCACGTCGAGCGTGTCGCGCCGGTACGTGATGGCGCGCAACAGCATCGGCAGGCTGATGCCGGCGATCACTTCCACGCGCCCCGCATCGGCCAGGGTATCGCAGCAGTTGGCCGGGGTGCCGCCCTTGATGTCCGTGATCACCAGCACGCCGTCGCCTTCGTCCAGGCGCGCGATCGCCTTCTCGGCCAGCGCATGCACCTCGCCCAGGTCCTGGTCGGCGCCCACGTCGATCGCCTCGAAGCGTTCGGTGGGGCCGCGAAACACGTGCGCCACCGCCGCGATGAACGCCTGGCCCAGCGGTGCGTGCGTCATGAGCAAGATGCCTACCATGTCATTGTTCCGTTACCTGCAGCTCGAGCGCGTCGATGAACATCGCTGCCACGTCGAAGCCGGTTTGTTCCTTAATCTCCTGGAAACAAGTCGGGCTGGTGACGTTGACCTCGGTGAGAAAATTGCCAATAACATCTAATCCTACCAGCAACAACCCGCGCGACGCCAGTTCCGGCCCCAGCGCCCCGGCGATTTCAAGGTCGCGCTCGGTGAGCGGCTGGGCCACGCCGAGGCCGCCGGCGGCCAGGTTGCCGCGCACTTCGCCGGCCTGCGGGATGCGCGCCAGCGCAAACGGCACCGGCTTGCCGCCGATCACGAGGATGCGCTTGTCGCCCTTGACGATCTCCGGGATGTACTTCTGCGCCATGATGGTGCGCTTGCCGCTCTCGGTGAGCGTCTCGAGCACCGAACCGAGGTTCATGCCGTCGGCGCGGATGCGGAAGACGCCGGCCCCGCCCATGCCGTCGAGCGGCTTGAAGATCACGTCTTCGTGGGTGGCATGGAACAGCCGCAGGCGCGTCTCGTCGGAGCTGACCAGGGTCGGCGAGATGAACTGGCTGAACTGTGCAATGGACAGCTTTTCGTTGTGGTCGCGGATCGCCGAGGGCTTGTTGAACACCCGCGCGCCCTGCTTTTCAGCCAGTTCGAGCAGGTAGGTGGCGTACACGTACTCCATGTCGAAGGGCGGGTCCTTGCGCTCGACGATGGCGTCGAACTGCGCCAGGCCGGTCTCCTGCTGCGGGGTGGCGCAGTACCAGTCGACCGGGTCGCCCGTGAGCGTGAGCTGGGCGACCCGGGCCGTCACCACGCCCTGGTCGAGCGCCATGTCGCACTGTTCGAAGGCGTACACCGCGTGGCCGCGCCTGGCCGCCTCGCGCATCATCGCGAAGGTCGTGTCCTTGTAGGTCTTGAACCCGGCCAGCGGATCGGCGAGGAAAGCGATTTTCATGGGCGGTTCCATTATGGTGAATGCCTGATTTTATCCGGAAACGCCGATTCCCGCCGGGCCCGGCCACGGGCGCCCCGAAGGCGCCGGCCTCGCCTGGCGGCCCGCACTCAGTACACTTCGGGGTTCGGATCGGTGCGTTCGAGCTCGAGCGAGGCGGCCAGCAGCCCGAGGCGCGCCACCACGCCATACACGTAGAAGCGGTTCGGGGCGGCAGTGCCCGGCTTGGCCTTCAGGTCCGGCACCGCGTGCTGCTGCGCGAACGCGAGCGGTACGTACTGCGAGCCGGGCGCGTTCAGGTTCTGGTCGACCCCGCGCTCGGCGTGCACCCGGTAGAAGCCGCCGATCACGTAGCGGTCGATCATGTAGACCACCGGCTCGGCCACCGCGTCCTTGATCGATTCGAAGGTCGGCACCCCTTCCTGGATGATCACGTCGCTCACCTCGACGCCGTCCTTGATGACGGACAGCTTGTTGCGCTGCTTGCGGTTGAGGTCCTTGACCTCGCTCGCGTCCTTGACCGTCATGATCCCCATGCCGTAGGTGCCGGCGTCGGGCTTGACGATCACGAACGGCTTTTCCTTGATCCCGTATTCCTTGTACTTCTTGCGGATCTTGGCCAGCAGCATGGTGACATTGTCGGCCAGGCACTCGGAGCCCTGGTCCTCCTGGAAGTTGATCTCGCCGCACTTGGCGAAGAAGGGGTTGAGCATCCACGGGTCGACGTCGATCAGCTTGCCGAATTTCTTGGCCACTTCGTCGTAGGCGGCGAAGTGATTGCTCTTGCGCCGCACCGCCCAGCCCGCGTGCAGCGGCGGCAGCACCCATTGCTCGTGCAGGTTTTCCAGGATGGCCGGGATGCCGGCCGACAGGTCGTTATTGAGCAAGATGGTGCAGGGGTCGAAATCCTTGAGCCCGACCCGCCGGCCGTTGGGCGAGCGCACCAGCGGCTCGACCACCAGCATATTACCGTCCGGCAACGCCAGCGGGGTCGGCTCGGTGACGTCGGGCGAGAGCGAGCCCAGGCGAACGTGCAGGCCGGTCTGGCGGAAGATCTGCATCAGGCGCGCCACGTTTTGCAGGTAGAACGGGTTGCGCGTATGGCTTTCGGGGATCAAGAGCAGGTTGCGCGCGTCGGGGCAGTATTTGTCGATCGCGGCCATGGCCGCCTGCACCGCCAGCGGCAGCATTTCGGTTGCAAGGTTGTTAAAACCACCAGGGAACAGGTTGGTGTCGACCGGGGCCAGCTTGTAGCCGGCGTTGCGCAGGTCGACCGAGCAGTAGAACGGCGGGGTATGTTCCTGCCACTCCATGCGGAACCAACGCTCGATGGCAGGCGTGGCCGCCAGGATTTTCTTTTCTAGATCGAGCAACGGGCCGGTCAGCGCCGTGACGAGGTGGGGAACCATGAGTGCGTCCTTAAGGCTTCTTGATGATTGTGAAAACCACAAATCGGGGCAAAAACGTCATTTTAAAGCCCCCGGCCCCGTCTTTGATGCAAAAAGGCGCCCCGCGGGGCGCCTCGAGCGGTCCGCCGGGCGGACCGTGCAAGCAGGAAGCCGGTCAGGAGTGGTAGGCCGATTCGCCGTGGCTGGTGATGTCGAGCCCTTCCCGTTCCTCTTCTTCCGGCACGCGCAGGCCGACCACCAGGTCCACCAGCTTGTAGGCGACGACCGACACGAGCGCCGACCAGACGATGGTGGTGCCGACCGCCTGGGCCTGGATCCAGACCTGGCTGGCGATCGAATAAGTCGTACCCATCGCATTGGTGGTGTAGTCCCACACGCCCTGCCCGCCCAGCTGCGGCGCCGCAAACACGCCGGTCAGCAAGGCGCCCAGGATGCCGCCCACGCCGTGCACGCCGAACACGTCGAGCGAATCGTCGGCGCCGATCATGCGTTTCAGGCCATTCACGCCCCACAGGCAGATCATACCAGCGAGCATGCCGATCACCAAGGCGCCCATCGGGCCGACGAAGCCGCAGGCCGGGGTGATCGCCACCAGGCCGGCCACGGCGCCGGAAGCGCCGCCCAGCATCGACGGCTTGCCCTTGGTCATCCACTCGGCGAACACCCACGACACGGTGGCGGCGGCGGTGGCGAGCAAGGTGTTGATGAAGGCCAGCGCCGCCACGTCGCCCGCTTCCAGCGCGGAACCGGCATTGAAGCCGAACCAGCCGACCCACAGCATGGAAGCGCCGATCATGGTCATGGTCATCGAGTGCGGAGCCATCGATTCGCGACCGTAGCCGATGCGCTTGCCGATCATGATGGCGCCGACCAGGCCAGCAACGGCGGCGTTGATGTGCACCACGGTGCCGCCGGCGAAGTCGAGCGCGCCCTTTTGCCACAGCCAGCCGGCCTTGGCGCTTTCGGTTGCCAGCGCGGCGGCGTCGGTGATCGCGTCAGGGCCGGTCCAGAACCAGACCATGTGCGCGACCGGCAGGTAGCTGAAGCTGAACCACAGCACCACGAACAGCAGCACCGCCGTGAATTTGGCGCGTTCGGCGAAGGCGCCGACGATCAGGGCGCAGGTGATGGCGGCGAAAGTGCCCTGGAACGCGACGAACACGAACTCGGGAATGACCACGCCCTTGCTGAAGGTGGCGGCGGCCGCGAACGTGCCCTTGGCCGGATCCCAGATGCCGGACAGGAATGCGCGCCCGGTGCCGCCGATGAACGGGCTGCCCTCGGTGAACGCCAGCGAGTAGCCATAGAGACACCACAGCACGATGATCACGGCGAAAATCATGAATACCTGCAGCAGCACGGACAGCATGTTCTTGGCGCGCACCAGGCCGCCGTAGAACAGGGCCAGGCCGGGGATCGTCATCATGATGACCAGCACGGTGGCGATGAACATCCAGGC
>JBAQKU010000154.1:0-12359 GCA_049301315.1 Telluria sp.
GCTCCGGCTCGCGCGGCTTGACGCCGGCGCCGCCCTCGTCGAGCGACAGGCCGTGGGACCGGATCGCGTCGGCCATCTCGGGCGTGGCGCCGCGCACGGCGACCGCGTTCAGGCGGTATTTCTTGAGCAGCGAGACAAGTTGCTTCCAGTCAATCTTCGGGACGCCGGCGGCGATGTCGCTGATGTCGATGACGGCAAACTCGTCGTCGAAAAAGTCCGGCACGCCGCCGGTCATTTGTTTCAGCGCTGCATCTATTGCCAGGGGATCGGACGAGTGCAAGATCGTGGAGATGGCAACGACGGTGGAAATCTTGATTTCGATGGGCTGCAGGGACGGGCTTTTTAGCATAAATAATTCGCGGAGGTATCGGCGCCATCGGTCGTTCTTGATAGCAACGTCGCCCTGGGTTGTACAGGCTCGTGCATTCTACTTTGAAAATTGCAGGATGGGGAGCTTGGCTCAGGCGTGCGCAGCCGCGGGGGGCAGGCTGCCCGGCTAATCCGCATCACCGTTTTCCGATACAACAGTTGTTTTTCGTGAATATGCTGATAAGATTGATTTCGCTCAAACGCAAACGGGTGCCGGAAACTAAGATGGGCGACTTTGCCACGTCTCTCGTGCATAGATTTGCCCATCCGATAAAAGGAATCACATGTTTTCGAATTATGAGCATTTTTTGCAAGCCACCCGGGATCTGTTCGATGCCCAGGTGGCGTTCGCCACGAACGTCGTGCATGCCGTGCTCGATACCGGCGTGAACGCGGCGGAGCTCAATGTCGAGGCAATAAAAAGCCTGCTCGCCACCGCCACTGTCGCCACCCGGCAATGGCTGGTTGCCGGCGCGGTCGATGACTGGTTGACCCCGGTTCCGCAGCGCCACAATGACGGCCAGCTCGTGCTCGCCGCACTGCCCGACAGCGCGCGCGCGGCAATCGCACCCTGAGCCGGAAAAATAGCGGGGCGTGGTTCGCCATGCGGACTGTGCTCCGGTTTACTACTTGAAACCCATCCGGCCGATCGGCCGGAACAATCGGAGAAGCACATGGAAGACGTCGTAATCGTGGCCGCTGGCCGTACAGCGGTCGGTAAATTTGGTGGCGCGCTGGCAAAAATCCCGGCCGCCGAACTGGGCGCGCATGTCATCAAAGGCCTGCTGGCAAAAATCGGACTCGATCCGGCTTCGGTCAACGAAGTCATCATGGGCCAGGTGCTGACCGCCGGCGCCGGGCAGAACCCGGCGCGCCAGGCGCTGATCAAGGCCGGGGTGCCGAACATGGTGCCGGCCTTCACGGTCGGCAAGGTATGCGGCAGCGGCCTGAAAGCGACCCACCTGGCCGCGCAGGCGATCAAGTGCGGTGACGCCAGCATCATTGTTGCGGGCGGCCAGGAAAACATGAGCGCCTCGCCGCACGTGCTGCCCAACTCGCGTGAGGGATTTCGCATGGGCGACACCAAACTGGTCGACACCATGATCGTGGACGGCCTGTGGGACGTGTACAACCAGTACCACATGGGCGTGACGGCCGAGAACGTTGCCAAGAAATACGACATCTCGCGCGCCGAGCAGGACGCGTTTGCGCTAGCATCCCAGACCAAGGCCGAAGCGGCGCAAAAGGCCGGCAAGTTCAAGGACGAAATCCTTCCCCTTGAGATCGCGTCGAAGAAAGGCAGCGTCGTGTTCGATACCGACGAATATCCGAAGCACGGCAGCACGCTCGAATCGCTGGCCAGCCTGCGCCCGGCCTTCAACAAGGAAGGCACCGTTACGGCCGGCAACGCATCGGGCCTGAACGACGGCGCCGCGGCGGTGATCATGATGTCGGCATCGAAGGCGAAGGAACTGGGCCTGACCCCGCTGGCGCGCATCAAGGCCTACGCGTCGGCCGGCCTCGACCCCGCCGAAATGGGCATGGGGCCGGTCTCGGCCAGCCGCCTGTGCCTGAAAAAGGCGGGCTGGAAGCACGAGGACCTCGACCTCATGGAAATCAACGAAGCGTTCGCGGCCCAGGCTTGCGCGGTCAACAAGGAAATGGGCTGGGACACCAGCAAGATCAACGTCAATGGCGGCGCCATTGCGATCGGGCACCCGATCGGTGCATCCGGTGCGCGCGTGCTGGTGAGCCTGGTGCACGAAATGATCCGGCGCGACGCCAAGCGCGGGCTGGCGAGCCTGTGCATCGGCGGTGGCATGGGAGTTGCATTGGCAATTGAGCGAGATTAAACCGCGCGGTCAGGTTCATAACAGGCTTTATCAACGGAGACAAAAAAAATGGCAAGAGTGGCATTGGTGACGGGCGGTATGGGTGGACTGGGCGAGGCGGTGTGCATCAAGCTGGCGGCCTTGGGATATAGAGTGGTGACGACGTATTCCCCTGGCAACACGAAAGTGGCGGGCTGGCTCAGCGCAACAAAGGAAATGGGTTTCGACTTCGGGGCCTATGAGTGCGATGTTGCCGACTACGATTCCGCGCAAGAGTGCACCGCCAGGATCGTGCGGGAAGTCGGCCCCATCGACGTCCTCGTCAACAATGCAGGCATCACGCGCGACATGACGTTCAAGAAGATGGACAAGCCGAACTGGGACATCGTGATGCGGACCAATCTGGACTCCGTGTTCAACATGACCAAGCCGGTGTGCGACTCGATGGTTGAGCGCGGCTGGGGCCGAATCATCAACATCTCGTCGGTGAACGGACAAAAGGGCGCGTTCGGCCAGACCAACTACTCCGCCGCGAAAGCGGGCATGCATGGTTTCACCAAGGCACTGGCGCTGGAAGTGGCGCGCAAGGGCGTCACGGTCAACACCATTTCGCCGGGTTACATCGGCACCAAGATGGTGATGGCAATCCCGCAGGAAGTGCTCGACAGCAAAATCATCCCGCAAATTCCGATGGCGCGCCTGGGCAAGCCGGAAGAAGTGGCGGGTCTGGTGGCCTACCTGTCGTCGGACGAAGCGGCCTTCGTCACCGGCGCCAACATCGCCATCAACGGCGGCCAGCACATGTACTGACGCTTGCCAGCGCTACCCGAAGCAGCCAAAGCCGCCCGGAGAAATCCGGGCGGCTTTTTTGTGGTGCGCCCGGCAGGGCGCACTTACTTGGAGGTGCAAGTCCCTACTCGCCCGACAAGGGGAAGAGTTAGCTGAACGGCAAGGGTGTCGCGGGCGACTGCGAATCTGGAGGAAGCCGAAGGCAAAGCGCTGGCCTGACGAACAGGAAGCGGATACGAGGCGGCGTAGCCGGGTGAGATGTCCAATATCATCAAAGCCCGATACTTGTACGGAAGGCTGCGACGTAGATCCGACAGGCATAAGCGTGAAGGTAGTGCGCAATACCCGGGGAGATCTGCATGCGTGCCTCGTGCTACCGACGTCGAGAGGTGTCGGGATGCGTATGCAGAAGTCAGCAGAGGGCATAGTAGGTCGAGGCCAAGGCGGCGAGCCGACGAGAACCTGACCGAAGGCCTGAACATTGAACAACGCGATTAGGACATTCGACCTCGATGCAAATCGATGACGCAACAAGGCAGGCGACTGCGCCCGACATGGAGGACGACAACCGGATGTTGTCGAGGGCCATGCTGGGTGCTGAGGTTGGCACGGCGGCGGATGGGCGAACGAAAGCGGAAGGACTGCGGCTGATGGATGCCGTAGTGGAACGCAACAACCTGTGGCAAGCGTATGAGCGGGTCATGCGGAACAAAGGCGCGGCAGGAGTCGACGGACTCACCGTACCCGAGTTCAAGGCGTGACTGCAACAGCACTGGCCAAGCGTCAAGGCAGCACTGCTGGCAGGCAACTACATGCCGACGGCGATCCGCAAGGCGGACCACTGTCACCGCTGCTGTCGAACATCCTGCTGACGGACTTGGATCGTGAACTGGAGCGGCGGGGACACCGGTTCTGCCGCTATGCCGATGACTGCAATATCTACGTCGGGAGCGACACGGCAGGACAGCACGCGATGGCCTCCATCACCGATTTCCTGGAGCGCAAACTACGGCTTCGGGTGAACCGGGAAAAGAGTGCCGTGGCGCGGCCTTGGAAGCGGAAGTTCCTTGGATATAGCTTCACGTGGCATAAACAGGTTCGTCTGAAAATCGCTGACAGCAGTATCGAGCTATTGAAGGACAAGGTTCGGGATATCGTCGTCGGCAACGCCTCGCGCAAGCTCGACGCGGCCATCGCCGAACTAAATCCGGTGCTGCGTGGCTGGACCTCGTACTTCCGACTGACCGAGACCAAGCGTGTGCTGGAGGACTTGGACAGCTGGATACGGCGCAAACTGCGCTGCCTGCTATGGCGGCAATGGAAGCGTCCGGCCACCCGAAACAAGCGGCTGCAAGCCCGAGGGCTGGACGGAACGCGGGCATGGAAATCGGCAAGCAACGGACGCGGCCCATGGTGGAACGCAGGAGCCAGCCACATGCGCGCGGCCTATCCGAAGCGTGTATTTGACTTGATGGGGTTGGTTTCGGTGCTCGATACCCAGCACCGCTTCCAGAGTGTTAAATGAACCGCCGTATGCGGAACCGCACGTACGGTGGTGTGAGAGGGCGGCGGGAGCAATCCCGCCCCCTACTCGATCCGGCCGCGCGCGTCTGTGGGTCCCGCGCCCCCGTCGTCGTTCCCTCGAAGGCGCACTGCTGTCCGGAAAAAACGTTGACATTTGCACGTCGTTCCCGCGCAAGCGGGAACCCAATATATGCGCACAGTGGATAGATACATCCCACCACTTTGCTTGAAAATGGGGTTCCCGCTTTCCCGGGAAGTCGGTTTCGCCAATGGCGGAAACGACGCTAACGGACGATACCGCGTTCGCCCAGCAGGGCCGAACGTGTCACTGGCGTTTGCAGTTGATCGAGCCACCACTGCAGTGCTCGTCCCTGGCTCACTTTTCCGCCCATGCGCCAAGCGTAACTGGCCTGGACTTTTTGCTCCGCCCGCTCCACGCCCTTGACCACCAACCGCCCAGCGTCGATATAGGGCTGCGCGAGACAGGTTGGCAAGTAGCCGACGCCCATTCCTCGCATTTGCGCATCCAGCTTCGTAGGCATGTCCGCCACCGAAATCACGTCCTGGCCGGCCAGCAGGCCAATGGAGAGGCTCGTCCCACGCAGCACGGAGTCGGCAACCGCTACCGCCCGATGCTGACGTATCACTTCGTCTGGTATCGGTTCAGGCGCAAGCGCCAGAGGGTGATTAGATGCGACCGCAAAAACAAAGTGCACGGCGCCAAGAGGTTCCCGCTGTATGCCAGTCTTCGTGCTGGTATCGAGCACTACACCTAACGCAAGATCCGCCTGTCCGGAGGTTAACGCCTCCAGCGTGCCAGATAGTGTTTCGCTACGCAATTTTAGCCTTGTCGGCGGATTTAATTTAAGAAATGTCGTGCAAAGCTCCATGACCGTTGCACGGTCAATGATGCTGTCTACTGCAATGGTGAAATTCGGTTCCCACCCCGTTGCCACTCGCTTGACGCGGTTGGCGATCGCGTCTATTTCCGCCAACAGGACGGTGCCTTCCCGTAGGAGTTCCGCGCCGGCTACGGTCAGTTTGGCTTGGCGCGAACTGCGGTCGAACAACAATACGTCAAGGGCGTCTTCCATCTGGCGCACACGGTAAGTCAGCGCGCTTGGCACCATGTTGGCTGCGCGTGCCGCCGCCGCAAAACTCCCGGTTTCGGCGATCACTTGCATCATGGACAGGGCGTCCGGAGTTAATACATCGCGAGGTGTGGGCATGGTGGTCACCGCATTCAAATATTTTGAATGGTGCCATGAAATTGCCTGCATCAGCAAGGGCTTAGCGACGGCCACAATGGATTCTGTCGTAACCAGTGCGAAACCTGAAACAAACAACGGCAAGAGTTGCCAAGCTCTTGCCTGTCATTTTAGCCTCGCCCGAACCAATCGTTTTTATACCTCAATGGAGTCTCACATGACCAAGCCTACCTTACTGATCATCGGTGCTGCCGGCAACAACGGTACCGCTACTATCGACGCCCTTATTCGCAAACACCAAGAAAATTTCATCATCCGCGCTGGCGTTCGCTCCGAAGCGCGCGCCACTGCCTTGATGGCAAAGTTCCCAACCATCGAGACTGTCATTCTTGATCTGGACCAGCCCGCCACCCTGCGTTCTGCCTTCAAGGGTGCAGACAAACTTTTTCTCATCCTCGGCAATGTGGAAAATCGGGAAGAGCAGGCCAAAAACGCCATCGATGCAGCGGTTGCCGCCGGATCGGTAAAACATGTGCTGTTCTACTCCGTGTTTGGCGCCGAATACGAATCCATCTTGTTTGGTCGCCAGTTCCGCTCGGGGGAAAAGTACTTGGAGGCATCCGGCCTGGCGTGGACCCATCTGCGCACCATCTTCTTCCAGGAAAACATGCTCGGCTGGGCCGATGGCATCAAGCAAGGCGCCTTCTATTTCGGCATCCGCGACGGCCGCTTTGCGCCGCTGAACGTTGGCGACATCGGCGAGATCGCCGCCAACATCCTGTGCACCGGCGGTCACGAGGGCAAGGCCTACGCCGTCACCGGGCCGGAGCTTCTTTCCGGTAAAGATTTCGCCGGCGCTTTCGCTGACATCACCGGCAAGCCGGTTCAATACGTCTCACCGGACGAGGCGACGACACTGGGTTCCCTGCTCGGTTCCGGCTGGCCTGAATGGCAAGCCAAGGGCATGCTGGAACTGTTTGAAGTCTTTGCCTCGAATCAGGCTGCCGTGGTTTCCCCAGATGGCGAGCGTCTGCTTGGGCGCCCACTGACGCAGCTGCGTACGTACGTTCAAGCTAACAAGGCCGCATTCGTTTAACCGCCCGACTCTAACCTAGGACCTATCATGAACATCAAAAGTATTGTTAAAGTAGCCCTGCCATTCCTGATGGCCTTTTCCACGCTTGTTCCGGCTCATGCTGCCGCGCCGTCGGAAAAACTCCTGACGCCGAAAAACCACACCCTGATCCTGATCGACCACCAGCCGCAGATGGCATTTGCGACCCGTTCGATCGACATTGCGGAGTTGCGCAATAATGTCACCGGTTTGGCCAAAGCGGCGAACGTCTTCAAGGTCCCGACGATTCTGACCACTGTTGCCGCAAAGTCCTTCAGCGGCCCGATCTTCCCTGAACTGCAGGCAGTGTTGCCGGATCAGAAACCGATTGACCGTACTACCATGAATACCTGGGAAGATCAGCGGGTGGTCGATCAAGTGAAGAAGTTGGGGCGCAAGAAAGTGGTCATGGCCGCATTGTGGACCGAAGTTTGTCTGGTGGAGCCGGTTCTCTCGGCCATCGATGACGGCTACGATGTGTACATCGTGACCGATGCCTCCGGCGGTGTCAGCAAGGAAGCACACGATATGGCGGTGCAACGCATGGTCCAGGCCGGTGCCCACCCAATCACTTGGCTGCAATACATGCTGGAACTGCAGCGTGACTGGGCGCGCGGCGAGACCTATGCGCCGGTGATGAAAATTGCCACGGAACACGCAGGTGGCTATGGACTGGGAATCGTCTATGCTACTGAAATGTTCCACGCTAAGGAAGGCAAGTAATTCGCTGGACTGAGCAACAGGCGCCCCAAGGGGCGCCATCTTTTTTTAGAAGGAATGCGCATGAAGCCCAAACGCTTTGCCGCTGTCGTTACCTTGGCGTCTCTGCAACTATTTGTCTGCGCGGAGGGGGCATTGGCCAATGACGAGGGACGCGCAATCTATCAGTCCATTTGCAGCGCATGTCACGCACCCGAGAATGTCATGGTCAGTTCACCCAAAGCAGGGGACACTGCTGAATGGAACAAGCGACTGGCCAAGGGACTGGACGCTGTCACAGATAATGCGGTCAACGGATTCGGTGCGATGCCGCCCAAGGGGGGCGCCAGCGAGCTATCCCGCAAGCAAATTCGCTTGGCAATTCAGTACATGGCAGCGCCCAAAAAATGAGACGCGTCGGCGTATTGGCCGACTGTGGATGCAAGGTGAATCTGGAAACCCGAAATCCTAACAACGTAACAAAGACGGCGCCCGATCTTGGCGCAAGTTTTTTTGAACAATGGATGGGACACGATCATGAGCGGTTATCTGGAAAATGGTCAATGGCATGACGGCTGGTATGACACGCAGGCTACACAAGGCGAGTTCGTACGCACACATGCAGCCTTTCGCAACTGGATTACGACAGACGCCTCGAGCGACTATCCGGTCGAGCCTGGCCGCTACCGCCTCTATGCTTCTCTGGCCTGTCCGTGGGCGCACCGGACCCTGATTGCCATGGCGGTCAAAAAGCTCGACAAGGTTGTGCCAATATCAATCGTCGAGCCAGTGATGTCGGACCAGGGATGGGCTTTCAGTGACGCGTTGCCCGACCATGCAAACGGCTTTACCTATCTCCATCAACTCTACACGGCGACTCGGGCCAACTATCATGGAAGAGTCACGGTGCCCGTGCTGTGGGATACCAAGACCAGGACCATCGTGAATAACGAATCTTCCGAGATCCTGCGCATGCTGAACCAGGCATTCAATGCCTTTGGCGACAACGATGTCGATCTTTATCCGGAGCCGCTGCGCGAAGACATCAATTGCATCAACGAATTTGTATATGACAATATCAACAACGGTGTATATCGCTGTGGCTTCGCGTCCAGCCAGATTGCATACGTGAACGCATTCGCCCGATTGTTTGACGCCTTGGATCGGGTCGAGTCGCTGCTTGCCAACCGCCCCTATCTGGTAGGAGCAACGGCCACGGAAGCGGATTGGCGCCTGTTTACCACGCTGGTGCGTTTCGATGCAGTTTATTATGGGCACTTCAAGTGCAATCGCCACCGCATCGAAGATTTCCCGCATCTGTCGCGCTATCTGCGGAAACTTTACCTCGCTCCAAACGTTGCCTCGACGGTGAATATCGACCATATCAAGCGCCATTACTACATGAGCCATCCCCACATCAACCCGTCGCGTATCGTGCCGGTCGGCCCTCAACTCAAATTCTGCGCGCCCGTCGATCTGGCTGCCGGTCAATATTAACGACGATTACCATGGAAAACTCTCCGCTATAGCCTGCTGCATCTCGATTTCTCCGGACAGCTGTGTGCGTCAGAGCGAACTGAATTTTGCCCGCCATGGCGTTGCCACACTGGTCGTTGCCAAGTTCGTGCCCGGCTTGTCGACACTGGCGCCGCCCGTGGCCGGCGCAGCGGCCTTCGTTTGCCGTTGGCTTTCGGGAAGTACGTTCTCCGGATCGGGTCGATCGCATTCTTTCCTGAATGCAGACGGTCGTTGATTCCGATAGCGTTGCACCCGATACGCTTGTGCATTCAAATTTTTTGAGTGATGTCATCAAATGGCGACACTCATTAATGATGTAGCCAAGGCCACAATGGATCGCATCGACGAGGAGATCTATCCATGCTTACCCTACGCAAATCACACGAACGCGGCTATGCCGACCACGGATGGCTCAAGAGCTATCACTCATTCTCATTTGCCGGCTATTACGATGCACAACATATGGGATGGGGGAACTTGCGAGTTATTAACGAAGATCGTATCGATGCGGGAACTGGCTTTGGCAAGCACAGCCACCGCGACATGGAAATCATCAGTTACGTGCTCTCGGGAGAACTGGCGCATCAAGACAACATGGGCAACATCAAGGGCATTCCGCCTGGTGATGTGCAAGGCATGAGCGCAGGTGCCGGTGTAACGCACAGTGAGTTCAACCATGCAAAAGACCAGAGCACCCACTTCCTGCAGATTTGGCTTGTGCCGAACGTGACCGGCATTGCGCCGGGCTATGAGCAAAAAACGATTTCTGCTGACGAGAAGCGCGGCGCGCTGCGCCTGGTTGCCTCGCCTGACGGCGCGCAAGGCTCGGTGAGTATCCACGCTGATGCAGCACTTTACTCGGGTCTTTTCGATGGCGACGAGCACGCGGAACTGGCGCTCGACCCAGCCCGTAAAGGCTACGTGCATCTGATCCGCGGCGTGCTTGAAGTCAACGGCCAGCAGCTCAGCGCTGGTGACGCCGTCATGCTGGAAAACGAAAACAGAATCACCTTGACCAAAGGCAGTAATGCCGAAGTATTGGTGTTTGATCTGTCGGCCTGAGATTTTTTATCAACCCAAATTTTTTCACCTCAAATTATAGGAATATCTATGTTTACCGCACTTCAAAATCCTCTGGCCTTAACGGGTCGCCTGCTCCTTGCCCTGCTGTTTCTGCCGGCTGGCTTAGGCAAAATCACCGGCTTTGCGGGCACGGTCGGCTACATCACGTCTGTTGGTTTGCCGATGCCGACCGTGGCTGCAGCAATGGCCTTGACTGTCGAAATCGTCGGTGGTTTGGCGCTGCTTGCAGGATTTGGCACCCGTATCTCGGCCCTGGTGCTGGCGTTGTTCACATTGGTCGCAACATTCTTCTTTCACAACTACTGGGGGGCGCCGACTGAGCAGCAGTTCATGCAGCAGTTGCTGTTTTTCAAAAACATTGCTGTCGTGGGTGGCCTGCTGACACTGGCTGCCTGGGGTGCAGGCGCATGGAGCGTTGACGCTCGCCGCAACGCATAAGTTCGCTTTGGTGAACACTTAATCTACGTCCATCAAGTCAAGTTAAGGAGCAAGCACCATGTCCCTGCAATATCAGCAAATCGATGCCCAGGCACTGCACTATCTGCCCGCCAGCGCACGGCATCCTGCGGACACCTATTTTCATTTCTCGTTCGCCGACTATTACAATCCGGAAAATATCCAGTTCGGCGTGTTGCGCGTGCTAAATGACGACGATGTCCGTCCCCAGGACGGCTTTGGCAAGCATCCACACCGCAACATGGAAATTGTCAGCTACGTGGTCGACGGCCAACTGACCCATTGGGACAGCGCCACCGATGTCGAGGACACGCTGCAGCGCGGCCATGTGCAGACCGTGACTGCCGGCAGCGGCGTTTGGCACTCGGAACTGAACCGACAGAACGAAAACTGCCGTTTCCTGCAAATCTGGATCCTGCCGCCATCCGAGGGCCTGCCAGTGCGTTACGAAAACCACAAATTCACGCCGGAACAACGCTTGAACCGACTGCTGCAGATCGTCGGCAACCCGACCAACAGCGGGCAAGTGCCGCTGCATCTGAACCAGGACGTGAATCTATACGTCTCCGAACTGACCGATCTGAATGCCACGGTATCGTTTTCACTGCAGGCGGGCCGCCAGGCCTACATCAACAATATCGAAGGGGCTGTCGACATCGCAGGGCTGGCCACCTTGCATGAGCGCGATGCGCTGAAGATCGTCGGTCCGGCCGAACTCAGCTTTTCGCTGGCCGACGAACGGGGCCATTTCATCCTGATCGAGATGCCGGGTGCGGCAGCGGCTTACTGATTTTTCAACCATCTTTTTACTGGAGATGTTCCATCCGATCAAGCGGTGGGCGATCCGCTTCCTGCCGCTCATTGAAAAGTTGTCCTGGCTCGTCGTTCCCGCGAAGACTCCAGTTTTTTGTAAAACCGCTCATCAGCCATGAACCAGCGTATCGTATCAGGACGCGCAGCGACTCCGGCAGCGTGGCTGATTCACGCTTTGGTGCATCGGACATGAGATCCGATTGCCTGTCGCGAAGACTAGTTCCAGTCACGATCAGTCAGCGCAACCGCACTGGCCGGCTATTCTGCATGGTCGCGCAAAGCCTAGTTAAGAGTAAAGACATCGCCCTCGGCGGCTTCTATCGACGCATGTCAGCGCGACGCGGAGGCTTGGTTGCAACAAAGGCGGTGGCACGAAAACTCGCAACTTGGTTCTGGCGTCTGATGGTCAAAGGAGAAGATTACATTGAGAAAGGACTTGCGAACTACACGGAACAAGTTCGCAAGAGCAAAGAATTCGCGCTCAAAAAACTTGCTAAGGAACTTGGACGCGAACTTGTACCTGTGACTTGAAATCACGACTTCGAAGATGGTTCATGGAGAGGCGGGAACCCCATTTAGCTGCTGTGACGCAGAGAAATTAGGTTCCCGCCTTCGCGGGAACGACGGCTTTTCAGTCTTCGTCAGAGTCCGTTTGGCGTTTCGCGACAGCCTCCTCCGCGGGAACGACGTGCAAATGTGGGACAGCAAATGCATCTCTCAGCAAAAATCGCGGCTGTGCGTCGCGAGCCGGCCCAGCAACGCCGACATGTCCACCAGCCGCTTGGCCACCAGATGGCGCACCTGTCCTTCGCGCTGCCAGATGCCGTACACGCCCAGCAGCGGCGCACCGAGCACTTCGCGGCGCTGCTGCTCGACCAGGCTGGGCCAGACGATCACGTTGACGTTGCCGGTCTCGTCTTCCAGTGTCAGGAACAGCACCCCATTGGCCGTGCC
>JBAQKU010000155.1:0-1518 GCA_049301315.1 Telluria sp.
AAGCCCTACAGCGCCGCACTGAATGACGAACTGCCGGCCGTGGCTGACGTGTTCCGCTTCTTCGCGGGCGCCAGCCGCTGCATGAGCGGCTCGGCCGGTGGCGAATACCTGGCCGGCCACACCTCGATGATCCGCCGTGATCCGCTGGGTGTGGTGGCGTCCATCGCACCGTGGAACTACCCACTGATGATGGCTGCCTGGAAGCTCGCCCCGGCGCTGGCCGCCGGCAACTGCGTGGTACTCAAGCCGTCCGAACAAACCCCGCTGACCGCATTGAAGCTGGCCGAACTGGCCGCCGAAATCTTCCCGGCCGGCGTGATCAACGTGGTCTTCGGCCGCGGCCCGAGCGTCGGCCAGCCGCTGGTGACCCACAAGAAAGTGCGCATGGTGTCGCTAACCGGCTCGATCCCAACCGGCAGCAACATCATCAGCAGCACCGCCGACACCGTGAAGCGCATGCACATGGAACTGGGCGGCAAAGCGCCGGTGATCATCTTCGACGACGCCGACCTGGATGCCGCCGTGGAAGGCATCCGCACCTTCGGCTTCTACAACGCCGGGCAAGACTGCACCGCCGCCTGCCGCATCTATGCGCAGAAAGGCATCTACGCCAAGTTCGTCGCCAAGCTCGGCGAGGCGGTGAGCAGCATCAAATATGGCCTGCAGGATGACCCAAGCACCGAGCTCGGTCCGTTGATCACCGAACAGCACCGCCAGAAAGTCGTGGGCATGGTCGACCGTGCCAAGGCCCAGCCGCATATCAGCGTGATCACCGGTGGTAATGCCGTGGCCGGCCCAGGCTTCTTCTTCGAGCCGACCGTACTGGCCGGCGCCCTGCAGGGCGACGAGATCGTCCAACGCGAAGTGTTTGGCCCGGTGGTGTCGGTCACCCAATTCGACGACGAAGCCCAGGCCCTGAGCTACGCCAACGACTCCGACTACGGCCTGGCCTCCTCGGTGTGGACCGCCGACGTGGGTCGCGCCCATCGCCTGGCCGCGCGCCTGCAATACGGCTGCACCTGGGTCAACACCCACTTCATGCTGGTCAGCGAAATGCCCCATGGCGGGGTGAAACTGTCCGGCTACGGCAAGGACATGTCCATGTACGGCCTGGAAGACTACACCGCCGTGCGCCACGTAATGTTCAAGCACTAACTTTGGGCTACTGCGCTCCGCCGGGCGTTGTTGGCAAGCACCTCGAACTGCTCACGTACTGCAGTACGCTGCGCGTTCTCGGCGCTTGCCGCCTAGCCCGACGTTCGCTCGCAACGCCCAAAGACGGACTTACCCAACTGCGTCACTCGATGCAGTCCTTCACCACGTCAGGAGCAACAACAATGAACAATGCACTCCGTAGCGTCAGTTTCTTCGTGCTGTTTGCCGCCGCCGGTCTGGCCCAGGCCGCTGATGACGCCAAGGCCATCGTCGACGGCTATATGGCCGCCTGGAACGCCCACGACGTCGAGAAGGCCGGCACCTTCCTGGCCGCCGATGCCGAATACCTCGACATCACCGTCG
>JBAQKU010000156.1:0-17096 GCA_049301315.1 Telluria sp.
GTGCGGCGGCGGTTCCGGAGGCGGCGCCGCAACCACACCGGCCCCGCTGCCGCCCGCGACGCCGGCCACGCCCTGCGAGATCCGCATCGTGGCCGATCCGAAGGCGGAAACAGGCAAGACGGCTGGCGCCACGGTGCTCGCGTGCAGCGCCCTGATGGCCGACATTACATGGACCCAGACCGGCGGCGCCGCACTCACGCTGCTCGCTGCGCACAGTCCGACGGTGGCGTTCGAAACGTCCGTTGTCGGGAACGTCACGTTGCGCGCCGACGTGCGCTTCGTCGACGGGCGCACCGCCTCCTCCAGCACCGAGATCGAGGTCGCGGCGCGCTCGGCTTCGAGTTTCATCAGCGTGCGCGCCGACCATTCGGTTCGCCCCGCAACCGACACCTCGGTGCGCGCCTGGCCGGTGCTTGCCGTTGGGGACAGCGTCAGTTCGATCGCCTGGACCCAGGTCGCAGGACCGAGCGTGACGATGGACGCCATCGACAACCACCTGCTCATGTTCAAGGCCCCCCAGGTCGATGCGGACACCGTGCTCCGGTTCCGCGCGACGCTCACGACCAGCGCCGGACGCGTCGATTACGACGAGGTCACGGTCGCCGTCGAGCGCCAGCCGGCTGCGCCGAAAGAGGCGCTGTTCGACGTGGCCGCGCGGGTTCACCCTTACCGCCAGGCGGGCGTGCATGCCGCCCAGCTGGTGCGCTGTGTCTACGATCTCGGCCTGTACTACGACGATTCCACGCACAACAGTTTGTGCAGCGCCGGCACCTTGCCGCTGATCCAGGCCGAGGCGGCTCCCGGCGGCATGCCGACGGTGGCGCAGGTGATGGGCAGGGTGCTGGTCTCGCATGACTTCCTGGGCGCCAATTTCGAGCAATTCCTGCTGACCCAGGATCCGCACGGCGATTTTCGGCGCCTGCTGGCCGGCACCTCGGCCATCGTGATCGGCTCGCACGTGCGCCCCAGTTTCTACACCGCCGGGACCGGCGCGATCTATCTCGATGCCGACCACTTCTGGCTGACCCCAGAGCAGCGCGACGTGGTCAGCGAGGTGCCCGATTACAGGCTGGCCTTCGACGATGGCTTGAACTACAGCTCCTTCGGGCGGCTGATCAAGAACAATGACTATGCGCGCCGCAGTTATCCGGACCGCGAGCGCCTGGTGCGCAGCATCGACGAGCTCATTTTCAGTCTTGGCAAGCTGCTGTATCACGAGCTGGGCCACGCCGGGGACTTCTTTGCGCCGTCCGCGCGCGCGCTGGACCCGGCCAAGTCGATCTGGGACAACGTGTCGGGCAGGGTGGCCAGCCGCACGCTCCCGTCCGACCTGCTGGCGGACCAGTATCCGCTCGCCTCGCTCGAGATGAAAGGCCTGGGCCAGGTGCTGTTCATGGGCGCGACCCCGACGGCCGAGCAGATCGCGTTCCGCGCCGTCGATGTCGGCAATTTTTTCGCCGCCGACCGCGCCTCGGACGACTACGCGTACGCGATCAGCGGCGAGGCCAGCTCGCGCGAGGATCTGGCGATGCTGTTCGAGGAATTCATGATGAGCTACCGGCACGCGGTCCGGTATGACATCGCCTTCGCCAACAAATACTTCGACGGCATGACCGGGGCCCAGGCCATCGTGGGATGGGGCCAGCGCGGGCGCGTGGCGCAGGAAGCGATCAAGCCGCGCATCAAGCTGGTGCTGCAGCGGATCGCGCCCTGGATCGATCCGGCCGCGCTCGACACCCTGCCGGCGCCGATCCTGATGAAGAGCGGCGCGAGCTGGGACGCCAACCTGGTGCTCGACGGCGCCACGGCCCAGTTCTCGCGCTCGCGGCGCCAGCTGGGCCCGGGCGAGGATGCCAAGCGGGTGCGCGACGACCTCAAGGACAAGCGCGGCTATCGCTAGCCGGGCCGCTGTCAGCCGTAGGCGCCGCCCGTGTAGAGCAGGTCGAACAGGCGCGCCATGGTGGCGATCACGACCGTCGCGCCGACCAGCATGGTGCCCACCAGCAGCAGCGCGAGCAGCCAGGTCGAATCGGACCGGCGGCCAGATCCGCTGTTGTAGGCGGCATCCCATTTTTCGTCCGGCAGCAGCCCGATCACCAGTCCTTCGATGAAGGCGGCGCTGTACGACAGCACCAGCGGCAGGATCTTGTAGAACACGTCGGCCTGCGGCGCCAGTCCCGCCACCAGAGCGGCCACGGGCAGGCTGATGAGGTGGAGCAGGCCCAGCTTGTCGAGCGCGCCGCGCAGGTAGAAGCGGTGAGCGCCCACTCCGCCCAGCACCAGGGCGAGGAAGGTGGCGAGAATCTTGTTCTTGTGCTGCGTTGGCATAAAATGGGCGGCTGGAGGCGGGAAAGCTGGAAGTATCGGCCATATCCGTGGCGAAAGCATCTTTTTTCCTGTTTTTATCGCCACTCGGGGGTGCCCCCGGCGCCGAACGGCGCCGCCGGAATGGGGCGCTTGTGCGCCGCTGGCCTTGATGCAGTCGTCCCGGGACGCATACCCAGTTGCCGCTGCTGCCCAATATAGGCGATAATGCTCAATTCGCCCCGAACTGCGCGCCCTGTTGTCATTACCGCTTGCTGCTGTGCGGCATTGCGCGCTATAATTGTCGGCTTTTTCCGCCCAGCACAACTTTTTGGAATTATTATGGTCGTTATTCGTTTAGCTCGTGGAGGCGCCAAGAAGCGCCCGTTCTTCAACATCGTTGCAACGGACTCGCGCAATCGCCGCGACGGCCGCTTCATCGAGCGCATCGGTTTCTACAACCCGATGGCAGCAGGCGGCGAAGTTGGCCTGCGTATCACCGCGGACCGTCTGGCCTACTGGCAAGGCGTTGGCGCACAACTGTCGCCAACCGTTGCACGTCTGGTAGCCAGCCAGCCAGCAGCTTAAGGCTGTTCCCGGTTTGACCGATTCAGCAGCATCCGGGGTGCAAATCCCCGACGACCTGACCCAGGTCGGGTATGTTTCCGGCGCCTACGGCGTGACAGGCTCGATACGCGTAACACCGTTCTCGGCCGACGCGGATGCGCTGCTGACCGTGAAGACCTGGTGGCTCGACAAGCCGGCCTTGCATCCGGTCGTGGTTCGCACCACGAAAATGCATGGCGGCGACGTGGTGGCGCAGTTGGTCGGCGTGGTGGGGCGGGATGCGTCGGAGGCACTCAAGGGTGCAGCCGTGTCGATTCCGCGCGGCCAGTTCCCGCAACTGCCCGCCGACGAGTTTTACTGGTCCGACCTGATCGGGCTCGATGTAGTAAATTTGCAAGGTGAAGCCTTGGGGCAGGTCACCGACATGATGCACAACGGCGCGCAATCGATTTTGCGGATCAGGCCGATGGTTGCGGACAGCAGCGACACAACGGCGCCCGAGCGCCTGATTCCATTTGTGGAGCAGTTCGTCAAGACCGTCGATCGTGACGCCAAGAAAATTACAGTCGACTGGGGCCTGGATTATTAATCGCCCCGGGTCGCAGCGAGAGTACGATGCAATTTGACGTCGTGAGCTTGTTTCCAGAGATGTTCGCCGCGCTGACGCAGTCAGGCGTGACGCGCCGCGCCTTCGAGCAGAAACGCTGGGACCTGGCGCTCTGGAATCCGCGTGATTTCACGACCGACAGGCACCGTACCGTGGACGACCGGCCGTATGGCGGCGGGCCGGGCATGGTGATGCTGGCCAAGCCGCTCGAGGCCACCATCGGCGCGGCAAAACAGCGCCAGACAGCGCTCGGCTTGCCGGCGCCGCGCGTGGTGTTCATGTCGCCGCAGGGACGTCCGCTCACCCATGAGCGCGTCATGCAGCTCAAGGACGAGGCCGGCCTGGTGCTGCTGTGCGGACGCTACGAAGCGGTCGACCAGCGCTTGCTGGAACGCTGCGTGGATGAGGAAATCAGCCTGGGCGACTTCGTGCTGTCGGGCGGCGAGCTGCCGGCGATGGCCCTGATGGACGCGGTGGTGCGGCAGTTGCCCGGCGTGCTGGGCGACGATGCATCGGCGCTCGAGGACAGTTTCGTCAACGGCTTGCTCGATTCGCCGCATTACACCCGGCCCGAGTCGTACGAAGGGATGGAGGTGCCGCCGGTTTTGCTGGGCGGAAACCATGCCGAGATCGTGAAATGGCGCCGCCGGCGCATGCTGGAAGCGACCGCGCGCAAGCGCCCCGACCTGCTCGAGCAGGCCCGCGGCGCGGGACTGCTGAGCAAGGCGGACGAACAGTTTTTGGCGGGTTTATGAAACCCGTGTTGTAGCAGTACCGAGCGCGGACATGTTGTCCGCGTGTTCAACCCCATCCTATACCGGGCACTCGCAGTTTTTCGAGACAGCGCCGGCACGATGGTTAATGGAGTCCTAAAAATGAACTTGATTCAGCAACTTGAACAAGAAGAAATTGCTCGCTTGGGCAAGACTATTCCTGATTTCGCACCTGGCGATACCGTCATCGTCAATGTCAACGTGGTCGAAGGTACGCGCAAGCGCGCCCAGGCCTACGAAGGCGTGGTGATCTCCCGTCGCAACCGTGGCCTGAACTCGAACTTCATCGTTCGCAAGATCTCGTCCGGCGAAGGCGTTGAGCGTACCTTTCAGCTGTATTCCCCGCTGATCGCATCGATCGAAGTCAAGCGTCGTGGTGACGTTCGCCGCGCCAAGCTGTACTATCTGCGTGAGCGTTCGGGTAAATCGGCACGTATCAAAGAGAAACTGCCAAACCGTCGCGCTGCAACGCCGGCCGCTGCCAAGTAATCCACAGCGTCTGTGTTGTAACAAGGGGAGCCCTGCGGTGCCCCAAAAAGGCATCTGCGGATGCCTTTTTTTGTTTGGTGAAGGAAGTGTTCGTGGTCAAAGTTCCATTCGATCCCCAGCAGTTGCCGGTCGACGCCATCGCGGGCGAATCGCCGCTCGCCTCCGAGCGCCTGGAGGTCGAGTGGCTGCGCAGCCGCTTCGCCAATCCGCCCGCGTGGGAGCCGGAGGCGCGCGACCACGCCGTGGCTTACCGCGCCACCATGACCCCGGCGGCGGTGCTGATTCCGCTGGTGCGGCGCCCCGAAGGCCTGACCATGCTGCTGACCCGGCGCACCGCCCACCTGACCGACCATGCCGGCCAGATCAGTTTTCCCGGCGGGCGCGCCGAACAGGTCGATGCGTCGCCGGTCGAGACCGCGCTGCGCGAGACCGAGGAAGAGATCGGCCTCGGGCGCGAGCACGTGGAAGTGCTGGGCGTGCTGCCCGATTACCTGGTCATCAGCGGCTACCGGGTCAGCCCGGTGGTCGCTCTGGTGACGCCCCCGTTCGAGCTGATGGCCGACCCCAGCGAGGTGGCCGAGATCTTCGAGGTGCCGCTGGCATTCCTGATGAACGGCATGAACCATCAGCGCCTGTCGGTCGAACAGCCCGGGCCAGCGGGGCGGCGCAGCTTTTACGCCATGCCGTACGAAAACTTCTATATCTGGGGCGCGACCGCCGGTATGCTGCGCAACCTGTTTCATTTCCTGCGTGCATGACGGCAATCGGCAAACAGTTTGATTCCGGAACAGCTCTGCGCTATCGTAGCGGGCATTGCGCCATTGCTTCTTTTCAAAAGGACCACCGATGACATTTCTCTCAATTCTTTGCGCGCTGCTCATCGAACAACTCAAGCCGCTGCGCGCAGATAATCTGATCTATGCCGGCGTCAAGAGCCTGGCAGTGCGCATGGAAGGCTGGTTCAACGCCGGCGACGCCAGCCAGGGCCGGCTGGCCTGGTTCCTGATGATGGCCGCGCTGGTGCTGCCGGCCGCGCTGGTCTACTGGATACTGCAACGCCTGAACCTGGTGTTCGCGGCCTTCGCATGGAACGTGCTGATCGTCTACCTTACCCTTGGCTTTCGCCACTACAGCCATTATTTCACCTCGATCCAGATCGCCCTGTCCGCCGGCGACGACGCGTCCGCGCGCTCCCTGCTGGCCGAATGGACCAAGCTCGATACCGTCGGCATGGAAAGCAGCGAGATCGCCCGCATCGCGGTCGAGAAGTCGCTCGTCACCACGCACCGCAACGTGTTCGGCGTGTTCTTCTGGTTCCTGATGCCGGTCGGGCCGGCCGGCGCCGTGATGTACCGGGTGGCCGAATACCTGGCGCGCGCCTGGAACGAGCCTGAGCACATGCGCAACGAAGCCTTTGGCCAGTTCGCCGCCAAGGCCTTCTACTGGATCGACTGGCTGCCGGTGCGCCTGACCGCGATCGCGTTCGCCGTGGTCGGCAACTTCGAAGACGCCATCTATGCATGGCGCAACTTCGCCCATCGCTGGAGCGACGAAGCCAAGGGCATCATCCTGGCCGCCGGCGGCGGCGCCATGGGCGTGCGCCTGGGCTCGCCAAACGAAACGGCGTCCAAGGTGCTGCCGGCGGACGCGGCCACGGTCGATTCGGGCGAGAGCGAAGCCGAGGTCCTGCCCGGCGAGGAGCCGAGCGTGCGCGCGCTGCAAAGCACCGTTGGCCTGGTCTGGCGCGCACTGCTATTATGGATGATGCTGCTCCTGCTGCTGTCCGGCGCGGTCTGGCTGGGATAAGGCGTTTGGGGACACGGTGTCGGTGGGGCGCCGTGGCCTTCGGGAAAGGGCGCGCGTGCGCGCGAAAAACTTGCTCACCTTGCAATGTCGTATTCAGGTCTTCTATAAGATATAATACTGGGGTTTCGCAAGCAGAAGATTTACGAGCCTCGGCGCTTGCGCCGCGTTGATCCACCCCCCGCACTCTTGTTCGAACCAGACCGCCCCATGGCCGAGTTACCTCAAAACAAGAAAGAACTCGCTAACGAGTTTTTTATTCTTGGTCTTACCAGCAACGGAAAGCAGTTCCGTCCCAGCGATTGGGCCGAACGCCTGTGCGGCGTGATGTCCTGCTTCCGCCCGGCGGGATCGGGCGGCCCCAACGCCCACCTGAAATTTTCCCCGCTGGTGCGTCCCACCGTGCTCAACGGCGTCAAGGCCGTGGTCGTCAACACGGCGCTGCAACAGGTCGAGCCGCTGGCCTACCACTTCGTGGTCGACTTTGCCAAAGACAACGACCTGCAGGTGGTCGATGCCTGCTTCCTGCCGCTTCCGGACGACCCGAAGGGCTGAGACCGGCCAGCTTTCCCTTTGCATCCGTCGCGCCCGCGCTGCTTTGAGCGAGATCAAGGCGCGCCGGAAAGCGCGCGTTAGCTTTGTCGTGTCGCGCGTCGCACTGTTCGCGCGCAAACACAAGGAGAACGAGATGCACATCGGGGAGCTCTGTACCGTCCAGACCACTTACTGCAAACGCGATGAAACCGTGCAGGCCGCAGCCTTGCTGATGCGCAAGCATCACGTGGGCGACCTGGTCGTCGTCGATGAGCCCGATGGCGAAAGGATACCGCTGGGCATGATCACCGACCGCGACATCGTGGTGTCCGTGATCGCGCTCGGCCTTGACCCGTCGAGCCTGCTGGTGGGCGACATCATGAGCGACGACGTGCTCACCGCCAGCGAGGACGACGACGTATACGAAACCATCGAACGCATGCGTTTCCGGGGCATCCGGCGCGTGCCTGTGGTCAACAATGCGGGCGGACTGACCGGCATTGTCAGCGTCGACGACCTGCTTGAATTTTTGGCCGACGAAATGGGCGAACTGTCGCGCATCAGCACCCACCAGCAGGCCCACGAAAAGCGCGTGCGCCAATAGCGGCGCCCGCCTGCCTCTGCTACTATCCCAGCTCGCATCGACGCGCGCGCCCGAAGGCAAGCGCGCGCTCCGGTGCGCAAGCATCTGAACCATTTTCAGGCAGGACCATGAGTGTATCGAGCTGGAAGCGCGCCCTCGGCGCGCGCATGTTGGTGGGTGGCGCGGCTTTCGTCATGGCCGGCGGCGCGTTCGCCCTGGCGCTTCCCAAGGGAGTCACGCAAGGCCCGTCGGTCGAGGGCATCACCGAATACCGGCTGCCGAACGGACTCAAGGTCCTGCTGTTTCCCGACGCGTCCAAGCCCACCGTCACCGTCAACGTGACCTACCTGGTCGGCTCGCGCCATGAAAATTACGGCGAAACCGGCATGGCGCACCTGCTCGAGCACCTGATGTTCAAGGGGGCGCCGAAGCACCGCGCGATTGCCCAGCAGTTCGCGCAGCGCGGCATGCAGTTCAACGGCACCACCTCGCTCGACCGCACCAATTACTACGAAGTGTTCCAGGCCGCGAACGGCAACCTGAAATGGGCGCTGCAGATGGAGGCGGACCGCATGGTCAATTCCTTCATTGCGAGAAAAGACCTCGATTCCGAAATGACCGTCGTGCGCAACGAATACGAGAGCGGCGAGAATTCGCCCGGCGAAGTGGTGATGAAGCGCATGCAGAGCGTGGCCTACGACTGGCACAGCTACGGCCGCCCGACCATCGGCAACCGCAGCGACATCGAGAACGTCAGGATCGAGAACCTGCAGGCCTTCTACCGCACCTACTATCAGCCCGACAACGCGGTGCTGCTGGTGGCCGGCAAGTTCGATCCAGCCCAGACCCTGGGCTGGATCACGCAAAGCTTCGGCGCGATTCCGAAACCGAGGCGCAGCCTGCCGCAGTTCTGGACGGTCGAACCGACCCAGGACGGCGAGCGCAGCTTCACGGTGCGGCGCCAGGGCGACGTGCAGATCGTCGCGCTCGGGTACAAGGTGCCTTCCGCGCTGCACGACGACAGCGACGTGCTCAGTTTCGCCTCCGATATCCTGGGCGCCACCCCGACCGGGCGATTGCACAAGCTGCTCGTCGAGAGCGGCCGCGCGAGCGAGGTGTTCAGTTTCGGCCAGACCGGCTACGCGCCCGGCCTGCAGATCGTCGGGGCCGTGGTGCGCAAGGGCGACCCGATCGAGCCGGTGCGCGCCGCCCTGACAAGCGCGGTCGAGGAGCTGGCGAAAAATCCGCCCACCAGCGCGGAGCTCGAGCGCGTGCGGCGCACCTACATGAACGAGATCGAGCGCAGCCTGAACGATCCGCAGCGGGTCGGGGTGGCGCTGTCGGAAATGATCGCGCTGGGCGACTGGCGCCTGTATTTCGTGGGGCGCGAGCGCATCGCAAAGATCAGCTCTGCCGAAGTGGCGGCAGCCGCCGGACGCTACCTGCGGCGCGACAACCGCGTGACCGGCAACTTCCTGCCCGAGGACGCGCCGCAGCGCGCCGAGATCCCGCCCGCGCCCAACCTCGCCACCGTGCTGCGCGACTTCAAGCCGCGCCCCGCGAGCCTGGTCTCGGAAAACTTCGACCCCAGCCAGGAGAACATCCTCAAGCGCACCGCGCTGGCCACGGTGGGCGGCCTCAAGCTCGCGCTGCTGCCCAAGAAGAACCGCGGCGAGGCCGTGTCGGTGGAACTGCGCCTGCACTGGGGCGACGAAAAGAACCTGTTCGGCAAATACTCGGTGCCGGCGCTGACGCACGCCATGCTAACGCGCGGCACCAGCCGCTACACGCGCGAACAACTGTCCGACGAACTCGACAAGCTCAGGTTCACCGGCAACCTGTTCCAGTTCGAGACCACGCGCGCCAACCTGGCCGACAGCCTGCGCCTGGTGGCCCACGTGCTCAAGGGAGCGAGCTTTCCGCCAGCCGAATTCGAACAGTTGCGCCAGCAATCGGTGGTCGGCCTCGAAGCCGGGCGCAACGAGCCCGAATCGGCCGCCGAGCGCGCGCTGCGCGAATATTTCGACCACTACCCGCAAGGCGACGTGCGCGCGGTGCGCACCCTCGACCAGGAAATCGCCGACGTCAAGGGCGCGCGCCTGGAAGACGTGAAGGCCTTCCACCGCGATTTCTACGGCGCCTCGCACGGCGAGCTGGCCATTGTCGGCGACTTCGACGCCGCCGCCGTCGTCACGCTGGTCGACGAGCTGTTCGGGCGCTGGCCGAGCCGGGCCAATTATGCGCGCATCACGCGCACCAATGCCGAGGTTGCGCCGCTCAGGAAGACCATCAACGTCCCGGACAAGGAGAACGGCGTCTACCAGGCGCGCATGAACCTCGACCTGAACATCGAGGACCCTGACTATCCCGCGCTCATGCTCGCCAATTACATCTTCGGCGAAGGCGGGCTGAAATCGCGCCTGATGGACCGCATCCGCCAGAAGGACGGGCTGTCCTATGGCGGCGGCTCGCAGATCGTGGCGGGCGATATCGACCGCGCCGGCATGTTCAGCCTGAGCGCCATCGCCGCGCCGCAAAACCTGGACAGGCTCGATGCCGCGATCCGCTCCGAACTGGCGCGCGCGGTCAAGGACGGCTTCACAGCCGAGGAGCTGGCCGGCGCCAAGTCAGGGCTGCTCCAGAAGCGCGTGCAGAACCGCTCGCAAGACCGCATCCTGGCCAGCGGCTGGGCCTCGTTCCTGTACCTTGGCCAGACCTTCGAATGGAGCCGCCAGTTCGAACGCAAGCTGGCCGCGGTCACGCTGCCCGGACTGAATGCCGCATTTCGCAGGGCGATCGATCCCGCGAGGCTTTCCGTCGTCATCGCGGGCGACCAGGGCAAGGCCTCCCCCCGGCCCTGAACAATTGTTTGATTGATAGCGTCCACAGGGATATGCTGGCGGTATTGACGCAGCGCGCGCTGCGTCAAAACGGCATACGGAGGACGCGATGGCGGACAAGACCAGACAGCGTGACACATCGTTCGCGGGCAAGATCGTTCTCGTGACAGGCGCTGCGGGCGGAATCGGCCGCGCGGCGGCGCTGGCCTTCGGGCATGCCGGCGCCAGCGTGGTGGTGGCCGACACGTCGGTCGACGGCGGGCATGCCACGGCCGCCAGGATCGTGGAAGCGGGCGGCAAGGCCCTGTTCGTGCAGGCCAACGTGGCGCGCGCGAAGGATGTCGAAGCGCTGGTCGACAAGACGGTCGCGACCTACGGACGGCTCGACTGCGCCTTCAATAACGCCGGCATCGAAGAAGAGCACCTGCCGCTGGCCGATGCCGAGGAGGACCTGTTCGACCGCATCATGGGCGTCAACGTCAAGGGCACCTGGCTGTGCATGAAGTACGAGATCCGGCAGATGCTCAGGCAGGGCGGCGGGGTGATCGTGAACACGGCGTCCATAGCGGGGCTGGTGGGCTCTCCCAACCAGGCGATCTACGCGGCCAGCAAGCACGCGGTGGTGGGCATGACGAAGAGCGCGGCCGCCGAATATGGCCAGCAGGGGATTCGCATCAACAGCGTATGTCCGGGCATGATCAACACAGCCATGCTGGCGCGCGCACTGGCGCGCGAGCCGCAGCGCGAGACAGCGCTGCGCAGCCGGCACCCGGCCGGACGCTTCGGGGAAGCGTCCGAGATTGCGAATGCCGCTCTGTGGCTGTGCTCCGACCAGGCCTCGTTCGTGACGGGGCATCAATTGGCCGTGGACGGCGGGCTGACCGCGATCTAGCGGCTCGCCGCTGGCGAGGTGCTCAACTCCGCAACGAAGTCATACATATCGCCCCGGAACCAGGAGCGGCACAATTCGACGGCGCGTCCGTCCTGCAGGAAGCCGAGCCGCTCCACGCACAAGCCCGCGTCGCCTTCCTTCGACTGCAGCAGCCTGGCCTGTTCCGCGTTCAGGAGCAGGGCGGACAAGCGCTGCAAGGCGCGCACCGGCCGGTTGCCGGCCGCCTGCAGCGCCTCATACATCGACACGTCCACCGCGTCGAGCGACGGCAGGCCGTATGCTGCAACGGTCGCGTACTCCAGGCACATCGGAACCTCGTCGGCATAGCGGATGCGGTCGAACCGGTACACCGGCGCGCCCGGCGCGAGCCGCAGGCGCGCGGCTTCGTCGGGCGTGGCCAGGCCTTCGGCGCGCTTGAGCCAGACGCTGCGCGGGGTGCGTCCGCGCGAGCGCATGTCCTCTGAAAACGAGGTCAATTTCGCGAAATTCTTCTCGATTCGGGTATTGATGAAATTACCCGATCCACGGCGCCGCACCAGCAGCCCCTCGCCGACCAGGCCGTCGATGGCCTTGCGCACGGTGATGCGCGAGAGCGCGAGGTCGAGCGCAAGCTGGCGCTCGGCGGGCAGCGCCTCTTCCGGTCCGAACACGCGTTTGTCGATCGCCTCGCGCAGCGCGCGCTGCAACTGCTGGTACAGGGGCAGCCTGCTGGTGAGCGCGAGCTGCTGCATGATGCTGGCAAGCGAAGTCATAGGTGTCGGGTGAGCTGGAAGGCAGCGCCGATCATACCACTGCGTGCATGACGGAACCTTTAACCCAAGACTTGAATTCGTCGTTCCCGCGCAGGCGCATTGCTGTCCCGAATAAAACCGTTGACATTGTCAACACGCACGCCGCCAAAGGGCCGTTCGCATAACCTTCAACCCGAGACTTAATCTCGTCGTTCCCGGCCGATGGCGGCCCCCTTGGCGGGAACCCCATTTCGCAGCACACCAATGCAGTCGGCATCAATGGACTGCACACAAAATGGGGTTCCCGCCTGCGCGGGAACGACGTGCAAATGTCAACGGTTTTAACGGACAGCAGTGCGCCTCCGCGGGAACGACGGGGGCGCGGGAATGACGGGGGCGCGGGAACGACGGGGCGCGAGAATGACGGGCGCGGGAACGACGGGGGCGCGGGAACGACGGCGGGCGGGAACCCATGCTGAGTATCGCGCCCCGAAACACTGCGTGGGCGAGCACTCGAAAAGCTTCCGTGCGAAAATTGTCGGCTGATTACTTGTCACGACAGGCACACATGCCCCTGCATATCGAAACACCCCTGATCGAATCGGGCGCCATGTCCGTTCCCGGCCAGTCCGTCTGGCTGAAGATGGAGGCGCTGCAGCCGCCCGGCTCATTCAAGATCCGCGGCGTCGGCTTTGCCTGCGAAGAGTATGTGCGGCGCGGCGCGCGCCGTTTCATTTCCTCGTCCGGCGGCAACGCTGGCATCGCTGCGGCCTACGCCGGCCGGCGTCTTGCGGTCCCGGTCGTCGTCGTCGTTCCCGAGACCACCACCGAACGCGCGCGCGACCTGATCCGGCGCGAACAGGCCGAGCTGATCGTCCACGGCGCGTCGTTCCAGGAAGCCAATGCGCTGGCCCGGTCCATGGTCGGCGCCAGCGATGCCTTCATCCATCCGTTCGACGATCCGCTGCTGTGGCAGGGCCACGCGACGATGATCGACGAAGTCGCCCGCGCCGGCCTCAAGCCCGACGCGGTGCTGCTGTCGGTCGGCGGAGGCGGTTTGCTGTGCGGCGTGCTCGAGGGCCTGCGGCGCAACGGCTGGGTCGGGGTGCCGGTGGTCGCGGTCGAAACCGAGGGCGCCGATTCCCTGTCGCAGGCGCTCAAGGCGAACGCGCGCGTCGAACTGGCGCGCATTACCAGCATCGCCACCTCGCTCGGTGCGCGCCAGGTATCGGAGCAGGCGTTCAACTGGTCGCTGCAGCGCCCGGTGCGCAGCAGCGTGGTGTCCGACCAGGCCGCAGTGGCGGCGTGCCTGCGTTTCATGGACGACCAGCGCGTGGTGGTCGAGCCGGCCTGCGGCGCGGCGCTTGCCGTGGCCTACGATGCGGTCAGCGCGCTGCCCGAGTTCAGGACCGTGCTCGCCATCGTGTGCGGCGGCGTCACGGCGAGCGTCGAGCAACTGCGCAAGTGGTCGGCCCAAAGCGCGCCGCCACTCACAGCCCATAGATGATGTCGGCGATCTTCTCGTAGATCGGATAGGCGGACGGGCCCTTGAGGGTCCAGCCGATCACGTCGAAATGGTCGTATGGCCGGTAGTCGGTCAGGAAGTTCCAGGTGCCGCGCACCGAGGTGCCGTCGTAGATGCGCAAGGGATGCCCGCTGGGCGCGCGCATGCTGACCGTGTTGACCATGCCGTCGTTGGGGAACCAGGTGCTGTCTATCGGCACCCGGTTCGGATCGGACTGGGTGTAGGAGCCCATGCCGCGCCGGAACAGCGAGGGGACGATCCATTCGCCGGCGGTCGAGCGGGTAAAGTAATTCATGTCGCTGCGCGGGTACTGGTAGCGTGAATTCTGGAACGGCGCGATGAAGCGGTCGGTCTGGTTGCAGCAATAGCTGCCTGCCTCGGTGGCGACGGTGCCGATCGAGTAATAGTAGACGTTGGGCGAGGTTTTTACCCAGCTGTTAAATTCCCTGGCGCCGTCCGGCGCCATCTCCCATTGCGCCGAATCGCGGTTCGAACGTTGCCAGAACGGCGCATCCTTGACGCGCTGCTGGAAGTCCCACAGCGATTCGGTCGGCGACTGCGTCAGGCCGAACTGCTCGAGGCCGAATTTGTACACAGGATCGCGGCTGTTCATTTGCGCCATCCCGGCGATTTTTCCGGCAAGCTCGAACGTCTTCGGTGCGAAATCGAGCATGGCGTCGCGCATGGTGGTGCCGTTGTGGGGCGCGGAAATCGTGGTGGCGCTGACGACCCAGCCGACCTTGCCGCCCGCGTACAGCGCGGCGCCGCCTTCGTCGCCGTCGGGCGAGCCGTGTTCCAGCAGTTCGATCAGGGCACGGATGGTCTGGCCGCCCTGGCTGTGGCCGAGCAGGTGGATCGGATGGCGGGCATCCCAGGCCGGGTAGAGCGCCAGCGGGTACTTCTGGGGGTTGTTGTTGGGGTCCGCCGCCCAGCATTTGCCGGCCGGTTTCTGGAGCGCGCCGAACTGTGCATGGCGCGCCGTATGGTAGCGGCCGTAGTCGACGCAGCCGCCCTTGATCTGGTAGTACAGCTCGGCGGCCCGGTCCCAGTTGGAACTGACCGGCCCGACCACCGAGGCGAACACCTGGTGCCCGCCGTTCAAGCCTTGCAGGTGCCCCACGATATCGTTGTAGCCGCCCCAGTACTTGAAACGCTTGTCATAGAGCTGGCCAGGGGCGAATCCGAGGTAGCCATACACCAGCACCAGCGGATAGTTGTTGGCGGCCAAGGCATTGTGTCCCCAAGCCAGGGCGATCAGGGCGATGCTCGCGCGCGCCAATAGCGTTCTGCCTCGCCTGCATGTCAATCGCGCCATTTTTTTCCTCCAAAGTGGTCAAATTCTCCACATTGTCGGATGTGTCGGGCGCGCGCGACTTGTCCTAACCGGACCAAATGGCATGATTGTCACGCCGGATGTGGCGCAAGTGCTGCGAAAGCGTCGCCTGCATGCCCTTTCCGCTGCTAATGCTCGCTGGCCAGTTCGGTGCCGCCGATGGCGCTGTCACCGGGCAGCTTGTCGGTCCAGACCACATAATCGTCGACCGAATACAGCTTGCATGGCTCACTGCTGTTCTTGGCGCAGGTCGCCAGCGCGCGGCTGTCCGGATCTTCGCCTTCCTCGGCCCAGCACCAGGCCCCGCTGGGGGAGAGCGCAAACGCGCGCGGCGTCATCTTGGCCAGGTATTCGCGGTATGCGGCGCGCCCGTGCTCGCTCAGGAAGGGAACCGCGGCTACGTCGTCCACCGGCGCGAAATTGCTCTTCGGAATGCCGGGCGCTTCGACCACGGTGTAGATTTCGCGGGTCGGCATGCCGATCTGCTTGAGGAAGCGTTCGGTTTCTGTCCACCACACCTTTTCGCCGTCGCGGCTGGCCAGCATGCCGTGCGAATCGCGCTTGAACGCGCCGTACTCGACCAGCCGGGCCTGCCCGCCGGCGCGCGTGAAGGCTTCGTGCATGCGTGCCACCAGCGCGGGGCCGAACAGCGAGTCGTTCTCGCCGTACATCCACAGGCTGTCGATCTTGTTGTTGTTGCCGTAGTCGGCAAACGCCGTCACCAGCGCCGAGCGCCAGTCGCAGCGGTTGCCGTCGTCGCGCAGGCCGCCGGCAAAGTTGAGCAGGCCGCGCACGCCGGGGATCGACTGCGTTCCGAGCGCGAGCGTGGCCATGCCGCCGTACGATTGCCCGGCCACGATGATGCGCTCGCTGTCGACCCAATCCTGCTCGCGCGCGTAGTTGAGCGCGTCGAGCACATCGTTCGCCTGCGAGTAGCCGTTGGCCGTCATGTTGCAGCCGTGGTCGAGATATTTTCCGCTGGAGTTCGAGAAGCCTTGCCGCATCGGCACGATCACCGCGTAGCCGCGCTTGACGAAAGCGGTGGCCATGAAGATGAAACGGTCGCGCCTCTGGTGGCGCGGCGCGCCCGAGTCCTTGCCGTGGTTGATGATGAGCAGCGGGAATGGACCGGGGCCGTTGGGGCGAAACACCGTGGTCTCGAGCTTGGCGCGCCCGGCGGCGCCGGCCGGAATCATGATGACTTCTTCATTGAGGCGGTGGTCGAGCGGCAGCTCTTGTTCAACTGCTAACGACGGAAGCAGCGAAAGGCAGACCAGGCTTGCGGCGAGGGAGTGGCGAACGACGGTACGAACACGGAACAAGGCGGTAATGATGATGGGCCCCCGGTCAAACGGATTGCCTGATGGAATGGCTTGATTCTAAGCATGACCGTTTTCAGGAGCAATACACGATTGTCAATTCTCAGCAGTAAAACTGAAAAATAATGCGATGGCTGTCTGTTCCGTTGCAATCTTGCCGAAACGGCTTTCGGGGCCGCGCCTGCGTTTTCCCGGTGGCGGCGAAAAGCGCTTCGCCGCGATCTCGCGAAACCGACCGCGTACACGCCGCTGTGTCCCTGTCGCGGCCGCTGGCACAGCGCTTGCGTAGTGTGTCGGGCAGGGCGCGATGCCGACAGGCATAGGCGCCATTCCTTTACACAGGAGTTGCCAGTGGACCGACGCTTGCTTGAATACAGTCCGATGCTCGAAACCTTCGAGCCCGGCGCCCCGCGCGGGGAAGCCGGATGGGGAGCGCCGTCCCTGGACGAAGATGGCGAAATGACGCTCGCCGCCGAACTGCTTGCCGTGACCAGCCCGCCCCAACTCGAACGTTTCTTAACTAACCTGGTGGCGCGCGCCGCCCCGGCCGGCGCGCAACTGGCGCGCTCCCCGACGGGCGCGGCGTTAGTCGGCCTGCTCAAGCGGGCCGCGCAACCGGTGCTGCCGGCACGTTCTGGCAGGGGCGGCGTGGCCGATGTCGCGCGTGCGCTCGCGGTCCAGCGCGGGCCTGGCCTGGTTGCCAAGGCCGGGCGCCTGTTCGGGCTTGAACTGGAAGGGCTGAGCCCGGAGGACAAGGAATTCGCGCTGGCCCAGCAGTTCGTGCGCTTCGCCAGCG
>JBAQKU010000157.1:0-5382 GCA_049301315.1 Telluria sp.
GTGCTCACCACCGACAGGTCGAGGCTGTCCAGGTTGTACAGGCGCGCATCGCCCAGCAGGCCGGCCAGGTGGGTGCGTACCGCGTTCGATGCCTTGCGCGTGACGAAGGAGTTGACGGCCGGCTGGGCCACCCCGCTGCCGTTGGACGGATGCAGGCGCGCGGCGATGGCGTCGTCGCGCAGGCGCGCGCTGATCACGCCGGCCTGGGCCAGCAGGCGCAGGTGGGTGTTGGTCAGCTCCTCGAGGTCGTCGCTGCCGGCGCCGAGGTAGTGCGCCGGGCGCCGCTGCGCGATCATCAGGCTGAGCGCTTCCTTGTAGGCGAGCGCCGCGTCGGGGTTGTCGATGCGCCCTTTCAGGGTCCGGTTCACCGAGGCGAAATCGCGCCCGTACCAGACCCACATGCCGTCGCCGATGCCATTGACTTCACCGTAGCCGGGTTTGGCCGACAGCGGCACGGTGTTGAGGTAGTCGATCACGATCTGGCGCCGCGCGGCGGTGGTATCGGGGCCGTCGCGATAGGCGCGCAGGGTGGCCGATGCCATCTGGCGCAGCTTCTCGCTGAGCGAACCGGTGCGCCCATCGGGCGAGTGCCGGTATTTTTCGATCTGGGTCGCCAGCGTGCTGCCGCCGGCCGAGCGCTTGTCGTCGCCGCTGAATATCTGCAGCGACTTGTCGAACACCGCCTTGCTGAAGCGGTCCCACTCGACCGCCGGATTGCGCTTCGGATAGGTGGGGTCGAGCAGCTCGCGGTTTTCGATGAACAGCAGGCTCTTGACCAGCAGCGCGGGCGCGGCATCGAAGCGCTCGTAGAAGCGTTCCGGATAACGCGCCGTAAACAAGGGCTGGCTGCGGCAGTCGAGGATCGCCAGCCCGACCTTGGTCTTCTCGCGGTAGGTCGCGAACAGGCCCATGTCGGCCAGCTCGGTCATCTTGGGCGAGAGGCGCGCCTGCGCGCTGATCTCGTAGTTGCGCGCACCGAGCCGGTCCAGGTAGAGCGGCAGCCTGGCGTAGCCGAGCCGTTCGTCGTACGGACTGTCGGATGGGAACCGGATCGACGCGCTCGGTCCCGGCTCGACCGTGTACTTGAGCTTTTTGACCAGGCTGGAGAAGAACTCGGCCTGCAGCGCGGAGCTGCGCATTTCCTGCACCAGCGCCCAGGTGAACAGCGACAGCAGCATGAGCAGCAACAGCAGCAGCGCAGGCTTGATGCGGCTGCGGCGCCGGGCGCGCGCCGGTTCGGCCGCGGGCGCCTCCCCGTCCTCGGGCGCGGGGTCGGGAACCAGGGTCAGGTGGGGATGCGGATAGTGCTGGTGCGACACCTGCGCCGCGCTAGGTCCGGACGCTGCATCGCGCACGCGTACATTGCTGATCGATGCCGCACGGGCGCGCAACTTGCGCACAGCCCGAACGACGATACGGGGCCGTCGAAAACGGCGATTACTTTCCATGATGGCTCAACCGGTCTGAATCAATCGTACCTGCAATCCCCGCATCAACCTTCGCCATCGTGCATCTGGTTTCTTTGAGTGATCGAGATCGTTTTAAGTTGCGCGAAACGCATTGACATCTCACTCAAGACATCAACACTCGCGTGCTTACCATTGCACCACATCGGAAGCGTCGGCACGACCGCTGTTCAATAAAAAATCTGAATTCGCCGAATCATTTTCGCAAAAAAACAACGGCTCAGTGCGCTTGGCAAAAGCGCTGCCACGATATGTGTGTAAAGAAAGATATTAGCCGCTCAGGCAACGCTTCAGGCTGCCGCCTGCGCCGCCTTCCCGGCACCGGCCTCGGCGCGCAACCGGGCCAGCGCCTGCAGGCAGTAATACTGGAACCACAGGCCGGTGAAGATGAAGATGACCACGTACAGCCAGATCGAGATGGCGGCGAGAAAAGGGAACAGCACCACCGACAACACCGCGCCGCCGATCCAGACCACGCCGGGCAAGGCGCCGGCCGCGCCCGAGATCATGCCGATCGTGAGCAGTTGCCAGCGGTGCTGGCGCACGATGGCGCCGCGTTCCTCGGCACTGGCATGCTCGGCCAGCGCATCGTACGTCATCACGCGCGAGGTCAGCCAGCCCCACAGGGCGATCTGGACCAGCAGCGCCAGCGGCAGCACCGCGTACAGCGGCAAGCTCACCAGCCAGGCCAGCACGAACAGCGCGAATCCGCTCAGGTTGGTGACCACGCTGCCGAGCAAAGTGCCGCCGTGTTTTTTCTCGAGCCCGGGGAACTGGCGCCGGCTCACATGGCGCACGATGGCGGGCATGGCGGCCATGCCCATGAAGATGAGCGAGGTCAGGATCATCAGGGGCAGCAACAGCAGCATCGCGATCAGCGGCACCACCACCGTCTTGAGCACGCCGAGCCCGAAACTGGCCAGCAGCGTGCCGCTCAGCTTGAACCCGTCGTAGGTTTCGAACAGGCGCTGGACATGGTCGACCAGCGGCTGCAGTCCGACCCACAGCAGCACGCCCCACAGTGCGACCGAGAGCAGGAACGGCAGCGCCGACAGCAGCAGCATCTTGCCGTTCAGCTGCGACAGCAGCGCGCGTCCGTAAGCGGTGACGATGGCGCGCATCAGGCGCGGCTCCATGCCGTCGCGCGCGCTCGTTTCAGGTCAACCGGAAATGCAATCATGGATATCTAGAGCAGGACAATCTCGCCGCCAAAACCCGTATTCTACGTGGAAACGATGCGCACGATGCCGAAACGCCAAAGGCGCACGCAGCATGCGCCAATAGCGCTTTGACACGCCATGGACTACAATTTGCAATCACACCGACAACATCTTAGGAAAATAACATGTCCACCATCACCACGGATTCCGGCCTCCAGTACCAAGACACCACCGTCGGCGAAGGCGCCGAAGCCAAGGCCGGCCAGCACGTCACCGTGCACTACACCGGCTGGCTGCGCAACGACGACGGCAGCGTCGGCGCCAAGTTCGATTCGAGCAAGGACCGCAACGACCCGTTCCAGTTCTCGCTGGGCGCCGGCCAGGTCATCCGCGGCTGGGACGAAGGCGTGCAAGGCATGAAGGTGGGCGGCGCGCGCCGTCTCACCATTCCGGCCGAGCTCGGCTATGGCGCACGCGGCGCCGGCGGCGTGATTCCGCCCAACGCCACCCTGATCTTCGACGTCGAGCTGCTCGCAGTCTGAGCGCGGCATGCGGGCCGCGCGCGGCGGCCTGAACGATTTTTTCCAGCCAACAGGAGTTTTATATGAGCTTGCAGGAGCAGTTCGACCAGGCGCTGGCCGATTCCAAGAATCTGCCTGAACGCCCGGACAACATGACGCTGTTGAAAATCTACGCGCTCTACAAGCAGGCCTCGGGCGGCGACGCGCAAGGCGAGCGTCCCGGCTTTACCGAGATGGTCGCGCGTGCCAAGTTCGACGCCTGGGATAGCCTGAAAGGGACCTCCAGACAGGACGCGATGCAGCAATACATCGACCTCATCGAAGACCTGAAGGACTGAGATGGTGGAGCGGCGGCGCCGTTCCACCCCGATCAGGCCGGCCCGAACACGGCCTTCAGGTTTTCCGAGATCTTCGCCTCGATCGACGGCGCGAACATGCTCATCACCATGCCCAGCTTGACGAACATCTCGACCTGCTGGCCGCGCAAGGTCAAAGAGCCGTGCACCCCGCTGCGTTCGAAGTGCAGCACATCGCCCTCCCACTGGCAGGCCAGGTCGTAGTCGCCGGCAATCTTGTCGGCGACCTTCTGGGCCGCGTCGCGCGCCTGCACCGCGCTCAAATGGTGTTCGTGAACAATACTAATTTCAGCCATCCTGGCTTCCTTCCTTTATTCAAATCTTTGGCAAAGCGCCATCATGCCATCTGGCGCGGCGCGGCGCCAGTCGGGGCCTCCACCGGCATGGCTTGCCGTTTCCGGTCCTCATTACCGACAGTGTTGACGGTCGTCAAACGCCAGGCGTGCGCATCGGGCGATTATTTCTTCTAAGACTGATTGCGGCGCGCCGCATTTTCACTGGAGAATCGATCATGGAACGAAGAACAAGCTTGCCCGGCGAGACGATCTGCGAGCACGACCAGCCCCCGGTGAGTTTCGTCCCGACCCCCAGCGCGCCCTACCGCCAGCACCGCAAGACGGCCGAACTGATCGACGAGCCGGGCAAGCCGCACACCGGGGTATCGGCCAACCCCGAAGCGGCGCCGGTCCCGCTCCCGTATGCCTTCGGCGCGCGGGTGCTGATGTGGAAGCAGGATCCGTCGGTGAGCGAAATCGGTACCCGCAAGGCCTTCCTGCCAGGCATCGTGCTGGCCGGCCCGCGCGACGCGCGCATCGTGTTCGGCCAGCCCGGCATCACCCCGGTCAGCCCGAACGCGTTCGGCGACTTCGTCTCGATGCCCGACACCCCCCAGTTCGACGCCGTGCACACCTTCGCGGTGGTGCGCCAGACCCTCACCATGTACCAGCGCTCGCTGGCCGCCGAAGGCAACGACACGCCGCTGCCGTGGCAGTGGAACAGCAGCATCGATACCGCGCCGCTGCAGGTGTTCCCGTACGGCCTGCCGAACGTGATGAATGCCTTCTACAGCCGCACCCAGTGCTGCCTGAAGTTCGGCGACTTCGTCCCGAGCGGGGAAGCCGAACGGGTGTTCACCTGCCGCTCGTTCGACATCGTCTCGCATGAAACCGGACATGCGGTGCTCGACGGACTCAAGCCGAACTGGCTGCTGGCCGACAATCCGCCCCAGACCGGCGCCCTGCACGAAGCCTTTGGCGACCTGACCGCCATCTTCCTGGCGCTCGCCCAGCTCGACCAGTGCGAAGCGGTGATCGCCCAGACCAAGGCGCGCCTGCACGACAAGACCTTCCTGGCCGACATCGCCGAACAGTTCGGGCTGGCGCTGGGGCGTCCCAATGGCCTGCGCAACGCCGACAATGACCTGACGCTGTCGGAAGCGTGTTGCGAGGTGCACGCCATCTCGCAGGTCTTTACCGGGGCCATGTACGACATCCTGGCCGACGTGTTCGGCTTCGAGCGCGACCCCGGGCGCAAGGACGACGCCGCCGTGCTGCACCAGGTCGGCGACTACCTGCGCGGCCTGCTGCTGCGTTCGCTGATCGCCGCCCCCGACATGGCCGCCAACTTCGTCGACGTGGTCAACGAAATGCTGCGCATCGTGGCCGCCGACGGCAAGCCTGTCGAATACGGCAATTTCATCCGCAACCGCTTCACGCTGCGCGAAGTGGTCGAGTCGGCGCTGCCGCTGACCGAAGACCACCCGCCGGGCACGCCGCTGGCGCCCGGCTTCCAGAACCCGCCCGGCACCATCCAGGACCGGCGCGCCTGCTGCGGCACCATGCACCTGGCCGAGTATTACGATATCGACAGCATCCTGGAC
>JBAQKU010000158.1:0-1990 GCA_049301315.1 Telluria sp.
GGGACGGGCTCGGTGTCCATCGATCCGGTTACCAATAACGTCACGGTGGTGGTGCAGTGGGACGATTCGCGCGCAAGCGGCGACGGCCGGACCATGGGCCTGGCCACGCAGAAAATCAGCGTCGAGACCCACCTGTGAAACGCCATCCGTCCCCCTTGCCGGCGCGGCAGCAGCATGGTCTCGGCCTGGTGGAGGTGCTGGTAGCGATGACGCTCGGGCTGGTACTGCTGGGCGCGGTGGGCTATTTGTTCGTGGGCAGCAAGCAAATGAACAGCACGCAAAGCGATGTGTTGCGCATGCAGGAAAGCGCGCGCAATGCGCTCGGCACGCTGGGCAGGGCGGTGCGCCAGGCCGGCTACAAACTCAATGTCGACGAAGCCCTGGACGGCGATGCCCTGCTCGGAACGGACGGCGGCAGCAATGCGGCCGGCGCGGCGCTGCCGGACACCTTGACGGTGCGCCACGACCCGGCCTGGGTAGCGGACACGGCCGTGCCACCGAATCCGCTGGCGGGCCGGGAAACCGATTGCTCCGGCACCGAGGTCGTCTCCGATAACCTGCCCGATGCCGCCACCGGAGCCGCGCCCGTCAATCGCACCCTGGTCGAGTACGGCTTTTCGGTCGCCGCGGGCAAATTGCTGTGCAACGCCGATGGCGCCAACCCTGCCGCGGGCGGCGTGGTGATGGCCGACTACATCGAGAACATGCAGATCGCTTACGGCATCGGCGACGGTGCGGAATCGATCGTCAAATACACGTCCAGCCCGAGCGCGCTCGAATTTACCCGGGTCGCGGCCGTGCGCGTGAGCCTGCTGGTGCGCGGTCCGACTCCGAACCTGGTGCCAGGCAAGCGCCAGAGCATTCTCTATAACGAGCAGGTGGCGACGTACACGGACGGCCATCTGCGCCAGGTGTATACGTCCACTTTCACCGTCAGGAACCAGATCAGGTGGAAATGATGACATATCGCGCGCGCCGCCCCGGGCGCCAGGCCGGCGCGGTCTTGGTCACCGGGCTGATTTTCCTGGTGGTGCTGACCATGTTCGTGCTGGCGATGGTGCGCGGCGGCTCGCTCGAGGAGCGCATGGCGCGCAATGCGAGCGACCGGCAAGTGGCCATGGAGGCAGCCGAAGCCGTGCTGCGCGATGCCGAGAGCACGCTGTTCTCGGGCCGGCCGTTCGATCCCTACGATTCGAGCCAGTTCAACAACGCCTGCGGCAACGGCCTGTGTTTCCGCCCGCACGCGGCCAAGCGATGGCAAACGCTGGACTGGAGCTCGGCGGCGTCCACGCGCAGCTTTGCCGCGCCTGCCTCGGCCATTGCCCGGCTCGCCGTCCAGCCGCGCTACATCGTCGAGATCGTCACCGCGCCGATCAAGAGCTCCAGTGCGGGACAGTGCGAGAACGGGCTGGCCAGGATCACCGCCCGCGGCCAAGGCAACGGCGGCGCGGTCGCCTTTGTTCAATCGACCGTCCGATTCAAGGTATTTACGAATATCTGCGACTAACCATGCGGGCGCTACCACCATGATCATGCACATCAATCGAAAGCTCCTCCTCAAGGCCGGCGTGCTGGCGCTGGCAGCGGCGGCGCTGGCAACGGTGCTCGCGGCGCTGGTGTTCCTGCCCGACGCACAACCGGTCGGCTACGTCGGCCAGCCGGCCGTATCGAGCGCGAACGTGTCCAACGGCAACGCCATCATGTATTCGATCGACTACGACGCGAGCGACTGGAGCGGCAACGTGCATGCCTATCGGATCTCGAACGGCGGCGCGATCGACAGCACCGACGAGTGGGGCACGGGCGGCGCCTCGGCCAAGGTGAAGCTGCAAAGCGCGGCCGATGCGCGCTTTATCGTCACCAGCAGGCCCGGTGGCGCTCCGGCCGGCATTCCCTTCAGGTGGAACAGCCTGTCGGCGGGGGCCGGTGGCCAGCGCGAGGCGCTCGATGCGGCCGGCGCGGCGCTGGCCAGCTCGGCGCTGCTCGAGTA
>JBAQKU010000159.1:0-9313 GCA_049301315.1 Telluria sp.
ACCTGTGGGGCTACAACGGCCAGAGCCCGGGGCCCACCATCGAAGTGGTGGAAGGCGACCGGGTGCGCATCTTCGTGACCAACAAGCTGCCCGAACAGACCAGCGTGCACTGGCACGGCCAGTTGCTGCCGAACGGCATGGACGGCGTGACCGGCCTGAACCAGCCAGGCATCGCCCCCGGCAAGACCTTCGTGTACGACTTCGTGGCGCGCCATGCGGGCACCTTCATGTACCACCCGCACGCCGACGAGATGGCGCAGATGGCGATGGGCATGATGGGTTTCTGGGTCACGCATCCGAAGAACCCGGCGCAGCACGCGGTCGAGCGCGATTTCGTGTTCCTCCTGAACGCCTACGACATCGAGCCGGGCAGCTACACGCCGAAGATCAACACCATGCTCGATTTCAACCTGTGGAACTTCAACAGCCGCGTCTTCCCCGGCATCGATCCGATGGTGGTTCGCCAGGGCGACCGGGTCCGGATACGCGCCGGCAACCTGACCATGACCAACCACCCGATCCACCTGCACGGGCACCGCTTCGAAGTGACCGGCACCGATGGCGGCTGGATTCCCCGCAGCGCACGCTGGCCGGAGGTGACCACCGATATCGCCGTGGGCCAGATGCGCGCCATCGAATTCATTGCCGATGCGCCCGGCGACTGGGCCTTCCACTGCCACAAGTCGCATCACACCATGAACGCGATGGGACACGCGGTGCCGACCATGATCGGGGTCGACCATCGCGGCGTGGCCAGCAAGATCAACCGCCTGGTGCCGGACTACATGGTGATGGGCGACAAAGGCGGCTCGATGGGGGGCATGGAAATGCCGCTGCCGGAAAACACGCTGCCGATGATGACGGGCGAAGGCCCGTTCGGCGGCATCGAGATGGGCGGCATGTTCACCACCCTGAAAGTGCGCCAGGGACAGGCACGCAACGACTACAAGGACCCGGGCTGGTACCAGCATCCGGCCGGCAGCGTGGCCAGCGAGTGGACCGGGGCCTTGCCGGCATCGCCGCGGGCCGCCTCGGATGCGCCGAAACAGGGTGCCACCGTCGACGTGAAACGACACGGCCGGCACGACCACAAGTAGTCCCGGCCTACCCACTTGAACCACTGGCCGCATGAGTCTGGCGGCCTTCAAGCACATTCACCGACGTAAAGGAGAAATACCATGATCGCGAGACTGTTCCTCAAACTGGCCTTCGGTGCCGCTACCGCAACGGCTTTCCTGGCGCACGCGGCGACGCCCCTGTCGCAAGGCGAAGTGAAAAAAATCGACAAGGACAACGGCAAGCTGACCATCAAGCACGGGCCGCTTGAAAACATCAACATGCCGGCCATGACGATGGCGTTCAAGGTGGCGGACCAGGCCATGCTCGACAAGCTCAAGCCCGGCGAAAAAATCGCGTTCGTGGTCGAGAAGGTCAACGGCGCGCTGACCGTGACCCAGCTCGCGCCGGCAAAATAGGGCGGTGTCGCTGTGCGCTGCGTGTGGCGCTTGAATGTGGCTGGCCGGGAGGCGATACTAGGGGCCATGGTGACCGCCACATTCCGGTTTTACGGAGAGCTCAACGACTTCCTGGCGCCCGGGCGGCGCCGCCGCGCATTCGAGTCGCCCTGCGCGCGTGCGGCCACCACCAAGCACATGATCGAAGCGCTCGGGGTGCCGCATACCGAAGTCGAACTGGTTCTCGTGAACGGCGAGTCGGTCGGCTTCGAGCGGCTGTTGCAGGAAGGCGACCGGGTGGCGGTGTATCCCAAGTTCGAGGCGCTCGACGTCAGTTCCCTGCTGCGCGTGCGCGAGCGTCCCTTGCGCACCATGCGCTTCGTGGCCGACGCCCATCTGGGCGGGCTGGCGCGCCTGTTGCGCATGGCCGGCTTCGACACGCTCTACGACAACAACTTCCATGACAGCCAAATCGAGACCATCGCCGCGCACGAAGAGCGTGTGGTGCTCACGCGCGACCGCGAGCTGCTCAAGCGCCGCAGCATCACCCACGGCTGCTACGTGCACCGGCTCAAGTCGCCGGAACAACTGCGCGAGATCTTCGACCGGCTCGATCTGGCATCGAGCGCGCGCCCGTTTACACTTTGCCTGCATTGCAACGCACCACTGCACGAGATCGACAAGGCGCTGGTGCTCGACCAGCTTCCGCCCACGGTACGCCTGCAGCAGGATGAGTTTCGCACCTGCGATGTGTGCCATCGCGTATTCTGGAAAGGCTCGCACTGGCAGCGCATGTGCAGCGTGCTCGCGTCTGCCGTCGCGCTTGCTTGAATTGCAGGGCCGTCGCTGGCCTTGCCACCGCGCACCCAACTATCGTGCGTGTTAGAATATTTTCGACCCGTTACCCAAGCATCGGAATGACAAGGAAAATCATGATTCGTCGCACTCTTTTAAAAGCATTCCTGGCGAGCGCGCTTGCCATCCCCGCGCTCGCCAGCGCGGCCGGACCGGTCATCGACGTCTATAAAAGCGCAAGCTGCGGCTGCTGCACCGGATGGGTGAAGCACCTGCGCGCCAACGGCTTTACCGTCAACGCGCACGACGTGGCCAATCCGTCCGACTACCGCGAAAAGGCCGGCATCCCGACCCAGCTCGGCTCCTGCCATACCGCCCTGGTGCAAGGCTACGCGATCGAAGGGCACGTGCCAGCCAACGACATCAAGCGCCTGCTGGCCGAAAAGCCGAAGGCCAAGGGCCTCGCCGTGCCCGCCATGCCGATGGGTTCGCCCGGCATGGAAGGCGATCGCAAGGATCCCTACGACGTCCTGCTGGTCAAGAACGACGGCCGTACCTCGGTCTACAAGCAATACAAGTAACAGCAAGCGCAGGTCCCGGTGAAAGGCTGCTGGCAAGCCTTTCACGTTTGATCCATGTCAAACACTAACGGAACACCGGGCCTACATTGGAGACAAGCGGCGACCGGGTGAAGACGTAGCGCGACACCAAGTGTCAAGCACTCATGTGAAGTGAGTTGAGTGCATTGCTGTTCTTCAGCGACGGGTCGCCGCCCTTTAGCTCGCCCGCATCTGTCATATTTTTTTATGATGGAGCGCTGGAATTATCAGCATTCATCCCTATATTGGTCCTATCGAATCGGCCAGTTCAGCAAGCCACGCCAATCTTCGCCGCCCAGCGGCCATTGTCCACACATCCTTGATTCCCAGGCGCGGCGCCTGCCGTATTGCATTGGCATTTCCGCCATGCAAGGACACCCCGATTCACCCTTTTTAATAGAAAAATATTTCTTAGCGGCAGAGTGGCGCATGTTCAGCGCCAAGAACGAGATGATCGAGGCCGGTTCATCTAAATCTGACTCCGGTTGAAACCCCGGCCTTCAGGCCGGTGCGCAGAGAATACTCCGGTCTGAAGGCCGGGGTTTCGCGTAGCGATTGGAGGGCGGCGCCCAGCCGGGACTCAAACCCCTTCCAAATCTCGTTTAGATCGACAGGCCTGAAGGCCTGTCGCACTTCAATTGTTTTGCTCGAAGTGGTCAACAAGTTGACGTCCTCCCCTCCCTAAAGAAAGGGGATTCCCACTACTGGCCTCTCACGTCCGAGAGGGGAGATTGGCAAATGCCAGCTTCCTTATTCAGGTCTACGGGATATCTTTCGACCTCGCCAAAAAAACGGCGACCATAACCCGGAAAAAACGATTGTGTTACTAGCATTCTGGTGTCTAACGACAGTCCTAAGACGCATACAAATTAGAGTTCAAACCATGCAAGAAAGTTCAAATTCCTTCACCTGGACTGCTGCGGCCGGCGAGGCTTTCTACTGTGCCCGATCTGCTTTGCAGTTCGCTACGCGGCCGGCTCCTTTCCTCCCCTGCCCTGAAGGGCGGGGAGGAAAGGAGAAAATGATGAACCGCATCGCGCGCGAGCTGCAGGCCGAGAGCGGCGTGATGCCCGGTCCGGCTGCGCTGGCCGACAAGATGAAGCTGCCGGAAAACAAGGTACGCGCTATCCTGAAGACCGTGAAAGAGCCGGTATCGATGGACACCCCGGTCGGCGAGGACGACGACGCCGACCTTGGCGACATGATCGAAGACACCCGGACCATGGGGGCCGGAAGACGCCGCGGTGCAGGCCTCGATGCGCGCCATCGTCAGGGACATGCTCGATTGCCTGACCCCGCGCGAGGCGGCGGTGCTGCGCCTGCGCTACGGCATCGACCTGCCGGGCGATCAGACCCTCGACGAAATCGGCATGCAGTTCGACGCTTCGCGCGAGAGCATCCGCAAGATCGAGGCAACGGCGATGGGCAAGCTGCGCCGCTCCTCGCATTCGGGCAAGCTGAAAAGCTTGCTCGGCGCAGCTTAGGCGATACCAACGCGTCCACATGGAAAACAGCGTACATTGAGTCTATAATCGAACGGATTGCCGATGTCAGCCGGCAGCGCCCTGTGCAGGGTCACGAAACCGTTCAACCTGGAGCGGAACAAATGTCTTCCCCGTCCGATGAATCGACTGACGGCGGTCCACACCCTGTGCCAGGAAATGGACAAGGGGTGGAGGAGCTGGCGCGCCTGAGCCGCACTCTCAGGGCATTAAGCGAGGGCAACCGCACCTTGCTGCGAAGCTCGGACGAAAGCGAACTGCTGCATGAGATGTGCAACGTCATCGTGGAAGTGGGTGGCTACCGCCTGGCCGGCGTCGGCTACGCCGAATCCGATCTGAACAAGAGCATCCGTTGGGTCGCATCGAGCGGCCCGGCTGGAACTGCCCTGCGCGCCCTCCCTTTCACCTGGGCCGATACGCCCGCGGGCCAGACGGCGACCGGCACCGCGATCCGCACCGGGCATGCGATCATCGGCAGGAACGTACTCACCGATCCTGCCTACGCCGGCCATAGCTTCGCTCCCCTGCGCCAAAACGCGCTCGAGAACGGCTATGTGTCCGTTGCCGCCTTCCCCCTGCGGCTCAATCACGCGGTGCTGGGGGCCCTGGTCATGGCTGCGGCGGAAGCGAACGCCTTCGACGCGGAGGAAGTCAAACTGCTCGGCGAGCTCGCTGACGACCTCGCCTATGGCATCGCCAACTTGCGTACAGCGGTACAGAACCGCGCCGCGCAGGCCACCATTGCGCGCCTGGCCTACTACGACCCCTTGACCAATTTGCCCAATCGCACACTATTGCTCGAGCAGCTAGAGGCGGCGCTGCAGACGGCCAGCCAGCAATCTCAGTCGCTCGCCCTATTGCATCTGGAAGTAGGTCGATTTCGTGAAATCAACAAAGTGCTGGGCTACCGCGCCGGCGACGACCTGCTGCGGGAAATCGGCCGGCGCCTGGCCAGCACGGTCCAGGGCAGCGCGCTGCTGGCGCGCGTGGGCGAGACGGAGTTTGCCTTGTTGCTGGAAAACGCCGGGGCCGAGCTTGCCACCCACGTGGCGCAACAGCTGCACGACAGCTTGCGCGAGCCGGTGGAGGTGCGCAGCCTGCTGCTCGACGCGCGGGTGGTGATCGGCATCGCCCTGTTTCCCGACCATGCCAGCGATGCAGATGCCCTGATCCGGCGCGCAAACGCCGCCATGCACCAGGCACAGCCGGCACACGGGGGTTACGCGATGTACACCGGCGGGCAGGAAGAGGAGCACACCCGGCGCCTTGCGCTGATGGGCGATTTGCACTGGGCCATCGAACACGACGAACTGACCTTGCATTGCCAGCCCAAGGTCGATATCGCCTCGCGCCATGTATCCGGGGCCGAAGCCCTGGTGCGCTGGCCGCACCCGCTGCACGGCTTGATTTCAACCCAGGAATTGATCATGATTGTCGAACAGGCAGGGATGATCACGCCGCTGACGAACTGGATGCTGGAAGCGGCATTCCGGCAGTGCCATGCCTGGCGTGAAGCCGGGCTGAACCAGGCTCTGGCGGTCAACCTGTCGGGCAATGACCTGTACGATCCGGAGCTGATCGACCGGATCCGCGGCCTGTTCTCCACCTGGGGCATCGAGCCGTCGCTGGTTCAGTTCGAACTGACCGAAACCGCCCTCATGACCGACCCGGCGAGCGCCGTGGAAACGTTGTTGCGCTTGAAGCGATTGAATGTCGAACTGTTCGTCGACGATTACGGGACCGGTTACTCCAGCCTCAGTTATCTGCAAAAGCTGCCGATCGACGGCCTGAAGATCGACCGCTCATTCGTCACGCCCATGGCTGCAAACGGCGACTCCTCGGTGATCGTGCGCTCGACCATCGAACTGGGCCATAACCTGGGCTTGAAAGTGGTGGCAGAAGGCGTGGAAAGCCAGGCGGTCTGGGAGCGCCTGGCAGCGCTCGGCTGCGACCTGGCGCAGGGCTACCTCATCAGTAAGCCGATGCCGGCCCATCAATTCCATGAGTGGGAACGTGCCTGGTCCTAGCTGAACGACTTGATCTTGTAGCCCTCCTTTTCAAGCCTGGCGCGGGGGCATTGGTGAAGCTCCTTTCAGTGGGTGGGCACGTCTTACGCGCGTGATACGGCATCGCGCAATTTGGAGTAATGCAGTCTTGCGATGTCCGCGACGTTTTCTCCCGGTGCCTCCACGCAGATGATGTCGCCGGCGAGCGCGCCGAAATCGGCGCGAAAATGAATCGAGCTTTTCAGCACAAGGATGCGCTGGAGGCCGGGATCGATGCCAAGGTGACGCAACATGGCCTGGTCCGCGGCCTGCTGCTTGCGGCTCGATACCAGCACCAGCAGGCGATCGAGCCGCAGGCATGCCATCGGGCCGAGCGCCATGCGGCAGCCCAGGTAAAACGGGCCGGTGCCGGTAATGTCGCCGTCGCCCAGCGCCTCCACCCGACAGTGCGCCTTCAGCGGTGGCGCGCCAATGCCACTGTGCCCGCCAAGTTCGAGCGTCACGCTCGCCCCAACCCCTGCCAGATGCGCCGCCTGCGCGGCGGCCGGGTCGCATAGCAAGGCGACGCAGGCCGCGGCCTGCCTTCTCACCAGCTCATGCAGCATATCGCTGGTGTCGCCGCTGCCGCCGCCGCCCGGATTGTCCTGCGTGTCGGCGATGATGAACGGCCCGTCTCCATTGTGGGCAAGCGCGCGCGTTAGCGCTTCTTCGGGGCTGTAGAGCCGGGTGGTGTAGTGTGGCCGCTGCGCCCGCATCGCCTCGTACAGGCGCTGTGCGACAGCTTCGGTGGCGGCGGGATCGGCGCCAAACGCAAGCACGGCCGGTCCGCAATCGAAGGTGTCGGCCAGGGGAAACCCGGCGGCGATGTCGGCGCTCACGGAGTGGGCGTGCCGACAGTCGGTCAGCTCGCGCATCAAGCTGGCGAACGGTTCGACCAGCGTGCATTGCGCCAGCATCGGAATCAGGAAATCGAGCTGGCGATAGGCCTTGTGCAGCGTTTCGCCGTCGAGCAGGCGCTGCAGCAGCAAGGCAGCGCGCGCCCCGGCGTCGGCCATGTCGACGTGCGGATAGGTACGGTAGAGCGTGATCGCATCGGCCATCGCCACCATGGCCGGGCTGACGTTGGCGTGGAAGTCGAGCGTCAGCACGATCGGTACGGCCGGGCCGACAAGCCGGCGCATGCGCGCGAGCAGTTCGCCTTCGCCATCGTCCAGGTGCTCGGCCACCATCGCGCCGTGCAGGTCGAGGAAGACCGCATCGATCCTGCCCGCTTCGCGCACACCGGCTTCGATCATCGACCAGATTGTTTCATACGCATGGCGCGTCACGCAACCGGACGGACTGGCCGAGGCCCACAGCACGGGCAGCAGTTCATGGCCCTGCCTGCGTGCCTGCCCGATGAAGCCGGCACTGGCCAGGTTGGCTCCGGCCACGCTGTCGAACAGCGCCTCGCCGACCACCAGCCCGGGCCAGGCGTCGGCAACGGCAAACGCGTCGAAGTCGGCGTACTGGCGTGAAAAGGTATTGGTTTCGTGTAAAAAACCGGCGAGCGCAATGCGGGCCATGGCGTTCTACAGTACCCCGTTGGCGGCACGCTCGAAAATGCCCGCATATTGCGCGGCCGAAAACGCAATCGGATTGGTTGCCGCCGATCCGTCGGCCACGGCCATGGCGCCGACCTTGCCGGCCAGCGCAGTGTCGATACCGAGCGCGCCCAGCGTATGCGGGATGCCGATCTGTGCGCGCAGGGCCAATACCCACTCGAGGAAGGCGTCGAACGAAGGCTGGGGCAGGTCGAGGTAGCGCGCCAGCGCGGTGATGCGCTCGTCGATTGCCGCGCGGTTCGCCTGCAGCACGTAGGGCATCAACACGGCGTTGAGCATGCCGTGGTGGGCGTCGTACAGCGCGCCGAGCGGGTGGGCAAGCGCATGCATGGCGCCCAGGCCGCGCTGGAATGCGGTCGCGCCCATGCTGGAGGCGACCAGCATGTTCAGGCGCGCCTCCAGGTGCTGGCCGTCGCGCACCGCCACCGGCAGCCACACCTTCACCATCCGGATGCCCTCGAGCGCGATTCCGGCACCCATCGGATGGTAGAACGGCGAGCAATACGCTTCCAGGTTGTGCGACAGTGCATCCATGCCGGTCGCCGCGGTCAGCGCCGCCGGAAGGCCCACCGTCAGCTCCGGGTCGAGGATCACGGCCGCCGGCAACATGCGGGCGTGGAAGATGATGCGCTTGACGTGGGCCGCCTCGTCGGTGATGACCGAGGCGCGCCCCACTTCGGAACCGGTGCCCGCCGTAGTGGGCAGCGCCACCACGCTCGCCATGCCGTTTACGTTCACGCGCAGATAATTGTCGCCGACGTCTTCAAAATCCCATAGCCCACGCTCCTGCCCGGCCATCAGTGCAATGGCCTTGGCGGCATCGATCGCCGAGCCACCGCCGAATGCGATCACGCCGTCATGGCGTCCCGCGCGGTAGGCATCCACGCCGTCGGTCACGTTCTGGCCGGTCGGATTTCCCTTGATCTTGCTGAACACGGCGCATGGCAGGCTGTCGGAGCGGCACAGCGCCAGTGCGTTTTGCACCACCGGCAGTTGCGCGAGGCCGGGGTCGGTAACGAGCAGCGGGTTGCGCATGCCGAGCGAACGGCACAAGGCAGGCAGCTCGCGCACCCGCCCCGCCCCGGCTTTGACGGCAGTCGGATAGTTCCAGTTAACCGAGATCGGTTCCATTGTGTTCATCAGATTTTCTCCGGGAAACCACGGCCTTCAGGCCGGGGAGTGAAAGAAGCCGGCTGCGAATTGCGCAGCAATTCGGGCACCATGAAAAGCCATGCCGAAGCAGTCGTTGCCTTTCGATTAGAAAACAGGGAACGAAAAACGAAATCAACGCTCGAACTTGTATGATTCTTGTCTATCGCTACCGCGTAAAATCGTTGACCGGCTTGCTCAACG
>JBAQKU010000160.1:0-20182 GCA_049301315.1 Telluria sp.
CGGGCATGTGAACGATTTCGCCACCGGGCTGGTCTACATGCAGCAGCGATACTACGACCCGATCGCTGGTAGGATGTTGAGCATTGATCCGGTGACGACTGATGCGAATACTGGCTCGAGTTTCAACCGCTACACGTACGCCAACGACAACCCATACAGGTACATCGATCCGGATGGAAGGGATTCGTTCCTCGTGAGCCGGCCCGTAGGCGAAGCCTCAGACAGCAGTTTTTTTGTGCATAACTTCGTTGTGGCAAAAAACGAGCTTCGTGGGCGATCCTAAAGCGTCGATCTTCTCATATGGGCGCCAAACCAATGGGATGACCGGTCGTGTCGATGGCAAGACGGAAGGCATGTCTAAGGGCACAGCTCAAAGAGATGCCAAGTACTGGCAGTCGCTGGCAAAGGATGCAAAGGCGGCCAAGGAAATGACAACGAAGATCAAAGCCGATGACGCAAAAGTGGAAAAAGTTGCGGATTCGGTGGTGCCAAATACGAGATATACAATAGCTCCCGGCATGACCCTTTGGGGCACGAACAGTAATTCTGCAGCTTCAGCGGTTGCCGATAAAGCACAAGGAAGTGAGGTCGACCTGCCCGCTGCAGAAGGGCGCAGACCAGTTGGTGCTCCTCAGCAAGATAGGATCGAGCTCAAATAGATTCGGCAATCCCGATTTGAAAGAGATGATATGAGCATGAATATTTTTCTGGCAATCATTTTGCCGATTGTTTCGATTGTGGACGTTGCGTGTATCGCACTCGTCTTCCTCGTTCCCAAATGGCTGCCGATTACAAAGCATTACTTTGGCGATTGGGTGGTCAATCTTGGACTAGTGTTTGTCGCGATTTCGATTTGTGTTCTAGTGGCTGCAGCAGCCGGTCTGAGAAATACCGCCGGCGCTGGTCAAATAACTAAAATTCAGGCTCTATGGCTGAGCGTGATTGGCGGTTATGTTTTGTTTGTGCTCGTCTATATTTGGAGTCTTGTTCGACATGGAATTTAAAAGAAACTAAGGGACACCAACTTATAAGAAACTAAAGAACACCCACTTATCGACTGAGTGTGATCACACGAATCTACATGTAAAGACCGACCCAGCGACTGGTGAAACTCGAAAGAACAGTCATGACAGGCCTAAATTGGAGAACAATAAAACGAAGGTAGATTATTCATGAATGATCGAAAAAAAATAATGAATTACAAGCGCGAAATTCAACGATATTTGCTTGAACTAAAGGAATTATGCTTAGAAACGCCGCTTGAGAGTAAACTTCTGTCTTTAGATGCTACTGAACAAATACGGAGCCGTGTTCAAGCCCTAAAGGGAAAGCCCAGTCGAAGATTTCAGATCGATTTTTGCGGAAAAAAAACCGCGTCATTTAGAAATTACGTTGAAAAACTGAATAACGCCAATCCGCATCCCGTTTATGTCTGGACCGAGAAAAGCAATAGCTGCGGATTGTTTGAGATCTCTTCACTCTTGAAATTTAATTTCGATTTCCGATTTGATGTCAATGAACAAGGAATAATTGTGTTGGTGGCTAGCGATCTGACCGACAAGTTGGTACTTGATTTTTCGAAGATCGAAAATTCATCAACGTATCAACTCGAGCTCGAGCTTCACGGTGATCACTGGCCACTGGTAGATTATGCCCCCTAAATGGCAGGAATAAGGGCAACTATTCAGCCGCTACCAGCTGGCATGATCGGCTCACCGATAAAAGCGCGGCGCAGCACTTCCAACATGCTGTGTCCCTGTTTGCGTAGCGTGTCAGGCGGGAGCGAATGACGTGGCGCCGGCGTTCAGGCGGGGGATAGGGTGGAGGGCGGCACCGGGTCGGCGCCGCCCGGGCAGGGCAGTCCCGAACGCGCGGATGGCGCGCCGGGGATCTTCGGTTACAGCTTGTCTGGATGCGTGCCGGTCTCTTGGTAGATCGCTTCGAGCACCGCCTTGCCGACGCGCGGCTCGACGTCCTTGTAGACGCCGATCATGGCTTTCTTCAGGGCCCGTTTTTCGTCCTTGCTCAGGACCACGATCTGGGTCTTGCCGGAAGCCTTGATATGGGCCAGCGCATCCTGGTCGTCTTTCAGGGCCACCGAATTGAAGTAGGCGGTGGTGTCCTTGGTGACGCCATCCATGATGGTGCGGATATCGGCCGGCATGGCATCCCAGAATTTCTTGTTCGCGATCAGGACGTAGGCGTGGTAGCCGTGATCGGACACCATCAGGTATTTTTGCACTTCGTAGAACTTCTGCGTATCGATATTCGAATACGGATTGTCCTGGCCATCGACCACCCCGGTCTGCAGCGCCTGGTAGACTTCCGAAAACGCCAGCACTTGCGGGTTGGCGCCGAGCGCGCGGATCTGCGCGTCCATGACCTTGGACGACTGGATGCGGATCTTCATGCCTTTGAAGTCCTCGGGTTTGCGCAGCGGCTTGTTGGCCGTCATCTGCTTGAATGCATTGTCCCAAAACGCCAGCCCCGTCACGCCCTTGGACGACAGCTTGGCCAGCAGGCCCTGGCCTACAGGACCCTGCGTGACCTTGCGCGCCTCGTCCATGTCGGCGAACAGGTAGGGCAGGTCGAAGGCTTCGAATTCACGCACGCCCAGCGGGCCGAATTTCGAAAACGTCGGCGCCAGCATCTGCACCGCGCCCATCTGCAGGGCCTCCAGCTCTTCCTTGTCCTTGTACAGCTGGCTGTTCGGATAGACCTGCACCTTGACGCGTCCCTGGGTGCGTTCTTCCGCCAGCTTCTTGAAATACTCGGCCGCCTTGCCTTTCGGGGTATCGGTCGCTACCACATGGCTGAACTTGATGACGATGGGTTCCTGCGCCCACGCCGAGGCGGCGCTGGCGCAGGCGCCCAGCAGGACGAGCCAATGCTTGATGTGCATGATTTTCTCCTATCATTTTATGAAACATGCCGCGCCGTGCCAAGCCGCGGCGGCTTTTTGTCAGGCTCCCAGCAGGCTGGCAATCGCGTTGCCGACCTCGACTGTCTTTGCCTTGCCGCCCAGATCGGCGGTGCGCGGACCGTCCTTGAGTGCCTGTTCAATCGCTGCGACAATCGCGTCGTGCGCTTCCAGGTAACGCGGGTCGGCGCCGGGAATCTGCGCCAGGAAACTGAGCATCAGGGCGCCGGACCAGATCATCGCGATCGGATTCGCAATGCCCTTGCCGGCAATGTCCGGCGCCGAGCCGTGCACCGGCTCGAACAGCGAGGGAAACTTGCGCTCCGGATTCAGGTTGGCCGACGGCGCCAGCCCGATCGTGCCGGTGCAGGCAGGGCCCAGGTCCGACAGGATGTCGCCGAACAGGTTGGAGGCGACCACCACGTCGAAACGGTTCGGCTGCAGCACGAAGCGCGCGGTCAGGATGTCGATGTGCTGCTTGTCGACCGTCACGTCCGGGTAGTCCTGCGCCACCGCGTCGGCGCGTCCGTCCCACCAGGGCATGCTGATCGCGATGCCGTTCGATTTGGTCGCCACCGTCAGGTGCTTGCGTGGGCGCGCGTTGGCCAGCTCGAACGCATACTTGAGCACGCGGTCGGTTCCGTGCCGCGAATACACCGATTCCTGGATCACGATTTCGCGCTCGGTGCCGGCATACATGATCCCGCCCAGGTCGGTGTATTCGCCTTCGGTGTTTTCGCGCACCACGAAAAAGTCGATGTCGCCGGGTTTCCGGTTGGCCAGCGGGCAAGGCACGCCTTCGAACAGGCGCACCGGGCGCAGGTTGATGTACTGGTCGAACTCGCGCCGGAACTTGAGCAGCGATCCCCACAGCGATATATGGTCGGGCACCGTGGCCGGCCAGCCGACCGCTCCGAAATAGATCGCGTCCATCCCGCTCAACTGCTCTTTCCAGTCGGGCGGCATCATCTCGCCGGTTTCCAGGTAATAGTCGCAGCTGGCCCATGCGAGGTGGGTGAACTCGAGCTCGAGCCCGAAGCGGCGCGCGGCCGCTTCCAGTACTTTCAAGCCTTCCGGCAGCACTTCCTTGCCAATGCCGTCGCCTGCAATGGCGGCAATCTTGAAACTTCGTGTCATGTGCAGCACCTTTAATAAGAACAGGATGATCGTAGCAGTGTTTATATGTATACAATCAACTTGATTGTGAATCAACAATGTACAGATCGTGAATAAACTACCGGACCTTGGGGACCTGCGGGTCTTTGTCGAAACGGCCAAGCGCTCCAGCTTCGTGCGTGCCGCCGCTGCGCTTGAGGCATCGGCGCCGTATGTGACGAAACGCATCCGCATGCTGGAGCAGGACCTTGGCGTCAAGCTGCTGCACCGCAGTACCCGCAAGGTGGTGGTGACGGAAGAGGGCGAGCGGATTTACCAATGGGCCCAGCAGATCCTCGATGCGGTCGACGGCATGGTCGAAGAGGTGAGCCTGGCGCGCGCCGAGCCGCGCGGGACACTGCGTATCTGCAGCAGTTTCGGCTTTGGACGCAATATCGTCGGGCCCGCCATTTCGCAGCTGACGGCGCGTTATCCGCAATTGAGCGTGCGCTTCGAGGTGTTCGACCGGCTGGTCGACATTACCAGCGAAGGCTTCGACCTGGACGTGCGGGTGGGCGACGAAATCGCGCCGCACCTGATCGCGCGCCGGCTCGCATCGAACCACCGGGTGCTGTGCGCGGCCCCGGCTTACCTGGCGCGGCGCGGCACCCCGCGCGCGCTGGGGGAGCTGTCGAGCCACGACTGCCTGATCATCAAGGAGCGCGATCATCCGTTTGGCGTGTGGCGCCTGCGCGACGGTCCCCGGGGACAGGCGATCAAGGTGACCGGGCCGCTCTCGTCGAACAACGGGGAGATCGTGGTGCAGTGGGCGGTGGACGGCCGCGGCATCGTGCTGCGCTCGCTGTGGGACGTGATGCCGCTGCTGCAGTCCGGGGCGCTGGTGCAAATTCTCCCCGACTACGTCCAGGAAGCGAACGTGTGGGCGGTATATCCGTCCCGGCTGGGCAGTTCGGCCAAGCTCAGGGTCTGTGTCGACTGGCTGGAACAGTCGCTGCAAGCAATCATGTTGGAGCGCTCTTTGCCGGGTTGAACCCAAAGCACGCCTTGGATGTCTAACGCCTTCTTTCCTTTATTGGAGGGTGTATGACGAACGCTACCGAAAAACCGCTCGAGCCGGCGCCCATTCCCCCTGCGCAGGACAAGATCCGCAAGGACGAAGCCGAGACCGACAAACCGGAAGAGCTCACCGAAGAAGAGTTGCGATTGATGGCAGACACCATGCCGGGCGATTGTCCTGGCGACGACTGACATAGCCGGCCCTGGCCCGATCAGGTGCAACCGTGAACCGCTTCCTGTTTGCCACCGGAATAGAAAACAGTTCGCCCGTGATCGCGCTGCCGGACAAGCGCCTGCACCGGGTCGACGAGCTGGAAAAAACCGGCCACTACGCGCGCTGGAAGGATGACTTTGCGCTGGTAAAGGAGCTCGGCATCGACGTGTTGCGCTATGGGCTCCCGTATTATCGGGTGCACCTGGGGCCGGGGCACTATGACTGGGAGTTTACCGACCGGGCGTTCGGCGAGCTGCAGCGGCTGGGGATCACGCCGATCGTGGACCTGTGCCACTTCGGCCTGCCGGACTGGCTCGGCAATTTCCAGAACCCTGAATTTCCTCGTTTCTTCGCCGAGTATGCGAAAGCGTTTGCGAAACGCTTTCCATTCGCTGAGCTCTACACGCCGGTCAATGAAATGTATGTGACAGCGAAGTTCTCGGCGCGCGCCGGCTTGTGGAATGAACGCTTGTGCAGCGAACGCGCATTTGTCGCGGCCACCAAGCACCTGGTCCAGGCCAATATCCTGGCCACCGAAGCGATCCTCGAGGTGCAGCCCTGCGCCAAGTTCATCCAGAGCGAATCGTCCGAATATTTCCATCCGATTGCGCCGGAGGCTGAAAAAGTAGCCAGGCAGCTGAACCAGTTGCGCTTTCTTGCGCTTGATTTGAATTACGGGAACGATGTGTGTGCGTCCATGTATGAATACCTGATGGACAACGGCATGACACGCAAGGAATACCATTTTTTCATGGACCGCAACGTGAAGGCGGTTTGCATCATGGGCAACGATTATTACGCCACCAACGAGCATATCGTCTATCCCGATGGCCAGACCTTCGTATGCGAAATGTTCGGCTATTACGTCATCACCAGGCAGTACTACGACCGCTATCACCTGCCCGTGATGCACACCGAAACCAACAACCGCGACGCGGACGGACAGGAGAAGGATGCGCGCTTATGGCTGGAGCGGCAGTGGTCCAACCTGCTCCGGCTGAAGGAGGACGGGGTGCCGCTCATCGGCTTTACCTGGTACAGCCTGGTCGACCAGATGGACTGGGACACCTTGCTTGCCGAAGACAATGGAAAGGTCAACCATTACGGCCTGTTCGATCTCGAGCGCCGCATCCGGCCGGTCGGCCAGGCCTATCGTGAACTGATCAAGACCTGGCATGGCCGGGTCGAAAGCGGCTTGCTGTGCCTGTAGCGAAGGGAAAAACCAATGGAGCTGGAGGGCAAGGTAGCGGTGATTACGGGCGGTGCATCCGGGATCGGAAGAGCCATCTCGCAACGCTGCGTCGAGGAAGGCGCAGCGGTTGCCATGCTCGGCCACTCGGATGACGAGGGGCGGCGCGCCGAGGCGCAGCTGCGTGCATTGGCCGGCTCGCGTGGTGCGGGCGATTGCATCTACCTGCATGCCGACATGGCCGACAGCGCCCAGGTGCAGGCGGCGATTGGCGCCGTGGTGGAGCGCTGGCAGCACATCGACCTGCTCGTCAACAATGCGGCCATCATGAAGTCCGGCGCGCTGCTTGACATGGACGAGGCGGACTGGGACCGGACCTTTGCCGTCAACCTGCGCGCGCCGTTCCTGCTCTCGAAGCATGCGATTCCATCGATGCCGCCCGGCAGCGCCATCATCAACATTTCATCGGTCCATGCGGTGGCGACCGATGCGCACAGCGCGGCCTACTCGGCCAGCAAAGGCGGACTGGAAGCATTCACGCGCGCGCTTGCGCTGGAATGCCACGACCGGCGGATCCGGGTGAACGCCTTGCGACTGGGCGCGGTCGACACCGGCATGTTGTGGAACAATCCCGAGGTCAAATCCGGGGAAGAAAAAATCGATCCGGACGAAGTGGGGCAGCCCGCTGAAATCGCGGAAGCGGTGCTGTTTCTTGGCAGCGCGCGCGCCAGCTTTATTTCAGGGACCGTGCTGAGCGCCGACGGCGGGCGCCTGCCGATGCTGTGCAGCCACGCCCACGCCGCGTCCTAGATGCCTGAACGCGCCACCCAGTCGACCAGCGCATCGAGCACGGCGCGGCCCTTGCCGTCGCCCACCAGTTCGCTGTTGATCATCGCCACCACCACGCATTGCTGGCCGCTGGCGTCCGGCACATAGCCTGCGATCGCCACCACGTTGCGCAGCGTGCCGGTCTTCATGCGCGCGCGCGCGGCGGCGGCGCTGTCGTGCAGGCGCTTGCGCATGGTGCCGTCCACCGCCACGATCGGCAGGCTGGCCAGGAATTCTGGCGCCCAGTTGCTGAGCAGCCCGGCCTGCAGCACGCCGGCCATTTGCAGCGGGCTGATACGCTCCAGGCGCGACAGGCCGGAGCCGTTTTCGAGCACCATGCCGGTGTCGTCGATGGCGTGCTTGCGCATCCAGTCGCGCACCGCAAGGTCGGAGCGGATGATGGTCGTGTCGGTGGCCACGCCCGCAATCGGCCTGCTGCCGCTGAGCGCATCGGGCGCGAGCGTGCCCAGGCTCAGGAACAGGGTGCGCGCCAGCGCGTTGTCGGACGGCTTGTTGATGTCGCGGATGATCTCGGGCAGTGCGCGCGAGGCGTGCGCGGCCAGCAGGCGCGAGTCGGCCGGCGCCGCGCCATCGACCGTCTCGCCGCGCAGCACGCCGCCCAGCTTTTTCCAGGTGATGCGAAACAGGCGGTCGACGTAATCCTGGCGGTCGATCACGTTGATGCTGTAGCTGCGCGCGCAGTTCTTCGGGAAGGTGCCGTGCAGCACCACTTCGAGCTTGCCGTCCCTGGCGCGCGTGACTTCGGGCGCTTTCCAGCCGTCTTCCCACTTGGCGCAGTCGGCCTCGATGAGCGTCATGCCGGAGCGGATGGCGACCCGCTCGAGCGCCGGTTCCATCGCCAGTCGCATGCCGGTCGCGTTCGAGCGCATGTCGATCTGCAGCATGTTCTTGTTGACCATGAGCGCATCGGGAATCACGTTGTAGTAGGCCTCGGGATACTCGTCGAACGGCGGCACCCCGATGTCCATGCGCGCCGGGTTGAACAGGCGGCGATCGAGCACGAGATTGCCCTTGATGGTGCGGATGCCCTGGTTGCGCAGCGCTTGCAGCATGCGCTGCAGCACCTCGCCGCTCAAGTCCGGGTCGGCCCCGCCGCGCAGGACCAGGTCGCCCTGCAGCACGTCTTTCACCACCTCGGCCGAGCTGCGCAGTTCGGTGCGGCCCTTGAACACGGGGCCGAGCTGTTCCAGGCCGACCATGGTCGTGACCAGCTTCATCGTCGAGGCCGGCTGCATGGGCCGCGCGGGCAGATGCGACACCAGCGTGCTGTCGCCGCGCATCACCAGTGCGCTCATCGCGTCGTCGGGAATGTTGGCGCTGGCCAGCAGCGCGGCGACCGGCTCGGGCAGTTGCGCCTGCGCCGCCGGCAGCCAGGCCAGCAGTGCGGCGATCAGGATGGGTCGAAGCATGCGTGTCCTCAGCCGAAAAAGAGATAGGCGACAAAGATGGCGGCGACCATGCCGGCCACGTCCGCGATCAGTCCGGCCGAGATGGCGTAGCGTGTCTTGCGAATGCCGACCGAGCCGAAATACAGGGCGATGATGTAGAAGGTGGTGTCGGCCGCGCCCTGGAAGATGGCCGACAGGCGCCCGACGAAGGAGTCCACCCCGTAGGTTTTCATGGTGTCGATCATCATCGCCTTGGAGCCGCTGCCCGACAGCGGTTTCATCAGCGCGGTAGGCAGGGCATTGGTGAAGGAGGTGTCGATGCCCAGGCCCGAGAGAACCCAGTTGACCCCGCTCACGATGAAGCCGAGCACGCCCGAATTGCGGATCACGCTGATTGCCACCAGCATCCCGACCAGGTAGGGGATGATGGTGATCGAGGTCTGGATGCCGCCTTTGGCGCCTTCGATGAAGGCTTCGTACACATTGACCTTCTTGCGCAAGGCGCCGACGATGAACACCACGATGATCGAGAACAAGATCAGGTTGCTGGCCACGCGCGAGACCAGTTCGATCTCGGGCCGCGTCAGGAATTGGCTGAAGTACCAGACCAGCGCGCCGATGGCCGCGGTCATGCCGCCCAGCCAGCTGATGACGACCTTGTCGAACAGGTTGATGCGTTGGCGCACCGCCACCGCGATGATCCCGGCCAGCGATGCCACGTAGGTGGCGATCAGGCAGGGAATGAAGATGTCGGAGGGATCCTTGGCGCCGAGAATGGCGCGCTGGGCCATGATCGACAGCGGAATGATGGTCAGGCCGGAGGTCTGCAGCACCAGGAACATGATCTGGGCGTCGCTCGCCTCGTCCTTGTTGGGGTTGATCGACTGCAAGCTTTCCATCGCCTTCAGCCCGAACGGGGTGGCCGCGTTATCGAGCCCGAGCATGTTTGCCGAGAAATTCATCACCATGTGGCCGGTGGCCGGATGGTCCTTCGGCACCCCGGGGAAAATGCGCGAGAAGAACGGCGCGATCACCTTGGCGATGAAGCCCACGGCGCCCGCCTTTTCCCCGATGTTCATGATCCCCAGCCACAAGGTCATGATGCCGGCCAGCGGCAGCGCGATGTCCATCACGCCCACCTTGGCCGAATCGAAGGTGCCGTCGATGATGCGCTTGAAGATGTCGGTGTCGCCCAGGAACAGCCACTGCGCGAGCGCCGCCACGAAGCCAACCAGGAAGAATCCGGACCAGATGTAATTGAGTGCCATGTCGTGTCTACGTTCGCGTGTTGAGCCAATGGTGCAGCGAGAGGATAGGCGCAGCGTGGCGTGAAACGATGAAAGATTGCAGTTCGGCTATACAAAAAAGTTATGCGCAGGCCTGCTCCGCCTGCGCCCGCTGGAGGCGGCGGGCGCGCGCGGCCACCACGCACAGGCCGGCCAGCATCATGGCGTACGAGAGCGGTTCGGGAACGGCGGTCATCGTCTCGACCCAGCCTGCATGGGAAAACATGGCGGTCGAGCCGGACAGGTCGCCATAGCTGGCGTTGTTGCCGCTGCTGATATCGCAGTCGCCCAGGCCGAACGAGCGGCACAGGTCGGCCCCGCCGCCGGGCCAGACCCAGGAATGGACCGCGCTCAGCAGCCATTCGGCGCCGTTCCAGACGAAGTCGCCCCCGCCCGAGTCGCCGCTGGCGATCATGCCCTCGTCCAGCCCCAGGCCGTTGCCGCTGGACCATTGGTTGCCCGTTTGGGCGGCAATGCGTCCCAAGGTATTATTGGCCGCCGCGCCATCTGGATGGTCGAAGTCGCTCATGTAGGTCACGCCCGGGGCGTAATGGCCGGGCTCGTATGGCCAGTCCGGCCTGGTTTGCGCGGCCACCCGGTTGAAGTCCGCGCTGGTGACATCGAAGGTGTTGTAGGCGAAATGTCCGTAGGCGGCGTCGTTCCAGTTGGGCGGGTCGCCGCCGGCGCCATCGGCGGTGGTGCCATAGCCCGCAATCAGGAAGGTTTTGCCGATGTCGAGGGTCGAACTCAGGCGGTAGCCGGCAATGCTGGTGACCGGGGCGTTCAGGCGCAAGAGGGCAAGGTCGGCGCCGCTGTCGGACGATACCTGGAAACCGCGCCATTCCGGGTGCAGCACGGCCGTGCCCGGCGCGACTGTCCGGGTGAGCTGGGCAAGGCCGTCGAACCAGCCGAATTCGACTGTCATCGAGGTGAAGTTGTCTGCGCAGTGGCCGGCCGTGAGCACGTAGGCGCCGCCGGCCAGCAGCGAGCCCGAGCAGGCGAAATTGCCGCCAAGGTTGGAGAAGCTCAGGCGCGCCACGCCGTCCAAGGCGCCGGCGACGCCATTGAAGCTCTGGCCCGGCGCGAAACGCCAGTTGAGGGGGGGCGAGCTGTTCCCGGTGGCCGGCACGGGCGCGGCGCCGGCGCCGCTGGCGAACAGCGCCGCGGCAAGCAGGATCTGGCGTAGCACGTGCGTCAACATGGAAGTTTTCCTTTTACATGTGTTATCGAAAGGTAGCATTCAAGCATGTTCAAAATATTATGATTTTACAAATTCTTTCAAAGAACGAAGCCGACTGGCGATATGATACGGATCCTACAAAAGGACCTGTCATGCTGAAACTGTGTAAAACCGCTGCCGCCGTGCTCCTCGCGTGTTGCTGCGTCGGGCCGCTGCAGGCGGTGGCGCCCGCCAAGGTCCTGCATGTGTTCCTGAGCACCAGCGAAAGCAGCCTGGACCCGGCCGTGGCGTCCGACATCGCCACCTTGAGCCTGCTGGAAAACGTGTTCGACCCCCTGCTGCGCTACGACTACCTGGCGCGCCCGCTGACACTGCGCGAGAACACCGCGCAAGCCGTGCCGCAGGTCGGGGACGGCGGCCTGAGCTACACCTTCCGGATTCGCCCCGGCATTTACTTTACGCCCGATGCCGCGTTCAAGGGCGCCCGGCGCGAGCTGACGGCGGCCGACTATGTGTACAGCCTCAAGCGGCTGTACGACCCCGTGCTCAAATCGCCCTGGTTGTTCTTGTTCGAAGGAAAAATTGCGGGCGACGCTGCGTTAAAGGGCGGGCCCGCCACATTCAGCTACGACACCTCGATCGACGGCCTGCAGGCGCCCGATCGCTACACGCTGCGCATCCGGCTCTCGAAGCCCGATCCCAATTTCCTGCTGTACCTTGCCACCCCCGCGTCCGGGGCGGTGGCGCGCGAAGTGGTGCAGGCCTATCCTGGCCAGGCCGGCAACCATCCGGTCGGTACCGGCCCCTTCATGGTGGGCGAATGGAAGCGCAGCGACAAGATCGTGCTGCTGGCAAACCCGGACTCGAGCGCCGTGTTCCATGCCGCGCCGGGCCTTGAACCGGGCGCCAAGGCCATCGCCGCCGCACTCGAGGGCAAGCGCTTGCCGCGGGTGGACCTGGTGGAAGTGAAGATCGCCGAGGAATTCCAGGGCCGCATGCTCGGTTTCCTGGACGGCGCCTACGACTATATCGAGCAGGTGCCCGAATCGATGACCGACATGGTCATCGGCGACGGCAAGCTCAAGCCGGAACTGGCGCGCAAGGGCATGCAGCTGACCCGCTTTCCCGTGCTGCAAACCTATTACATGTGGATGAACATGGAAGACCCGGTGATCGGCGGGTATTCCAGGGAAAAAATAGCCCTGCGGCGCGCCATTGCAATGGGCTACGACAGCGCCGAGGACATCGCCCTGCTCAAGAAGGGCTTCGCGATCAAGGCCGAGTCGCCGCTGCCGCCGAACGTGCTCGGCTACGACCCGGCTTACCGCAGCCCGGTGCCCTACGACCCGGACCTGGCCAACGCCCTGCTCGACCGTTTCGGCTACCGCCAGCGCGACCCGGACGGCTTTCGGCGTACGCCCGGCGGCGCGCCGCTGACCCTGACGATGCACAGCGAAGCGACCGTGGGCGGGCGCCTGCGCGACGAACTGTGGCGCAAGAACCTGAACGCGATCGGTCTGCGCGTGGTGTTCAAGACCGACAAGAAGACCGAGATCATCAAGGCCTCGCGCCTGGGCAAGGTGCAGATGTTCGAGAGTAACTGGATCGCGGACTTCCCCGACGGCGACAATTTCTACCAGTTGCTGTACGGCCCGAACGCGGGACGCGCCAACTATGCGCGCTTCAACCTGCCGGCCTATAACGATTTGTATGAAAAAACGCGCCGGCTGAGCGACTCGCCCGAGCGCCGGCGCCTGTATCGCGACATGAACCAGCTGATCCACGCCTACAACCCCTGGGTGCCGCTCACCCATCCGATCTCGGCCGACATCACCCAAGCGTGGCTAAAAAACTACAAGCGCCATCCGGTCGAATTCACCACATGGCGTTATCTCGATCTAGATCTTGCAGCGCGGGAAAGTGTCGCTAGAATGGACGGAAAATGATCTGCCGCAATACATTCCAAAAAGTTATAGTTGGCGCCGGATATTTCATTGGATGACGCCGCAAGCTTGCGCGTACTCTCAAATGACCATTAGCGTCATGCCAAGAACATGACACATTGATTGCCAGCCTGCCACGGCAGAGTTGGTGATTGCCTCGAGAAAACCAAGGAGAAACCCCGTGAAGTTGAAAAAGCTAGCACAATTGATCGCGCTGATTGGCGTGGCAGGCCAGGTGGCAGCACAGGACGCGCAGCCCCAGCAGCCGATGCAGCGCGTCGAAATCACGGGTTCAAGCATCAAGCGCATTGCCAAGGAAGGCGCGCTGCCGGTAGAGATCATCTCCCGCAAGCAGCTCGAAGAGCAGGGCATCGTCACCGCCGAACAGCTGATCGCCACACTGAACATCAACGGCAACGGCTCGGACAACCTGGCCAGTAACGCCGACGTCACCTCCGGCGCCCAGCGCGGCAACAACGGCGCGTCCTCGGCCAACCTGCGCGGCCAGGGCTCCGACAGCACCCTGATCCTGCTCAACGGCCGGCGCGTAGCGACCCACGGCATGAAGGGCTCCGCGGTCGACCTCAATTCGATCCCGATGGCAGCGGTCGAACGGGTCGAAGTGCTCAAGGACGGCGCTTCGGCGGTGTACGGTACCGACGCCATCGGCGGCGTGATCAACTTCATCCTGCGCAAGAATTACACCGGCCTGGAAGCCCAGGCATTTACCGACGTGACCGAAGCGGGCGGCGGCAACATCGCGCGCGTGTCGGTGACGGGCGGCTTCGGCGACCTCGACGCAAAAGGCTTCAATGTCCTGTTTGCCGCTGCCCGCAGCGAAAACAAGGCCCTGCGCGGCGACCAGCGCGACTTCGTCAACACCTTCCAGCCCGATCGCGGCCTGTCGGTCGACACCCGCGGCGCGCCGTTCGCCAACGTGTTCGCGACCTCGCTGGGCGACACCATCTTCAGCCGCAAGAGCAACACCGGCCCGGTCCGGCCGGGCACCACCCAGGCATACAGCGGCGTGAGCCTGCTGGACCTGCCGGGCGGCGCCGGTTGCGCGTCGGTCGACGGCATGGGCCCGTACGACGAAAAACTGTGGGACACCGCTTCCGCCGGCCTCGGCTGCGCATGGGATACCGGCCGCGCCGCGGTCCTGCAACAGCCTGTCCAGAACACCAACTTCGTGACCCGCGCCACCTTCAAGGTCGGCGCCCACGAGCTGTTTGCCGAAGCGGTCGGTGCCCAGACCGAAGTGCGCAAGAGCTTCTCGCCGAACCAGATTTCGCCGAGCGGCACCAACTTCCCGGCCAGCTCGTTCTACCCGAGCACCGGCCCGGCCTACAACGGCGTCTTCAACGCGCTGGTGGCGGTGTTCCCGTCGATCGCAGCGAACCGCGGCCTGCCGATCGCCTACCGCTGGCGCTGCATGGAGTGCGGCAACCGCGAAATCGAGACCAAGACCGATGCCGCCCGCGTGCAGCTTGGCGCAGACGGCCCGATCGGCAATTTCGACTACCGCATCGGCCTGTCGCGCGCCTACAGCGAGTCGCAGTCCAAGCTCGGCACCGGTTACAACTACACCAAGGCGCTTGCCGATGCACTGGGCAGCGGCCTGATCAACCCCTTCCTCAAGCCCGGCGAAAAGCAATCGCAGGCGGCGCTTGACCTGATGAAGACCACCTCGGCCGAAGGCGTTGTGCTGTACGGCGGCAAGACCACCCTGACCCAGCTCGATGCCGCGGTCTCGGGTGACATCTACAAGCTGCCGGCCGGTTCCGTGCTGGCCGCGGTCGGCGTCGACCTGCGCAAGGAAGAATACTCGTTCAACGGCGACGCGCGCGCCGCGGCGGCCCGTCCGCTCATCCTGAACGCGCCGTTCGACGATTCGAACGCGCTCGATTCGGTCAGCCGCGACATCCGCGCGGTGTATGCCGAGTTCATCGTTCCCGTGACGAAGGCGCTGGAAGTGACCGTCGCCGGGCGCCAGGACCACTACTCCGGTTTTGGCAACACCTTCAACCCGAAAGTGTCGTTCCGCTATCAGCCGCTGGCGCAACTGATGTTCCGCGGTTCGTACAACACGGGCTTTCGCGCACCGTCGTTCAACCAGTTGTTCAACGGCGTGACCGAGTCGCCATACGCCGGCAAGGACCTGGCCGACCCGGCCACCTGTCCAACGCTCAAGGCCGACAGCACCAAGCCGGGCTGCGAGTCGATCAATCCGGACACCTGGACCGGCGGGCGCCGCAACCTCGGCCCCGAGACCGCCAAGCAGGGCACGGTGGGCGTTGTGTTCGAACCATCGGCGCGCTTCTCGGCCAACCTCGACGTGTGGGAAATCCGCAAGTTCGACACCATCAAGTCGGTGTCCCTGTCGGACATGCTGGCCAATTACGACTTGTTCAAAGGTCAGTTCCTGCGTGACCCAAGCGGCAAGCTGATCGCGGTCGACCAGCGCTGGCTCAACGCCGGTTCGAGCATCACCCGCGGCATCGAAGCGGGCGCGCGCACCAATGGCAGCCTGTGGGCCGGCAAGTGGGTGGCCGGTATCGACGGCTCCTACCTGCTGGAGAAAAAATCGCGCGCGCGCTCCAATGCGCCGTTCGGCGAAAGCGAAGTGGGACGCTTCACCTTTACCGGCGACCTGGGCCTGAAGTGGAAGCACAGCGCCTACGTCACCTACAAAAAGGGTGACTGGAGCGGCATGTTCCAGCAGCTCTACCGCGACGGTTACAAGGACCAGGTATTGCCGGGCGTTGCCAACGGGCTGGTCAAGCCGGTCAACTACAATCCGAACGTGGAGGCGTATTCGATCTTCAATGCCAGTGTGAACTACACCGGCATCAAGAACCTGACCCTGACCGCCGGCATCAAGAACCTGTTCGACACCGATCCGCCGTTTGCGATCACCTACGACAGCAACAGCGGTGCGGGCAGCTCGTGGGAGCCACGCGTGGCGGACCCGCGCGGGCGTGCCTACACCCTGACGGCAAACTACAAGTTCTTCTGATTGCCTTGGCCTGAAGGCCCGTTGCAGGGAGGCGCAAGCGTCCTTGCAGCGGGCCTTTTTTTTTCAGGACGCTTTTTTTCCGAGAGCAGCAATGTCCAGTAGCGACAAGATCAGCCGGCGCGCCTTTGCCACCCTGGTGGCCGCCGCTGCCATGCTGCCGGCCACGGCCCGAGCGGCCACAGCCAAGACAAGGAAGCAGCGCCACATGAAGCGAGCACTGATCAAACCCCCGCGCCTGCGCCAGGGCGACCTGGTCGGCCTGATCGCACCGGGGGGACGCACCAGCGACCCCTCGATCGAGAAGGCGGTGGCCAATATCGAGGCGCTCGGGTTCCGGGTGAAGCAGGGCGCCAACCTGCGCGAAGTGCACGGCAATTATGCAGGTTCCGTGCAGCAGCGCGTGGACGACCTGCATGCGATGTTCGCCGACAAGGAAGTCAAGGCGATCTGGTGCATCCGCGGCGGCTCCGGCTGCATCTCGCTGCTCACTTCCATCAACTACGCGCTGATCCGCGCCAACCCGAAGATCCTGCTCGGCTATTCCGACATCACCGCCCTGCACCTGGCGCTTCACCGGCATGCCGGACTGGTGAGCTTCCACGGCCCGGTGGCCTCGTCCGGCATCTCGGACTATGCGAGCACCCACCTGATGGCGGTGCTGACCGAGCCGCAGGCCGGCTACACCATCCCGATGGCGCTTGAAAACAGCCGGCGCGCGCTGGAGGAACCGCACTTCGCCATGCGCACGGTGCATGCGGGCATGGCGAGCGGGCCGCTGATGGGCGGCAACCTGAGCCTGGTCAGCGCGCTGGCCGGCACCCCGTATGCGGCGGACTTTCGGCGCAGCATACTGTTCCTCGAAGAAGTCAACGAAGCGCCTTACCGGCTCGACCGCTGGATGACCCAGCTCGACCTGTCGGTCGGCTTTGCCAACGCCGCGGCGGTGATGGTGGGCATCTGCGAGAACTGCGGCCCCGAGGACGAGGACATCTCGCTCACGCTCGACGAAACGCTCGACATCCACCTGCAGCCGCTCGCCATTCCCGCCGTGACCGGTTATTCGTTCGGGCACATCCGCAACCAGTTCACGCTCCCGGTCGGCGTGATGGCCACGCTCGACACCGAGCGCCAGACCTTGACCCTGCTGGAACCGGCCGTATCGTAAGACAGACCGACAAAGCGTGTAGCTTCTCAGCAACATTCCGGGTTTTCATGGCCTGACCGTATGTCCCGGATGCAAACCGGGTTAGAATCGATTTTGATTGCGCATCGGCAAATAGAATTTTCCGCATGCAATATATAGAAACGTCTACTGACGCCTTTGGGAATTCTCTTCTTCATTCGGGCGGCGTTCGCGGCGCTGAGCCGGCCCAAGGCGCAGGAAGGTCACGCCAACGGCAGTTGGACAGAATTCCAGGCGGCAGCGAGTCATCGCGCGACGGCGGGCTCGGCGCAACAGCCTTGAGGCCGCGCGGAGCGTGCGACATCGAGGAGATCGGGTTGGGTCCAGCGCCATGAGGCACCGGACCACGAGGTTCACGGTCGCAGCGAATACGTGCGCATCCGTGGGCATTTTTTGTTGGTTCAGCACGAATAGGGGATACTGAAATGAAAAAGAAATTTGTAGTCGCGGTCGCTTTGATGATCGGTGCCGCATGCGCCGTTGCCGCACCTGCCGCCCCCGCGCCCGCGTCGGACAAGGCGACCGCCAAGGAGGCCGAAACGATGGTGAAGAAGGCCGTCGAGTACCTCAGGGCGCAGGGCAAGGACAAGGCCCTGTTGGAGATGAGCAACAAGAAGGGACTGTTCGTCGACCGCGACCTGTACCTGAGCGTCTACAAGTTCGACGGGACCAACGTGGCGCATGGCGCCAACGAGAAAATGATCGGCAAGAACTTCCTGGAACTCAAGGACAGCGACGGCAAGGAATATGTGCGCGAGCGCATGGAGCTGGCCAAGGCCAAGGGCAAATTCTGGCAGGACTACAAGTTCGTGAACCCGGTCAGCAAGAAGATCGAACCCAAGGCAATGTACTGTGAGCGCGCCGACGACCTGATCGTTTGCGGCGGCATTTACAAGCCGGTTTGAACCGAAGGGGCGGCTGACCGGGGCGCCGCCACCCATCCGAATGGAAAGCAATTGGAGGCAGCGTGAAAGTTTTGCAAAAGATACTGATTGCACCGGCAACCGCCATCGTGTTTCTCGTCGTTCTTGGGTCGGTGGCGTACGGCGCGTTGCATCAGCAGAACGCCGCGCTGGAAGAACTGGTCAAGAGCCGCTTCGCCGGCTACCAGGTGTCCGCCGACGCCGCGCAGGAGCTCAGCGAAGTTCACTCCAGCGTCTACCGGCTGATCACCTGGATCGCGAATCTCAAGGAAGACAAGATCAGGCAGGCGACCGACGAGCAGAAGGCGAAGATCGACCAGGTGACCGCGACGATCACGCGTTTCGACGCGGCAGCCGGAGCGACGGAGGGCGAGCGAAAACTGATCGCGCTGGCCATCGCGGGAATCGCCAAGTACCGCAAGGCGGTGGCTGTCGCCATCGACCTGAGCACGGTGGATATGTCGACGGGCGCGATGGCGATGCAGACTGCGGACACCCAGTTCCAGTCCATGCTCAAGCATTTCGAGGAACTGATCCAGCTGGAAAAGCGGCTGGCGCAGGAAAGCTACGACGCGGCGGCCGAGACTTTCCGCATAGCGGTGGGCGTCCTGATCGCCATCATGCTGATCGCACTGGTGGCGTCGGCGACCATCGCCATGTTAATGAGCCGGGTTATCGTTCGTCCGCTGAAGACGGCCATCGACGCGGCGGGCCAGATCGCACGCGGGGATCTCAGTGGGCAGCTCCCGGCCGGCGGCGACGACGAGACCGGGCAGCTGCTGAAGGCGCTGTCGGAAATGACCGGGAACCTGCACGCCCTGGTGGGCGAGGTTGCCAGCGGAGCGCACGCGGTGTCCGACACCAGCGCCCAGATCGCGCAGGGCAACCTGGACCTGTCGCAGCGCACCGAGGAGCAGGCCAGCACTCTGGAGGAGACCGCCAGCTCGATGGAGGAGCTGACGTCGACGGTGACGCAGAACGCGCAGAACGCGCGCCAGGCCAGCCAGCTGGCGGTGAGTGCTTCCGAAGTGGCGCGCAAGGGCGGGCAGGTGGTGGGCCAGGTCGTGAGCACCATGACCGGCATCTCCGAATCGTCCAGGAAGATCGCCGACATCATCGGCGTGATCGACGGCATTGCGTTCCAGACCAACATCCTGGCGCTGAACGCCGCGGTGGAGGCGGCGCGTGCCGGGGAGCAGGGCCGCGGCTTCGCGGTGGTGGCCTCGGAGGTGAGGAACCTGGCGCAGCGCAGCGCGGCGGCGGCCAAGGAGATCAAGACGCTGATCGGCGATTCGACGGACAAGGTGGACGCGGGCACCAAGCTGGCGGACGCGGCGGGGCAGACGATGGAGGAGATCGTGACCTCGGTCAAGAAGGTGAGCGACCTGATCGTCGAGATTGCGACGGCCAGCCAGGAACAAAGCGCGGGCATCGAGCAGATCAACACGGCCGTCACGCAGATGGACCAGGTGGTGCAGCAAAACGCCGCGCTGGTCGAAGAGGCGACGGCGGCCACCGAATCGATGAAAGCCCAGGCCGGCTCACTGCTGCAGATGGTGTCGCGCTTCAAGCTCGCGGATCAACACGAAGGAGCCGAGCCGGTGCAGGCCAAGGCACCGATCAGAGTCGGCCACAAGCCCGTTCGCAGCCTGGCGCAGCGCTCGGCGGCGGCGGCCAAGGTTGTTGCGCCAGCGCCTAAGCGCATCGCGCCGGCAACGGTCAATGGGGACGACTGGGAAGAGTTCTAAACGCGAATAGCGCAAAACCGGGCTCATCCCGGTTTGCTTTTTCCACGCTAGCAGCTTGTCGGACTTTACGCTGGAAAACAGTGGCTCCGTTGGGTAAAATGTTGATGAGCACAACGAGACGAACGGGGTAGGAATGCGCGGCTTCATTACAGTAGATCGTCAGACGGATTA
>JBAQKU010000161.1:0-2060 GCA_049301315.1 Telluria sp.
GCCCGGGACGTGGGTCACGCGCTTGGCAAGGCCGACCCGCTCGAGTATCGCCTGGGCCTGCGCGGCCGCGCTAGCGCGCTTTTCGCGCCGGATCATGAGCGGCATGGCGACGTTGTCGAGCGCCGAAAACTCGGGCAGCAGATGGTGGAACTGGTAGACGAAGCCGAGCGCCGCGTTGCGCAGCTCGCCGCGCCGGGTCTCGGACAGGCTGGCGAAATCCTCGCCCAGCAGGCTGACCGCGCCGGTGGTCGGCGTATCGAGCCCGCCCAGCAGGTGCAGCAGGGTCGACTTGCCGGAGCCGGAGGCGCCCACGATGGCGACCCGCTCGCCGCGATAAATGCTGAAGTCGATGTTGTTCAGTACCTGGACCGAATACGAGCCCTGGGTGAAGGTCTTGCCCAGGCCGAGGCAGGACAGGACCGGCGTGGCGGACAGATCACTCATAGCGCAGCGCCTCCGCCGGTTTCACGCGCGAAGCCGACCAGCTCGGATAGAGCGTGGCCAGGAAGGCGAGCACCACGGCCAGGCCGCCGATGCGCGACACGTCGCCCCAGCGCAGGTCGGACGGCACGGAACTGATCAGGTAAATATCCTTCGACAAGAACTGCACTCCCAGCAAATGTTCAATAAACGGCACGATCACGTCGACGTTGAGCGCGACCAGCACGCCCGCGCCCACCCCAAGCGCGGTGCCCATGATGCCCACCAGTGCGCCCTGGATCATGAAGATCTTCATGATCGACAGCGGCGACGCGCCCAGCGTGCGCAGAATGGCGATGTCGGCCTGCTTGTCGGTCACGCTCATCACCAGGGTCGACACCAGGTTGAAGGCGGCCACCGCGATGATCAGGGTGAGAATGATGAACATCATCTTCTTCTCGGTCTGCACCGCCGCGAACCAGTTGGCGTTGAGCTTGGACCAGTCGCGCACCATCAAGTCGCCCGGCATGCTTTTCTTGAGCTCGGCGGCCACCTGCGGTGCGCGGTGCATGTCGGCGATGCGCAGGCGCAGGCCCGAGGGCGCCTCGAGGCGTTCCATTTTCTCGGCGTCGTCCAGGTGCACGAAGGCCAGCGCCGAATCGAATTCATAATGGCCGGCCTCGAAAATGCCCACCACCGTAAACGAGCGCATGCGCGGCAGCACCCCGGCCGGCGTGGTCTGGGCCTGCGCCAGCGCCATCGTGATTTTCTCGCCCAGCGTGACATTCAGGGCGCGCGCCAGCGCGTAGCCGATCACGATATTGAAGGAGCCCGGCGTGAGCTGGTCGAAGCTGCCCAGCTTGACCTGGGACGCCACGTCCGACACCTTGTGCTCTTCGGACGGCAGCACGCCGCGGATCACCGACGGACGCATCACGCCGTCGCGCAGCAGCATGCCCTGCGTTTCCACGAACGGCGCCGCGCCCCTGACTTCGGGGTTCTTGAAAGCGTCCCGCACCGACGCCTGCCAGTTCGGCATGCCGCCGCGCGCGTCGAACACCTCGATATGGGCCAGCACCGACAGCATGCGGTCGGTGACCTCTTTCTGGAAACCGTTCATGACCGACAGCACGATGATCAGCGCCGCCACGCCGAGCGCGATGCCGGCGACCGAAATGAGCGAAATAAACGAAATAAAACTGTTGCGGCCGCTGCGCCGGCCCGCACGCGTATAGCGCAGGCCAACCAGCCATTCATACGGCAGCTTGTGGATGATACTCATGGGCTCCAAAGGTCGATCAGGTGTGAGCCCGAAGTGTGCCACACAAACCTTATCCGTGACAGGTCTGGCAACAATTGAATCGTGCGCCAGACGATCCGGCACGGGTGCGCTGGGCCGGCGGCGCCGCCGCCGTTACAAATTTCATCAGATTTGCTCCGAGAAACCCCGGCCTTCAGGCCGGGAAGTGAAAGGAGCCGACTGCGAATTGCGCAGCAATTCGGGCACCATGATAAGCCATGCCGAAGCAGTCGTTGCCTTTCGATTAGAAAACAGGGAACGAAAAACGAAATCAACGCTCGAACTTGTATGATTCTTGTCTATCGCTACCGCGTAAAATCGTTGACCGGCTTGCTCAACG
>JBAQKU010000162.1:0-20073 GCA_049301315.1 Telluria sp.
GCGCCGTCCTCGTCGATCGGTGCGCCGAGCAGCGCGGCGCTGCGCGTGACGATGCGGGTCAGTTCAAGCGTGTTATAGAACTCGAGCCGCGCGACGATGCCGAAGCGGTCGCGCAGCGGATTGGTCAGCATGCCGGCGCGCGTGGTCGCGCCCACCAGCGTGAACGGCTGCAGGTCGAGCTTGACCGAGCGCGCCGCCGGGCCTTCGCCGATCATGATGTCGATCTGGTAGTCTTCCAGCGCCGGATACAGGATCTCTTCGACCACCGGCGAGAGGCGGTGGATCTCGTCGATGAACAGCACGTCGTTCGCTTCGAGGTTGGTCAGGATCGCGGCCAGGTCGCCGGGCCGCTCGAGCACCGGCCCGGAGGTCTGGCGCAGGTTCACGCCCATCTCGCGCGCGATGATGTGCGCCAGCGTGGTCTTGCCCAGGCCGGGAGGCCCGAACAGCAAGGTGTGGTCGAGCGCTTCGCGGCGCTTGCGCGCGGCCGAAATGAAAATCTCGAGCTGGCCGCGGATCTTCTCCTGGCCGACATATTCGTCGAGATGCTTGGGCCGCAGCGCGCGCTCGATCGCCTCTTCGTTGGGCGAAGCGGGCGTGGCGGCGATGATGCGCTGCTCGCTGAAATCGTCGGTCTGGATGCTCATCGTTTAATCTCGCAAGGAAAACATTGAAGCTCGGGTAACGCAAGCTGCTTCACCCCTTGGACAGCGCCTTGAGCGCAAACTTGATACCGTCCGACACGCTGCTGCCGGCTGGCATGTTCTTGAGCGCGGCCAGCGCTTCCTTGTCAGAATACCCCAAGGCGAGCAGCGCGTTGAGGATATCGGACTGCGCGTCGTGCTGCACCGTCCCGCCCGGCGCACCGAGGTCGGCGCCCAGCTTGCCCTTGAGTTCGAGCAGCAGCCGTTCGGCGGTCTTCTTGCCGATGCCCGGCACCTTGACCAGCCGTCCCGCCTCCTGCAGGGTGACGGCCTGCGCCAGGTCGGCGATGGTCATGCCCGACAGGATCGACAGTGCGGTACGGGCGCCGACCCCGCTGATCTTGATCAGCTGGCGGAACACGCTGCGTTCGGACGAATTGCCGAAGCCGAACAGCAGGTGCGCATCTTCGCGGATCGCCTGGTGCGTGAACAGGGTGACCTTCTCGCCCAGTTGCGGCAGGTTGTAGTAGGTACTCATCGGCACGTCGACTTCGTAGCCGACGCCGTTGCAGTCGACCAGCAGTTGCGGCGGATTCTTTTCGAGCAGGATTCCCGAGATGCGACCTATCATTCTAGTGACCTTGTGGAGTTAGACCAGACGGCCGCGCTTCATGCGCAGGCCTTTTAATCCGGGCGCCAGCGCGCCGATCAGCGCCAGCGCATCATGGCTGTTCGCATGGCAGATTGCAACACCGAGCGCATCGGCGGCGTCGCTGCCGGGCAGTCCGGGCAGCACCAGCAGGCGCGCCACCATGTCCTGCACCTGTTGCTTGGCCGCCTTGCCGTGTCCGACCACGGCCTGCTTGACCTGCAGCGCGGTGTACTCGGCCACCGCCAGGTCGGCCCCCACCAGCGCCGTGATGGCAGCGCCGCGCGCCTGCCCGAGCAGCAGGGTCGATTGGGGATTGACGTTGACGAACACCTTCTCCACCGCCGCGCAGTCGGGCTGGTAGGTGTGCACGATCTCGGCGATCCCTTTCAAGATCACCTTCAGGCGGCTCGGCAGGTCGCCGTCGGACACCGTCTTGATGGTGCCCGAGGCGATGTAGCGCAGCTTGTTGCCCTGCTTTTCGATCAGACCGAAGCCTGTGATGCGCAGGCCCGGGTCAATGCCAAGAATAATCATGATCGAATGTTATACCGCCGGGCAAGCTTTGCCGCGATCAGTGGCGGAAATGACGGGCGCCGGTGTACAGCATCACCACGCCGCGCTCGTCGGCCGCGTCGATCACCTCCTGGTCGCGCATCGAGCCGCCCGGCTGGATCACGCAGGCCGCGCCCGCGTCCACCACCACGTCGAGCCCGTCGCGGAACGGGAAGAACGCGTCCGACGCGACGACCGAACCGGCCAGGCTCAGGCCCGCGTTCTGCGCCTTGATCGAGGCGATGCGGGCCGAATCGATGCGGCTCATCTGGCCTGCGCCCACGCCCAGCGTCATGCCGCCGGCGCAGAACACGATCGCGTTGGACTTGACATACTTGGCCACGCGCCATGCGAACATCAGGTCCTGCAACTGCTGCTGGGTGGGCTGCTTCTTCGTGACCACGCGCAGCTCGCCGAGGCCGACATGCTTCGCGTCGGGCGACTGTACCAGCAGGCCGCCGCCGACGCGCTTGACGTCGAACGGGTTGTGGCCGGCGCCGAGCGCGATCTGGAGCAGGCGCACGTTCTGCTTGGCCGCCATGATGGTGCGCGCTCCGCTTGAAAACGAAGGTGCGATCAGCACTTCGACGAACAGTTTGGAGATGGCCTCGGCGGTCTTGGCGTCGAGTTCGGTGTTCAGGGCGATGATGCCGCCGAAGGCCGAGGTCGGGTCGGTTTGCAGCGCGCGGCTGTAGGCATCGAAGGCGTCGGCGCCGATCGCCACGCCGCAGGGATTGGCGTGCTTGACGATCACGCAGCCGGCCGGCTGCCCCAGGCCGCCGAGCGACTTGACGCATTCCCAGGCCGCGTCGGCGTCCGCGATGTTGTTGTACGACAGTTCCTTGCCCTGCAGTTGCTGGTAGCTGGCCAGCGCGCCCGCGGCCGGCGCCAGGTCGCGGTAGAACGCGGCCGACTGGTGCGGGTTTTCGCCGTAGCGCATGTCCTGCACTTTTTCAAAGCTCATGTTCAGGGTCTGCGGATAGGCCGCGCGCGTTGCGTGCGCCTTGTCCTGGCCCAGGCTGGTCAGGTAATTGGTGATGGCGCCGTCGTACTGGGCGGTGTGCGCGAACACTTTCTTGGCCAGCATGAACTTGGTGTCGTAGCTGAGCGCGCCGGCTTGCGCGCCGGTGCCCTTCATCTCGGCCAGCACCAGGCCGTAGTCGGCCGGATCGCACACCACCACCACGTCCTTGTGGTTCTTGGCGGCCGAGCGCAGCATGGTCGGGCCGCCGATGTCGATGTTCTCGATCGCGTCTTCCAGCGTGCAATCGTCCTTGGCCACGGCTTGCTGGAACGGGTACAGGTTCACCACCACCATGTCGATGGTCGGGATGTTGTGTTCGGCCAGCTTGGCCACGTGCTCGGGGAAGTCGCGCCGCGCCAGGATGCCGCCGTGTACCTTCGGGTGCAGCGTCTTCACGCGTCCGTCCAGCATTTCGGGAAAGCCCGTGTAGTCGGCCACTTCGGTCACCGCCACGCCGTTGTCGGCCAGCAGTTTGGCGGTGCCGCCGGTGGACAGGATATTGACGCCGAGGGCAGACAGGGCGCGCGCGAAGTCGAGCACCCCGGTCTTGTCGGAAACGGAGATAAGAGCTTGTTTGATCATGGTGAGTGGCCTGGTTGATGAGTATTCGGTGAACCTGCACTGGCGCGCCGGGCGCGATTGGCTCGCGCTCGCAGCACGGCCACTCAGTGTGCTAAAGCGTTACAGCAGTCCGTGTTCCTGCAATTTTTTTCGCAAGGTATTGCGATTGATGCCCAGCATCTGCGCCGCGTGGGACTGGTTGCCCTCCGCGCGCATCATCACGACTTCAAGGATGGGCTTTTCCACCGTCAAGACGACCATGTCGTAGATATTCGATGCTTGCTGCTCGCCCAGATCGTTGAAATAGTCTTCAAGGCTCTTCTGGACAACTTCCTGGATACTTTCTTTGCTCATTTTCGTGCTTCGTCCGGCTGATTGATCTTTTCCCGCCGCGCTTGTGGCGCGCGTTCGTCCGATATTTTTTATTATTTGTGGTGATGCTTCATGCTGCCAATGCCTCTGGTGCTGCGGGCCGGTATTGTAACCGCTCGCCAAAGCCGCGTTGAGATTCAAAGAATTTATCGACCGCAAGCAACTGCTGCGCGGTCGATTCCAGCAGGTTCATCGCGCGCCGGAATTGTTCGCCGCCCGCCAGGTCGCGCACGTACCAGCCGATGTGCTTGCGCGCGGTGCGCACTCCCAGGAACTCGCCGTAGAACGCATAGTGCGCCTGCAGATGCTCGTGCATCAGGGCGCGCACCTCCTGCACCAGCGGTGCCGGCAGGTGGCTGCCGGTGCGCAGGTAATGATCGATTTCGCGGCAGATCCAGGGGCGGCCCTGGGCCGCGCGCCCGATCATCACGGCGTCGGCGCCGGTCTGCTCGAGCACCCACTGCGCCTTCTCGGGCGTGCCGATGTCGCCGTTGGCCACCACCGGAATGCCGACCGCCGCCTTGACGGCCGCGATCGTCTCGTACTCGGCGTGCCCGCTGTAACCGTCGGCGCGGGTGCGTCCGTGCAAGGTGAGCATGCGGATTCCGGCCTGTTCCGCGATGCGCGCGATGCGCAGCGCGTTCTTGTTCTCGCGGTTCCAGCCGGTGCGGAACTTGAGCGTGACGGGGACATCGACCGCGCCCACCACCGCGTGCAGGATTTTTTCGACCAGGTCCTCATGCTGCAGCAGGGCCGAACCGCACCAGCTGTTGCATACCTTCTTGACCGGGCAGCCCATGTTGATATCGATGATCTGGGCGCCGCGGTCCACGTTGAACCTGGCGCAATCGGCCAGGTCCTGCGGGTCGGCGCCGGCGATCTGCACCGCCTTCGGTTCCATCTCGCCGTCGTGGTCGGTGCGGCGCGTGCTTTTGTCGGTGGCCCACAGGCGCGGATTGGACGCGGCCATCTCCGACACGGCGTAGCCCGCGCCCAGCTGTTTGCACAGCTGGCGGAACGGACGGTCGGTCACGCCGGCCATGGGCGCGACGAAAACGTTATTACGCAGTGTGTAGGGACCGATTTGCACAGGAGAACGAAAAATGGACGGGAACCGTCTATCTTACCCGAATTACTGCTCAAATAATAAGCACTATTTCGCGTGCACCTGCAGCAATGTGGCGAGATTGGCGCACGCGCGGGGCACGCGCAGCCGCTTACGGCAATTCGTCGAGCGCGTCCGGCGCCAGATGGGCAACCTCGCCCCAGCTCGTGAGGCTGAGCTTGTCGCCGGCGACGCTGAAACGGTTGATGCTCGCGTTCGTTATCGAAAAAGTGCGCGGCGTTTGCAGCGGCAGGCCGAGCGCGCTGCGGTAGGCGCACTCGAGCACGCCGCCGTGCGCCACCAGCACCAGTGTCTTGCCGCGATGGGCCTGAGCAAAGGCCAGGAGCGCGCCCACCGAGCGCGCGTGGAACTGGCGAAAGCTTTCGGCGCGCCGCGCCCCGGGCGGCATGACGGCGTCGATGTCGCGCCCCTGCCATGCCGCGAACTGGTCCGGGAAGCGCTGCTCGATCTCGGCGTACAGCAAGCCTTCGAAGGCGCCGTAGCAGCGCTCGCGCAGGGCCGGGTCTAGCTGTACCGGCAAGCCGTGCCTGGCGGCCACCGCCTGCGCGGTCTGGTGCGCGCGCCGCAAGTCGCTCGCCGCCACCAGGTCGATGCGCTCGCAGCCGAGTGCCTGGCCCAGCGCCGCGGCCTGGCGCTCGCCCTCGGCATTGAGTGCGATGTCGACGTGCCCTTGCAGGCGGCGTTCGGCGTTCCAGCTGGTTTCGCCGTGGCGTATCAGGATCAGGGAGGTGGTCTGCATGAGCGTGCGAAGGCGCCCCGCAGCTGCCTGCGGGCGCGCGCGGTTATGGGGAGAGCGCCTGGACGACCTCGGGATTGAGCGAATACACGCCGATCATTTGCGCTTCGTCCAGGATGTGGCCGCGGATCGCAAGGCGCGCCTCGGCTCCGGTGAAGCGTCCCTCGAGCGCGAGGCGCGCAACGTCGAGCGCGTACAGGGTGAACAGATAGGTATGCACGCGCATGTCGTTCCAGGGCGGACAGGGGCCGTCGTAGCCGTAATATTCGCCCGCCATGTCGGGATCGGTCGCGAACCAGCTGGTGTAGTCGTTCACGCCCTGGCGCAACTGGTGCTCGGTGCCGTTCTTGATGGCGAACGGCACCAGCGGCCCGCTCTTGCCGTGCGGGGTCACCAGCTCGGAGAACAGGCCCGCCGCAAGCGACCTGAGCGCGACCGGGATATCGACCAGGGCCCAGTGGTAGAACACGGTGCGCGGCATGTCTTCGGGCACCACCCGGCCTTCCTTGTTGACGTCGGCCGCGTTGGTGGGGGCGTCGATGTCGTGGCACAGCAGCACCAGCGATTCGGTGCCGGGCGGCACGTCGTCCCAGGCCAGGTGAGGGTTGCGGTTGGTCGACAGGCGTATGTGCACCAGCGGATCGATGACGGCAAACGCGCATTCGGGCGGAATCACGCCGCCGTCGCTAAAGGTATCACTCCAGAGTTTCATCGCCATCCCCCCCACCCTTGATGTTATTGACAGTGCCGGCCGCCCTTGGTTTCATTGCGCAAGCGGTGCTTTGACCTGCAGCCAGAATGTCACCGGTCCTTCGTTTGTCAATGACACTTTCATGTCCGCTCCAAATTGCCCAGTTGCCACTTCCGGGTGCTTCTCGCGCGCCCGGCGCACGAAATGATCGAACAGGCGCAGTCCGTCCGCGGGGCTGGCCGCGGGGGTAAACGAGGGCCGCGTACCGGAGCGGGTGTCGGCCGCCAGCGTAAATTGCGGCACCAGCAGCAAGCCGCCCTGCACGTCGGCCACGCTGCGGTTCATCTTGCCGGCCGCGTCCGGGAACACCCGGTAGCCCAGCAATTTGGCCAGCAGCGCGTCGGCCTCCTTCTCGCCGTCGCCGCGTTCGGCGCAGACCAGTACCAGCAGGCCGGTCCCGATGGCGCCGACCGCAGCGCCGTCCACCGTCACGCTGGCCTGGCTCACCCGCTGCAGCAGGCCAATCATGCGGCCAGGGTGACGCGCGCGAACTTGCGCTTGCCTACCTGCAGTACGAAGGTGCCGGCGTCGACTTTCAAGCCCTTGTCGGCCACCACCACCCCGTCCAGGCGCACCCCGCCCTGGTCGACCATGCGCATCGCTTCCGAGGTCGAGGCGCACAGGCCGGCCTGCTTGAGCAGGTGCGCGATGCCGAGCGGCGCGCCCGGCAGCGCCACTTCCGGCACCTGGTCGGGAATGCCGCCCTTGGAGCGGTTGACGAAGTCGGCCAGCGCATCGGCGGCGGCCTGGGCCGAGTGGAAGCGGGTCACGATCTCCTGCGCCAATGCAACCTTGGCGTCGCGCGGGTTCTGGCCGGCCTCGACGTCGGCCTTGAGCTTGGCCAGTTCGGCGATCGAGCGAAACGAGAGCAGCTCGAAGTAACGCCACATCATCGTGTCGGAAATGCTCATCAGTTTGCCGAACATGGTGTTGCCCGGTTCGGTAATGCCGATATAGTTGTTCTTGGACTTGGACATCTTCTCGACCCCGTCCAGGCCCTCGAGCAAGGGCATGGTCAGGATGCACTGCTGCTCCTGGCCATAGTCCTTCTGCAGCTCGCGGCCAACAAGCAAGTTGAATTTCTGGTCTGTTCCACCTAGCTCAAGGTCTGCCTTCAGGGCGACCGAATCATAGCCTTGCATCAGGGGATAGAGGAACTCATGGACCGAGATGGGAGTCCCACTCTTGTAGCGCTTGGTGAAGTCGTCGCGTTCCATCATCCGCGCGACGGTGTAGCGCGACGCCAGTTCGATCATGCCGCGCGCGCCGAGCGGATCGGACCATTCCGAGTTGTAGCGAATTTCCGTGCGCGCCGGATCGAGCACCAGCGAAGCCTGCCTGAAGTAGGTCATCGCGTTGATTTCGATCTGTTCCTTGGTCAGGGGTGGCCGCGTCACGTTGCGGCCCGATGGATCGCCGATCATGGACGTGAAGTCGCCGATCAGGAAAATCACCTGATGGCCGAGGTTTTGCAGCTGGCGCATCTTGTTGAGCACGACCGTGTGACCCAGGTGAAGGTCGGGCGCGGTCGGATCGAGGCCGAGTTTGATGCGCAGCGGCACGCCGGTTTGCTCGGAGCGCGCCAGCTTTTGCGCGAATTCGGTTTCAATCAGCAATTCATCGGCGCCGCGTTTGGCAATGGCAAGCGCTTCCAACACGGTGTCCGTCAGTGGCAGGGAAGGCGAACCATGCACTTGGGCAGCGTTCTTGGAGGCGGAAGTGGCGGTCATAGGTAAATGTAACTAAGTGTGGCAAGCAGGTGGAAAATGTGGGACAGACTCAGGAGTTTGATATAATGCTCGATCCCATCAATCTTGCCCAATGAAAACAAACCAAAAAAACAACAAGAAAAAGTAGTGGTCCTTCGGATGTTCAAGCGGCAAATTTTAACTGATTGCATGAACCCTATACACAAATTCACAGGCAAACGCTGGTCCGGCCTGCTTGGAACGACACGCAAGGCGCGCATAATCAGCGCCTCCGCGATCTTTCTGGCAGCCTGCGCCTTCGGTGCGGCAGGCGTAGCGCCGCTGGCGCCGGATGCCTCGGACCTGCCGGTCAAGTCCATCGCGCAAGACCTAGAGCTGCCGAACCTGGCGGAACAGATCGCCGCGCTCCAGCAAAACGAACAGCAATTTATCCACGAAGAAAAAGTGCGCTCGGGCGATACGCTCGCCGCACTGCTCAACCGCCTCGGCGTTGACGACGCGGAGGCGGTCAAGTTCATCAAGAGCGACAAGGTCGCCAAAGCGGTGATGCGGCTCAAGACGGGCCGGCGCGTGCAGGCCAAGACCGGCGAGGACGGCGACCTGCAATGGCTGCGCGCGACCGTGGCCGAAGGCGGGCCCGATCCCGTCAAAAACATTTCGATCACGCGCGTGGGCGACAAGTTCATTGCCGCGGAGGCGCCAGCGCAGCTCGAACGGCGCGTCGAGATGCGTGCGCGCGAAATCACCACCTCCCTGTACTCGGCAACCGATTCGACCACGGACGGCGGCAAGCTGCCCGATGCCATCGTGGCCCAGATCATCGAGATGTTTTCGACCGATATCGACTTTCGCTCCGACCTGAAACGCGGCGACCGCTTCAACGTGGTCTACGAAACGTTCTGGCAGGATGGCGAGATGGTGCGCGTGGGCCGCATCCTGGCCGGCCAGTTCACCAACCGCGGCACCGTCTACCAGTCGGTCTGGTTCCAGGATCCGGCCAGCAAGCAGGGCGGGGGCTACTACAGCTTCGACGGCAAGGCGCTCAAGAAAGCCTTCCTCAAATCGCCGCTGGAATTCTCCCGTATCTCGTCCGGCTTTTCGATGCGTGCGCATCCGATTTCGGGCAAGTGGAAAGCGCACAAGGGCGTCGACTTCGCGGCCGCGAACGGCACCCCGATCCGCGCCTCGGGTGACGGCGTGATCGATTTCGCAGGGGTGCAGGGCGGCTACGGCAACCTGATCCAGATCAAACACTGGGCCGGCTATTCGACCGCTTACGCGCACATGAGCCGCTTCGCCAAGGGCATGCGCAAGGGCGCCAAGGTCAGCCAGGGCGATGTGATCGGCTATGTCGGCTCGACCGGCTGGTCGACCGGCGCCCACCTGCACTACGAGTTCCGGGTCAACAACGTCGCGCGCGATCCGCTGTCGGTCAAGGTGGTGGCGCAAGCGCCGCTCACGCCGGCCGAGATGGCCCGCTTCAAGAGCGCGGCGGCCGACATGACGCACCGTTTTGCCCTGCTGCGTCCGGCCGGAACGGCGCTCGCCGCCCGCTAAGCCACATGTCAATTGCACGGCGGAAGAGCGCAGGGTCTTCCGCCCTGCGCTTTTTTTTCACCTGAACCAATGACCCCAGCTTCCTCGCTCTACATCGGCCTCATGTCCGGCACCAGCATGGACGGCGTCGACGGCGTGCTCGCCGACTTCGCCGGCGGCGCCATCAAGACCCTGGAAGCAGCCTTCATCCCCTTCCCTGCCGAACTGCGCGCCGCGCTGATGGCCTTGCAGTCGCCCGGGGACAACGAAATCGAACGCGAGGCGCTCGCCGCCAACGATCTGGCCGCCAGCTACGCCGCCTGCGTGGCCGCCCTGCTGCCGGCGGCAAGCGGCCCGGTGCAGGCCATCGCCGTGCACGGCCAGACCATCCGCCACCGGCCCGAACTGGGCTTCACGCGCCAGACCAACAACCCTGCCCTGCTGGCCGAAATCACCGGCATCGACGTGATCGCCGACTTTCGCAGCCGCGACATCGCCGCAGCAGGCCAGGGCGCGCCGCTGGTGCCGGCCTTCCACCAGGCGCAGTTCGGCAAGCCCGGCCAGACGCGGGTGGTGGTCAATATCGGCGGGATCGCCAATATCAGCGTGCTGCATGGCGACGGCAAGGTGAGCGGTTACGATACCGGCCCGGGCAACGTGCTGATGGACGCCTGGATCGCACGCCACCTGGGGCGCCAATACGACGAGGACGGCGCATGGGCCGCGACCGGCACGGTCAATCCAACGCTGCTGGGGATCTTGCTCGACGAGCCGTATTTCGCCCTGCCCGCGCCCAAGAGCACCGGGCGCGACCTGTTCCACCTCGCATGGCTGGACGCCCGCGTGGCGCAATGCGTGCCGCTGCCGCCGGCCGATGTGCAGGCCACGCTGACGGCGCTCACCGCCTTGACGATCGCGCGTGCAATCCACGGCGAAACCCGGCAGCTCGATGCGGTCTATGTGTGTGGTGGAGGGGCGTACAACGGCACGCTGCTGCGCGAACTGGCCGCTGCGCTGGGAGGGAAAGTCACGGTGGAATCGACAGCGGTGCTGGGCGTGGCGCCCAACCGGGTGGAAGCGTTGGCGTTTGCGTGGCTCGGCTACCGCTTCACCGAACGCGCAACGGGCAACCTGCCCGTTGTGACCGGAGCAAAAGGGCCCAGGATCCTGGGCGCCCTCTACCCCGCTTAAGTGTTGCTTTTACGCTGAAAAAGACGAGCCGCAACCGCAAGTCGAGCTTGCCGTCGGGTTCTTGATGACGAATTGCGCGCCTTCGAGGTCGTCCTTGTAGTCGATTTCGGCGCCCACCAGGTACTGGTAGCTCATCGAATCGATCAACAGCTGCACGCCATTCTTGACCATGGTCGTGTCGTCTTCGTTGACGATTTCATCGAACGTGAAACCGTACTGGAAGCCCGAACACCCGCCACCCTGCACGAATACACGCAGTTTCAGGTCCGGGTTGCCCTCCTCTTCGATCAGCTCCGCAACCTTCTGGGCGGCGCTATCGGTGAAGATGATCGGCATCGGGATTACATCTGGCATTTCGGACACTGCACTCATTTCGGACTCCTACTAGGAAACAATTTGAATCATTATAGACTGTTGGCGCGACTCACGCTTCGGATACCGATTCCACGGCCGCCAAGTGAAAAACCGGTTCCCCGATCTGCTGATGGGTCAACTTGCCGGTGACCATGGCGCCGCCATGCATTTCAAGCAGCTTGTAGTGGACATCCCCTACAATGCGGCCTTTCGGCTGCAATTCAAGCAGTTCGGTCGAATAAACCGGTCCCGCGATGTAGCCGTTGATGATCAGGTTGGCGCAGCGCACCTCCCCTTCGATGCGCGCGTGCTCGGACACGATCAGCACGTTCTCGAGGCCCTCGCCGGCGATCACGTTGCCGTGCACCTCGCCGTCGATCCTCAGGCCGCCGGTGAAACACAGGTCGCCCTCGATGCGGGCGGAGATGCCGACCAGGCTATCAATTTCGCTTTTAGCGTTACGACCGAACATGAGGGGCCCCCTTAAAGTGACAGACTGAGAAATGCGCACACCGCTTGCGGGAGCGCGCCAAGACACCGCCCCGGCGCTTGTCCGCCCCCGATAAATGACTTGTAAAAGTAACCAGATACTCAAGTAATTTACCGTTCTCAACTATAAGCACTTTGATCTGTATCGTCTGCCGTTGCGCAAACTCGCGTTCAAGGCAGAAATTTCCGACACGGGGAGCCCGGTCTACGAGTTCACGGCAGCAAGGCGAGCTGTTGCAGGCCGGTCGCCTCGGGCAGGCCGAACATCAGGTTCATGCATTGCACCGCCTGGCCGGACGCGCCCTTGACCAGGTTATCCTGGACCACCAGGACGATCACGGTATTGCCGGGTGCGCCGCCGACGTCGGGACGGTGCAGCGCCATGCGCAGCATGTTCGAGCCGCGCGTCGAGCGCGTTTCCGGATGCGAGCCGAACGGCATGACGTCGACGAAAGGCGCGTCTTTGTATTGCTCTTCAAACAATGCCTGCAGGTCGGCGTTGTCGATCGCGCGCGCCAGGCGCGCGTAGAGGGTCGAATGCATGCCGCGAATCATCGGCACCAGGTGCGGGGTGAAGATCAGGCCCACCTTCTGGTCGGTGAAGCGCTGCAACTGCGCGACCGTTTCCGGGGTGTGGCGGTGGCCGGACACACTGTAAGCCTTGAAATTGTCGCTCGACTCGGAGAACAGGGTGCCGATCTCGGCCTTGCGGCCGGCGCCCGAGATGCCCGACTTGACGTCGGCGATCAGCGAGCCCGCCTCAGCCAGCCCAGCCTTGAGCAGCGGATACAAGCCGAGCTGGACCGTGGTCGGATAGCAGCCCGGGTTGGCGATCAGGCGGGCCGACCTGACCGCTTCGCGGTTCAGTTCGGGCAGGCCATAGACCGCCTCTTCCAGCAATTGGGGAGCCGCGTGGGGAATCTTGTACCACTTCTCGAACTCGGCCTTGTCCTTGAGGCGGAAGTCGGCGGCCAGGTCGATCACCTTGACCCCGGCGGCCAGCAGTTCGGGCGCCTGCGCCATCGCCACCCCGTGCGGGGTCGCGAAAAACACCACGTCGCACTGCTTCAGGTCGACCTTGTCGGGAGTCGAGAACGCCAGCTCGACGCGTCCGCGCAGGGACGGGAACATGTCGGCCACCGGCAAGCCGTCTTCCTTGCGCGAGGTAATCGCGGTGAGCTGCGCATCAGGATGGACGGCGAGCAGACGCAACAATTCCACGCCGGTATATCCGGTGCCGCCAACGATGCCAACTTTGATCATATTAATTCCTTGAAATAATGTTCTTGGGTATTGCCATAATGGGAATCCAGAATTTTACCAGTCCGGCAAAAGTCGCGCGCAAGCGTGGCGACCAGGGCGGATAAAACGAAAAAAGCCGCGGACATTGCTGTCGGCGGCTTTTTCGGACGCAGCGCCGAAGCGCCGCGAGTGAAACGATTAACGCTTCGAGAATTGCTTTGCGCGACGTGCTTTGCGCAGACCAACTTTTTTACGTTCGACTTCACGCGCATCGCGGGTGACGAAGCCGGCACGAGCCAGATCTGGCTTGAGTGCTGCGTCGTAGTCGATCAGTGCGCGGGTGATGCCGTGGCGAACTGCGCCAGCCTGGCCGGACTCGCCGCCGCCGTGCACGTTGACCTTGATGTCGAAACGCTCGACGTTGCCGGTCAGTTCCAGCGGTTGACGGATGACCATCAGACCGGTTTCGCGCGAGAAATACTCGGACGCTGGCTTGCCGTTAACGATGATTTGGCCAGTGCCAACCTTGATGAAGACGCGAGCGACTGCACTCTTGCGACGGCCGGTGCCGTAATTGTAGTTACCGATCATGTCAGCTCCTTAGAGAACGAGTGCTTTAGGTTGCTGCGCAGCGTGCGGATGGGAACCTTCCGCGTACACTTTGAGCTTCTTGATCATCGCGTAGCCGAGCGGGCCTTTAGGCAGCATGCCCTTGACCGCTTTCTCAAGCGCGCGACCCGGAAAACGCTGTTGCATTTTCAGGAAATTGGTCTCGTAGATACCGCCCGGGTAGCCGCTGTGACGATAGTAGGTCTTGGCAGTTGCCTTGGTACCGGTCACGCGCAGTTTGCCTGCGTTGATGACGACGATGAAGTCGCCCGTGTCGACGTGAGGAGTAAATTCTGGCTTGTGTTTGCCGCGCAGTCGGAGTGCCACTTCGCTGGCAACACGTCCGAGGACTTTGTCCGTCGCGTCAACCACGAACCAATCGCGCTGGACTTCATGTCCTTTAGCGGAAAATGTTTTCATGTTGACTTCCTAATTATTAAATCGCTCAAATGGTGGTTCCGCTCGTGCTGCCTGCGGACTCTGCCTTATTTACTTTTCCTGAGCAAACGGAAAGCCGGCAATCATAGCGCACTTGTCCTGCCCGCGTCAAGACACGCTTGCGCTTGCTGTTGCCTGCCGTGACGTTCTCAGTCGTCCATGGGGCTCACCGGCTCCTGCATCAACCGGCAAATCCATCCGCGTATGCCCTTTGCGCCGGGTCGGGCGGAACACCATCCTTCTTTATCGGTTGTCAAGTTAACAAGCAATCGTATATTTATAATTGATTAATTTTATCATTATTGCAATTTAAGCGACAGCCCGCAAATTCCTCGCAGGATCGCCCCCCCACTTGAAAGACCCTATGTACGTGCCACATCCCACTCTATCCGCGCGCTTGCCCGCAGTGGTTTTTTCCGCCCTGCTCGCAGCAACGAGCCTGGCGGTTCACGCGCAAGACGTATCGGCCCAGCAGGAACAGGTAAAAAACATCAAGGCGCCCGAAGCGACCCTCAAAGCGGGCAGCGACCTGTTTGGCGACAGCGCCAACCTGTATACAGGCGGTCTCGAATTCACCCAGACCGACGTCACCCTGCCCGGCAACAATACGCTGCCGGTAGCAATAGGACGCCGCTTGAATCCTGGCAGCGTCGCGCCGGGCGGTCGGCCTTTTGGGCGCTGGGACCTGGATATCCCGCACATCCATACGACGGTATCGACGACAGACGGCTGGGTTACCAAGAGTGGCGACACCAAACGCTGCAGTAACTTTAGCGCCCCCAAGACCGTGAGCGAAGCAACAGTGTCGTATTGGGAACGCAAAGGAATTCTGGCCCGGCACCTTCATCTACGTGCCAGGTGCCGGTGACCAGCGCATGCTGCTGCGCGCCACAGGCAACACCCGCGCGCCGACCTCGTCGCCCGCCACGTATCCGGTGGTCACCAGCGATCGCTGGGCCCTTAGTTGCCTGACCTCCCTGGCGAGCGACACAAGCGCCGGCAAAACCGATGGCGAAGGTTTCGTGGCAGTGTCTCCCGACGGGACTCGCTACACCTTCGACTGGATGGTCAGCTATGACGCAACGGCGCTGACCAAGGGCCAGCGTGCGCCCATGAGCGTCGAGCCGGTACCAGACGGCCAAGCCGGTAATGAGACATCGACAGATCAGCTTATCTTTCTAAACCAATTCAGGCTGCCACGGAAAGAGGTATGGCTGCTGCCCACGCTGCTCACAGACCGCTTCGGCAACACCGTTAAATATAGCTACGACCCAGCGCTGCCACGCAACCTTATCGAGATCGCGTCCAGCGACGGGCGCGTGCTGAAATTTACCTATGGCAGCGGGCCGGAAGCGCACTTGATCAAGACCGTCAGCGACGGCACGCGAACCTGGCAATACAGCCATTACCAGTCCGAAGGCCTGGCCGACCTGGATCGGGTCACGCTGCCGGACGGCTCCAGCTGGCAAATGGCAGGCATGAGCGGCATGTTTGTCGATGTGCAAATAACGGAATCGACTGAGTGCGGTGTTCCGATGGATGCGGTGATGAATGTATTAAATGGCACGATGGTTCACCCGTCTGGGGCCAGCGCAAGCTTCACGCTAGCACCGACCCTGCATGGTCGCAGCGATGTGCCAAAGCCACGATGCGGCAAAGAAATTCTGATTACGCAGACGGCAGACCGATTCTTCACCAACTCACTGACCAGCAAGACCATCAGCGGTCCGGGGTTGCAGGAGATGACATGGCAATACGACTATGGGCCTGCCAATGCTGGCTGGGCGCCGTGCGACAACTGCACTGCGATCAAAGTGGTAAGTGTGACCGATCCCGAAGGCCGGGTAACGCGCCATATCTTCGGCAACCGCTTCGGCGTTAACGAAGGTAAGTTGCAGCAAGTCGACTACGGCTGGGACGGCATCTCGGCGTTGCGCACTGTCGCCACGCGCTATCGGGCCGCAGGGGCCGGGCCTTACCTGCCGGAAGAAGGCACGACCGACCGCTATATGGGTGATGCAGGAACAAATATCCGGACCATGCCAGTGGACCGGCGCGTGACCACGCAACAAGGGGTTACCTTTACATGGGAAGCGGCGTCGTTCGACGTATGGGCGCGCCCCCTTCAAGTAACGCGCTCGAGCAGCTTGGGCATGAGCCGTACCGAAACGACCGCCTATGAAAACAATGTATCTCGATGGGTGCTGGGACAAGTCCGAGAGGTAAAAGAGAACAGTACCGGTAAGGTGATGGTCCTCAACGGCTACAACGCCACCTCCGCGAAGCTGGAAACAGTAACCCGCTTCGGGCGCCTGGATCTGACGATGAAGTACCACCCCGACGGCACGCTCAAGACGCGCAGCGATGGCAAGACACGCAGCGATGGCAAGGAGCAAAGCACGGGATTTTGGAATTACAAGCGCGGCATTGCGCAGAACATCAGTTATCCGGATGGTACTGGCGAAAGTGCGGTCGTCAACAATATCGGCACTATCGATTCGAAGGCCGACGCGGGCGGTTTTGCGACCGGTTATGAATACGACGCGATGGGGCGGTTGGCGAAGGTGACCCCTTCCACCGACGACAGCGTGGCGTGGAATCCAACAAAGACAATCTTCGAACAGATCTGGGCAGATGAATACGACCTGGCTCCCGGGCACTGGCGGCAAACGGCCAGCACTGGCAATGCGCGCACCACCACCTATTACGATGCCCTGTGGCGGCCCGTCTACACCCAAACTGAAGATCTGGCCGATAGCCAAAACACATCGCGCATCATCAAGCGCACCTACGATGCAGCCGGCCGCACCACATTCCAGTCCTACCCACAACGCAGCTATGCGGCCATAGCTGGCGGCAGCCATCAGCAATACGATGCACTTGGCCGCAAGACCGTCACCGGCACGACCAGCGAACTGGGGATGATCTGGTCCGGCTACGTTTACGGCAGCAACTTCACGACAACATTTACGACGGGACGCGGCATCGACACCACCAGCAGCTACCAGGTATTTGACGAGCCGTCCGAGAATGCAATTGCCAGCATCAGCGCCCCTGAGGGCGTGAGCGTCAACATCGCGCGCGATGTATTCGGCAAACCAAGCGCGATCACCCGCAGCGGCCTGGGCAAGAGCGCCAAGCGCAGCTACGTGTACGACGCTAACCAGCGCCTGTGCAAGACAATCGAGCCGGAAACAGGCGCCACGGTGCAAAATTACGATGGCGCCAACAATGTGTGGTGGCGCGCCAGCGGCCTGAACCTGCCGTCGACAAGCAGTTGCGACACGGCCAGCGTGCCCGCGGCAAAGAAGATCGTCTACGGCTATGACAGTCTTAACCGGCTGCTTAGCACCAGCTACGGCGACGGGAGTCCGGGAATTTGGCGCACGTATACCATGACGGGGTCGCCGTGGACCGTCAACTCGGGCGGCATGAAATGGACCTACGGATACAACAGGCGGGGCCTGCTCGAAACCGAGAGCCTGGTCTATAACGCACGCGAGTATTTGCTGCTGCGTTACTATGATGCGAACGCTTCGGTTAAGGAACTGATCTACCCCGACGGCATTTCCGTCACCTACGACCCGAATGCGCTTGGTGAGCCGACCCATGTTGGTGGCTACGCGAAAAACGTGACCTATCATCCGAACGGCGCGATCGCGGGCTTCCGCTACGGAAATGAGATTTGGCACACACTTGACCAGAACCAGCGCGGCCTGCCGGAGCGTTCGATCGACACGGGTGTTCTCAACGATCTGTACGCCTACGACCAGAACAGCAACGTCACATCGATCCTGGACTGGCACGAGGGCGTGAGCAACCGTGCGATGGAATACGATCAACTCGATCGCCTGAAACGAACGTTTGCGCCCGCCGTGTGGGGCGATGCAAGGTATGACTACGACGCGCTGGACAACCTGACCGGCGCCACGATCGAACGCGGCGCGAAGGCGCGCAAGACCGTTCACACCTTCGATCCAATTACCAACCGGCTGAAAGGCATCACCGGACCGGCTGGCTATAATTTTGCATACGACTACGACGACCAGGGCAACGTCAAGCAGCGCGGTGCGCAGAAGTACGTGTTTGATCAAGGCAACCGGATGAAGGAGGCGACCGGCAAGGCCACCTATGTGTACGATGGATGGGGCCGCCGTTCCAGCGTGGTTGGCACGGATGGCTTGAACCGGATGTGGGTCTACACTCAGGACGGAAAGCTGATGTATAGCGGGCCGACCAGCGGGGCAAAGAGGAAATACATCTACCTCCACAATCACATGATTGCCGAGGACGGGGACGCGGGGCTGGAATACGTGCATACCGACGCGCTCGGCAGCCCGGTGGCGCGCACCAGCAGGAATGCGGCGCTTATCAGTCGCACTCGCTATGAGCCGTACGGGCTGACCGCGATGGGTGCAGAACCGACCATCGGCTTTACCGGGCATGTGAACGATTTCGCCACCGGCCTGGTCTACATGCAGCAGCGCTACTACGACCCGATCGCTGGTAGGATGTTGAGCATTGACCCGGTGACAACCGATGTGAACACCGGCGGCAGCTTCAATCGGTACGCCTATGCGAACAATAATCCGTATAAATATATTGATCCGGATGGCCGCCATCCGTTGTTGAAATTGGCCCAAATGTTGGTCAAGGTTATAGTCAAGACTGAGCAGCAAGCCGTGAAGGGCGCGGCCAAAGGGGCGGCAAAAGAAGCGGGCAAAGAGGCCACTAAAGAAGGCGGACGAGCGGCGAATAAGTTAAAGCCGGTTGAGAACGCAGACGGCCCACATTCGACGATGAAGCGAGACTCTGATGGTAAAACCACTAACACCGCGACCTACACGCCAAATCCGAAAAATCCCAGTGGCTTCGACGAAGTCAAACGTGTCGACGTTACAGGCAAGGCACATACCAATTCAGATGGAACCAAGGTGCCTACACCGCATGTGCATGAGGCTGACGCGAAAGATGTTCGTCCAGCTAACCCCAAGGAGCTACCGTCATCATGAAACCATTAAGCAATGACACAGATTTAGTTAAGGGCATCGAAGCATGGTTCAGGGCGCAGTGTGACGGCGATTGGGAACATAGCTATGGGCTTTCTATTGAAACGACTGACAACCCAGGGTGGTATGTGGAAGTTGATCTTACGGACACTCCCTGGGCAGATCTTGTTATCCCCTTTTCACGCGACGAGCGTCCCGCTTTTGACTGGATCCAATTTGAGGTTCGCGATGGTAAATTTATCGGAAGTGGCGGCATGAGCAACCTGAGTGAAATCCTTCGTCGTTTCCTATCGATTGTGACTAAGGAGCCTTAACGATAAGGCACTAGGGAACCGCTGATTTATCTAATTTTTGAAAATCAGCGATCTTTAAAATCAAAGACTTACGCGCCATTTTTCGTGGAAAACAGCAGTTAATCAGCGGTTCCCTAGCGTATCGATATCTGGCTAACATCGCAGCATCTTCAGGCAGATTTGTGCGGACGGTCGAAATGCTGGGAAAGGAGTTCATCTTGTCTATCAAGTTGAGAATTCAAGACCGGAATCACCCTAACCTATGGAAGATGCAAAAGGAAGAATAGGCGCCAGAGCATCATGCGGATGCGCCAGCGTCGACATTCACACACGGCCTCGGGCTACACGTATGGTGACTTCAAATGCATTGGTCCAGGGTATGACAGGGAAATGGTCGTCTTAAGATCTGGAATTTCTGCGCGACCATTATCTACATCATAGAGGAGAGCAGAGCCTACAGATGAAAAAAATAATATTGCAAGCATTGGTCGGATTGATGCTAATCCTGTCCAGTTCATGTTTGCACGGTCAACACGATAATATTTCCACAGGGATCGATTTGGGTTTGATTCCGATCGGTGGAATGCCGATAGACATGAGCATTTTGTGACTGTTCAGTCCCTATGAACGCCAGAAATTGGTTGTAAACAATTAGGATTCCGTTCATCATGCTGGCATGGCAACGAAACCCTCCTCTCCCGACCTGACCGGGCTATCCCACGAACAGAAGGACATCCTCATTCTGACGTTGCTGGCGCGCCTGGAGGCGCTCGAATCGAAGGTAA
>JBAQKU010000163.1:0-4434 GCA_049301315.1 Telluria sp.
GCCCTGCTGCCCGTAGCCGGTGATCGCCACCAGCAGCGCGGAACTGGCCAGCGGCAGTGCGCGCAGGCGCCGCGCCAGCTCGTTGCCGTCCATGCCGGGCAGGCCGATGTCGAGCAGGAAGGCGTCGAAGGGCTCATGCTGCGCTCTGGCAAGCGCGCTATGCGATGAGTGCTCGACCGCAACCTGGTGCCCGCTCGCTTCCAGGAACATGGCCAGCATTTGCGCGCCGTCGACATTGTCGTCGACCACCATCAGGCGCAGCGCGCCGTCCGGTGCTGGCAGGCGGGCAAGCGCGTCGTCGGCCCCGGTGCTGTCTGTGTGGGTACTCATGCGCGGCAGGCGCACGGTGAACTGGCTGCCTGCGTGATGCCCCTTGCTGTGGGCGGCAACGCTGCCCCCGTGCAGTTCGACCAGGCTCTTGACGAGCGCCAGTCCGAGCCCGAGCCCGCCTTGCGTGCGGTCCGAACTGCGTTCGGCCTGCGAGAACAGTTCGAACACGTGCGGCAGCAGCTCATGCGACATGCCCACCCCGTCGTCGCACACGCGCAGCACCACGTGCTCATCGCTCGTTTCCATGCGCACCTCGATGTTGCCTCCTTCCGGGGTGTACTTGGCGGCGTTGTTGGCGAGGTTGGCCAGCACCTGCACCAGGCGCTTGTAGTCGCCCATGACGTGCGCGCCGCCGGGATCGATGTGCACCGCGCAGCGATGGCGGCGCGCCTCGATCAGCGGGCGTACCTGTTCCACGGCGTCGGCCACCACGCGCTTGATGTCGACTTCCTCCATCCCGATCACCACCAGGCCGCTGTTGACGCGCGACACATCGAGCAGGTCGTCGACCAGCCCGGTCATGTGGCTGACCTGGCGCGCGATGATGGTGCCGGTGCTGTTGAGGCGGTCCTGGTCGAGCCCGGGCAGCTTGAGCAGTTCGGCCGCGGCGCTGATCGGCGCCAGCGGATTCCTGAGTTCGTGCGCGAGCATGGCCAGGAACTGGTCCTTGCGGCGGTCCGCCTGCAGCAGCGCTTCCTCGGCCCGCACCCGCTCGACCGCGTTCCACATGCGTCCGGCCACGTCTTCGATCAGGCGCACCTCGTCCTCGCTCCAGTGGCGCGTCCGGCTGTCGTTGATGAACAGGCAGGCGATCAGGGTCTCGTGGCGGTTGTGCGGCACCACCACCCCCGAGCGGATCTGCAGCGCCTCGAAGGTGGGCCAGGTCTCCGGCCCCGCGGTGCGCGGGTCGTGCTCCAGGTCGTCGCACACCCAGGTGGCGCCGCTTTCGAGCGAGGCGAAATTGTCGGCGCCGAAGTCGGCCGCCGGATAGGTGCCGTTGATCGCGGCGACCGTGCTGTCGGTATAGTTGGCGTGGTAGGTGACGAGCTTCTTCTCGAAGTCGTAATTGCCGCACAGGACACGGGTGGCGCCAAGGAAGTGCCCCAGCAGCTCGCTCGACCTGACAAAAATCTGCTGCACGTCGGAAAGCTCGCGCAACACGTCGGCGACATGCAGCTGGAACGCCTGTTGCGATTTGGCCTTGGCGAGCTGCTTCAATTGGTCGGCCAGCGCCCGGTTCACGCGCGCCAGCCGCTGCTGGGCGCGCGTGCGTTCGGCCGCGCTCCATACCCGCTCGGCCACGTCCTTGATCAGCGCCACCTCGTCCGCGAGCCAGTTGCGCGCACGGTCGTCATGTACATACAGCATGGAGGTGAGGCGGCCGTGCTCGGAAAGCGGAATGACCACGACGGCGCCGACCCCGATCGCGCGGAAGGCCTCGATGCAGGCGGCGCTGAGGCTGCCGGCGCCGACATCGTGGAGCACGACCGGCTCGCCGTGCGCCAGCGTATCGGCCAGCGCGTCCCCGAAGTCGGCCAGCGAAAAGCGCTGGCCCGTCAGCGAGGCGAGCGTGCCGTCGGTCCAGTCGTGCTCGACCGTTGCCATTTCGCCCGAAGCGCTCAGCTCGCCGTAACCGACCCGCCCAACCGCCATGAACGCGCCGATCAGTTCGCATGCCGCGGCGGTGGTTTCCTGCGGCGTTGCCAGTTGGCGCAGGCGGTCGGCCAGCCGTAGCTGGAAGGCCTGGCTGCGTTCGAGCCGCAGCCGTCCGGTGGTCTCGTTGATGACGCAGAATGCGCCTTCAATCTCGCCGTCATCGTTGCGCACCGGCGAGTAGGACAGGGTGAATGCGCAGTCCTGGGCGTGCCCGTGGCGCCACAGCGTGCGCCGCACGTCTTCGCCGTAGCTAGGTTCGCCGGCAAGTGTTTTTTCAATCAGGGGCTTGACCTGTTCCCACAGTTCCGGCCAGACCTGCCTGGCGGGAGCGCCCAGCGCCTGCGGGTGGCGAAAGTCGAGCAGTTCGGTGTAGGGCGTGTTGTAGAGAAAAGCATGTTCGGCGCCCCACGCGATGAACATGGGGAACTGCGAATCGAGCATCAGCCCGACCGCGTTGCGCAGCGCCACGGGCCAGCCGTCGGGATGGCCGATGGCGCTGGCGCTCCAGTCGTGCGAGCGGTAAAGGGCACGCAAGGCGCCGCAACCGGGAAACAGGTCGGGACGTGGTGCTTCTTCAGTCATTTTCCTCGCATCCATTATCCCTCACGGCGCCCCGGCGTAACGCGCATGACGATAGCATTGGCCGAGCATGGCTGTCGCACGAAAACCCATCCGTCCTATGGCAAAGCTGGCCTATTGCGGCAGCTGGGTGGTGAGGCGCGCTTCCAGTTCGGCCACGCGCAGCTCGAGCGCCTCAAGCTTGGCGCGGGTTTTCGCCAATACCTGGGTCTGGATGTCGAATTCCTCGCGGGTGACAAGGTCCAACTTGGAAAACCCCTGCGTCATCATTGCCTTGACGTTCTTTTCGATGTCCTTGGCCGGCGAGCTGTCGATCGCCTGGCTGATCTTTCCCTGCAAATCGTTGAAAAAACTGTTCATGTCCATCTGAAGATCCTTGTCGCGCCGCGACGCACCATCTTGGAGCGCCGCGGCATTAGTGTGGTGCGTGCCGGTCCCCGTCGTTGGCCAGACCGGCCCATTTTGGCTCATAAAGGGGCCATCTTACGTCATTGCGGCGGAAAACCGGTTCGCTTTGGGGCAAATAAAGGCTGGCATGAGTTCTGCTAAAGAGGTCAGCAGAGTGCATGCGTCAGCCCAACCAAGATTTTAAACCGCAACTGCATCGTCCGTTCAATCCATAAGGGGAACCGCTATGAAAAACCTGACCACCAAATTGTCTTTTGCCGCCGTGTTGACTCTCGCCATGGCCACTTTGTACGCTCCCCTGGCCAGCGCACAGGAAGCCAAGCCCGACAACGAAACGAGCTTTAACGCCGCCCTCACTACCGATTACCGCTACCGCGGCCTGTCGCAGACGCGCCTCAAGCCTGCCCTGCAGGGCGGCGCCGACTTCGTCAACAATCCGAGCGGTTTCTACGCCGGCACCTGGCTGTCGACCATCAAATGGACGCGCGACCTGGGCGGTGACGGCCGCATCGAATGGGACGTGTATGCCGGCAAGCGCGGCGAGATCGCCCCTGGCGTCAGCTACGACGTGGGCGGGCTCGGCTACATCTACCCTTCGAACGGACTCAATCCGAGCGCGAACACCTTCGAACTCTACGGCCAGCTCGGCTACGGTCCGGCTTACCTCAAGTATTCGCACTCGACGACCAACCTGTTCGGCACCGCCAACAGCAAGAACAGCGGCTATCTCGACCTGGGCGCCAATGTCGAGGTCGCAAGCGGCCTGGTGCTGAACCTGCACGTGGGCCACCAGCGCGTCAACCACAACAGTGCCTTCAGCTACACCGACTACAAGATCGGCCTGACCAAGGACCTGGGCGTGGCATCGGTGTCGCTGGCGCTCGTCGGCACCGATACCGACGCCTACTTCAGCCCGGTCAATTCCAAGAACCTGGGCAAAACCGGCGCTGTGCTGTCCGTCTCAAAAACTTTTTAAGAGGCCACGTATGAAAATGATTACCGCCATCATCAAACCGTTCAAGCTCGACGAAGTGCGCGAGGCGCTGTCGGCCATCAACGTGCAGGGCATCACGGTAACCGAGGTGAAGGGTTTCGGACGCCAGAAAGGCCATACCGAGCTGTACCGGGGCGCCGAGTATGTGGTCGATTTCCTGCCCAAGACAAAAATCGAAGCGGCCGTGGACGACGCCATCGTCGACCAGGCCATCGAAGCGATCGAAACAGCGGCCCGCACCGGCAAGATCGGGGACGGAAAAATCTTTGTCTACAACCTGGAACAGGTCGTGCGCATCCGTACCGGTGAAACGGGCAACGAAGCACTTTAAGGGGAATTAATAATGAAAAAAGCTATCACAAAATGGCTCGCTGGAATGGCCGTCCTGTTTGCGTTGAACGGCGCACTGCCGGTCGCGGCCCAGGATGCGCCGCAGGGCGCGCCGGCGGCGGCGGCCAGCGCAAGCG
>JBAQKU010000164.1:0-5801 GCA_049301315.1 Telluria sp.
CACGCCGCCGTCGGCGTAGCGTTCGGAATCGAGGATGCCGTTGAAGCCGTCGCGGATGCCGTAGCATTCCCAGCCATGCCGCCCGGCCGACAGCACCACGGCGCGGATCACGGCGTTCAGGCCGGGCGCGTCGCCGCCCCCGGTGAGGATCGCGATGCGGATGGCCGGCCTGCCCATCATGCCCGCCGTTTCCCGAAAACTCTCTGGTCCATGTCTTGTCCTTGTTTCAGGCGGCGCCGGCGCGTGGTTGCGGGCCGCTCGCACGCTGCGGCATGCCCAGCTTGCGTTCCACCTCCAGCAGGTTGCGGATGGTCTTGATGAGCGAGTCCGGGTTCAGGCTGATCGAATCGATGCCCTGCTCCACCAGGTAGCTTGCCACTTCCGGATAATCGGACGGCGCCTGGCCGCAGATGCCGACATGGCGCGCGTTGCGCTTTGCGCCCTCGATCGTCAGGCGGATCATTTCCAGCACCCCGGGGTCGCGCTCGTCGAAGTCGAACGACACGGTTTCCGAATCGCGGTCGACTCCGAGCACCAGCTGGGTCAGGTCGTTGGAGCCGATCGAAAAGCCGTCGAACAGCCTGGCGAAGGCGTCGATCTGGATCACGTTATTGGGAATTTCGCACATCACGTAGATTTCCAGGGCGTCGGCCCCGCGTTCGAGTCCGTGCCCGGCCATCGCCCGCAATACGTCCTCGGCCTCCTGGATGCGGCGGCAGAAGGGAATCATCAGCCTGACGTTGTTCAGTCCCATTTCCTGGCGCACCCGTTTCATGGCCCGGCATTCGAGCGCAAACCCTTCGGCATAGGCCGGATGCGTGTAGCGCGAGGCGCCGCGAAATCCGATCATCGGGTTCGCTTCGGCCAGCTCGAACCAGCGCCCGCCGAGCAGGCTGGCGTATTCGTTGCTCTTGAAGTCGGACAGGCGCACGATGACCGGTTTGGGAAAAAACGCCGCCGCGATCATGCCCACGCCTTCGGACAGCTGCCTGACGAAATAGTCGCCGGGCGAGGCGAACGAGGCGGTCAGCCTGTCGATGCTGGCGCGCACCGCGGGATCGTCGATGCGCTCGGGGTGCACCAGCGCCATCGGATGAATCTTGATATGCTCGGCCACGATGAATTCCATGCGCGCCAGCCCGACCCCGTCGTTGGGCAGAAAACGGGTCTGGAACGCGGTGTCGGGATTGCCGATGTTGACCATCAGCTGCGTGTGCGGCATCGGCAGCGTGGACAGGTCGGTGCTCGTCTTTTTGAACGGGATGCGCCCGGCATAGACATGCCCGACGTCGCCTTCGGCGCACGAGACCGTGATCTCGTCGCCGCTGTGGATCGTTGCGGTCGCGTCGGCGCAGCCGACGATGGCCGGAATCCCCATTTCGCGCGCCACGATCGCCGCGTGGCAGGTACGCCCGCCGCGGTTGGTGACCACCGCCGCCGCCAGCTTCATCACCGTGCCCCAGTCCGGCATGGTGGTGTCGGCCACCAGGATCTCGCCGCGCTGGAACTGGTTCAGCTGGCCGATGTCGGCAATCACATGCGCCTTGCCGGCGACGACCTTGGTGCCGACCGCGCGCCCGCTGGCGAGCGTGTCGCCCTTGCGCTCGAGTTCGTATTCGTCGATCAGCGCTGCCGACTTGCGCGAGGCCACGGTTTCCGGCCTGGCCTGCACCATGTACAGCTTGCCGTCGATGCCGTCCTGGGCCCATTCCACGTCCATCGGCACCGGGTGCCCGGCTTTGGCGCTGTAGTGCTCCTCGATCCGCACTGCCGCCTCGGCCAGCTGCAGCACCTGCTCGTCGGCCAGGCAGAAGCGCTCGCGCTCGGCCATCGGGGTCGGCACGTTGCGCGTGGTGTCGCCCCCTTCCTCCTGCACATACACCATCTTGATTTCCTTGCTGCCCAGCGTGCGGCGCAGGAGCGCGCGGCTGCCGCTGCGCAAGGTCGGCTTGAACACATAGAACTCGTCCGGGTCGAGCGTGCCTTGCACCACGTTTTCGCCCAGCCCGTAGGCGCCGGTGATGAAGACGACGTCGCGAAACCCGGTTTCGGTGTCGAGCGAAAAGATCACGCCGGACGACGCCAGGTCCGAGCGCACCATTTTCATGATGCCGACCGACAGCAATACCTTGAAGTGGTCGAAGCCGTTCTCGATGCGGTAGACGATGGCGCGGTCCTTGAACAGGCTGGCGAAGCAGCGCCGCACGCTGTCGAGCAGGCGCGCTTCGCCCGCGATATTGAGGTAGGTTTCGTGTTGCCCGGCAAAGCTGGCGGTGGGCAGGTCTTCGGCGGTGGCCGAACTGCGCACGGCAACGCTCAGCTGCGGCCCGTATTGTTGGCCGAGCCGGCGGTAGGCCTGCACGATCTGGTCGGCCAGATCCTGGGGAAGCGGCGTGCCGTAGACGATGTCGCGCGCGGCGCGCGCGCGCCGGGCCAGGTCGTCCACATCGGCCGGGTCCAGGCCATCGAGCGTCTCGTGCAGCCTGGCCCACGCGTTGTCATGCTCGAGCGTGGCGCGGTAAGCCTGCGCGGTGACCGCGAACCCGTTCGGCACCAGCACGCCCTGCGTCGTGAGCTCGCGATACATCTCCCCCAGCGATGCATTCTTTCCGCCCACGATGGGCACATCGCCAACGCCAAGTTCGCAGAACCAGCGGATGTATTCGGTCGGTGCGTTCATATCGAACGATGCTAGCGAGCGGCCTGCGCATCACGGTTGATCGAGATCAAATTGGCGCGTCAAGACAGCGAAGCGATCGAGGCTTTCCCGAAACGGAAATAATATGATTTACACAAAACAATTTTATGCAAATCTAGTTGCTTGTTTGTGATAACATTTGAACCAGCAACTTATAAAAAACATCTCCAGGAGACGCATTCATGAAAAAAATTATTGGCGCAAGCGTGGCATGCGCGCTGCTCGCACTGGCGAGCGTCCCGGCACAGGCGCAAACAGCCAGCAAGGCCGATGCGCAAGCCCTGGTCGCGCGCGCCGTGGCGCACGTGAAGAAAGTTGGCGTGGAAACGTCATGCAAGAACTTTGCAGATCCCACGGGCGGATTCATACAAGGCGAGCTCTACGTCTTCGTGCAAGACATGCAGGTCAAGATGATTTGCCATGCGACGAACGCAAGGATGAACGGCAAGGATCTGGCGGAACTGAAGGACGCCGACGGCAAGCAGTTTGCGAAGGCAATGGCGGACCTGGTGAAAGCCAAAGGCGCCGGGTGGGTGGACTATCGCTGGGTCAATCCGGTGTCGAAAGCGATCGAAGCGAAGAGCTCGTATGTTGAACGGGTCGATGACACGCTCTTTCTGGGCGTGGGCATTTACAGGAAATAAGCACCTTGCCCGATCGGGCGGAGATTCAAGCGGCGCCAGGGTGAGATGAAGCGGCCCCGGCGAGCGCTCAAGGGGTGGCGGCCGCGACGCCGCGATGCAACAGTCCGTGCAGGCGGAAGCCTTCCCGGATGTTTTCGCGCAGCACCGAGCCGGTCCACGGCTTGGTGTAGAAGCGGTCGACCGCGCCGTGGTTGATCGCGGCCATGATCGGCGCCAGGTCCGCGTAAGCCGAGAGCATGATGCGGAAAGTGTCCGGGTACAGGTTCTTGACCCGCTCCATGAACTCGGTTCCGCTCATGACCGGCATGCACTGGTCGCACAGGATCACCTGCACCCGGTTCTGCGCCAGCATGTCGAAGGCCTCGGCCACCGTCTGCGCGGTCAGGATGCGGTAGCCGTCCTGCTCCAGGAAGTCCGACAGCACGTCGAGCATGAAGGCGTCGTCGTCGACAATGAGCAGCGTCTGGCGGCTGGCCTGCCCCTCGTCGGCCGGTGCCGCCAGGTGCTTGCCTTCCCTTAGCATCAGCTCGAACTCGTGTTCGGGCACCGGCCGGCTGAAGTGATAACCCTGCATCTCGTCGCAGCCGTGGCGCCGCAGGTAGGCCAGCTGGGCGTCCGTTTCCACCCCTTCGGCGACCACTTGCAGCTTCAGGCTGTGCGCCATGTTGATGATGGCCAGCACAATGGCCGCGTCGTCCGGGTTGCTGGTGACCTCGCGGATGAAGGCGATGTCGATCTTGAGCTTGTCGATCGGGAAGCGCTTGAGGTAGGCCAGGCTCGAATAGCCGGTCCCGAAGTCGTCGATCGATACACCGATCCCGAGCGCCTTCAGGTTGCGCAGCACCTCGATCGTTTCTTCGGCGTTCGACATCAGCGAGCTCTCGGTCAGCTCCAGTTCGAGCAGTTCCGGAGCGATGTCGTGCACCTCGATCGCCTTGAGCACTTCGTCTTCCAGGCCGCCGACAAAAAACTGGATGCCCGAGACGTTGACCGACAGGTGCACCGGACCGGTTTTCGATTTCCCCCATTCGCTGATCTTGCGGCACGCTTCATTGAGCACCCAGTTGCCGACCCGAACAATCAGGCCGGTCTCTTCGAGGATGGGAATGAACAGCGCCGGCGAAACCATGCCCTGGCCCGGGCGCTGCCAGCGGATCAGCGCTTCGGCGCCGCTGATGCGGCCCGAGCCGATGTGCACCTTGGGCTGGAAATGCAGCACGAATTCGTTGTTGTCGATCGCGCGCCGCAGCGCGGTCTCGAGTTCGAGGCGCGCCATCGACTGCGCATTCATCTCCGCGGTAAAGAAGCGGAAGGCATCGCGCCCGGCCTCCTTGGCGCGGTACATGGCGGTGTCGGCGTAGCGGATCAGGGTGTCGGCGTCGTGCCCGTCGTCCGGGTACACGGTGATGCCGATGCTGGCCGTGACGGTCACTTCATGGCCTTCCAGATGGAACGAGCGGCGCAGCGCCTCGCGGATCTTGTCGACCACCGCGACCGCTCCTTGCGCTCCCTCGGGCAGCATCAGGATGGCGGCGAATTCGTCGCCGCCGAAACGGCTGATGGTGTCGCGCACCCGCAGGCAGTCGACCAGCCGGCTCGAGAACTGGCGCAGCAGCTCGTCGCCGATCGGGTGCCCCAGCGTGTCGTTGACGTTCTTGAAGCGGTCCACGTCCAGGAACAGCACCGCCAGCGCCCAACGGTGTTCGTCCGCCTGCTCGAGCGAACGGGTCAGCGCGGCGTAGAACTGGCTGCGGTTGGGCAGCCCGGTCAGGGTGTCGAAATGGGCCAGCTTGAGCAGGCGCAGTTCGGCTTCCTTGCGCTCGGTGATGTCGCGCGCGACCGCCACCAGGATCCAGCTTTCGCCCGAGCGCAGGGGGCGGCGCTGCACTTCCACCGACAGCGCCGAGCCGTCCTTGCGCTGCAGCTGCAGTTCCGATGCCGTGCCCGAGTCGTCGCCGGCCAGCAGTTTATCGTACAGGTCGCGCAGGAAGCCCGCGGCCGGCACCACGCCGCCCTCGGGCAGGAAGTCGGCGCGCTGGTAGCCGAGCATGCGGCAGGCGGCGGCGTTGACGTCGACGAAGCGGTGGTCCGAGCGTTCGACCAGGAAAATCGCATCGGCGGTCGCATCCATCGCGGTGCGAAAGCGGCGCAGGTCTTCGTCCAGGCGGATGCGCTCGCCCATGTCGGCCGTGAGCTGGGCGTGGTGCTGCTTGATTTCCTCGTACAGCAGCAGGTTCTCGTAGGCCACCGCGATCTGCGCGCCGACCGTCATCGCGACCCGCTCGTCGACCTCGGAAAATTCCTCGCCGCCCAGCTTGTCGACCAGGTACAGCCAGCCGTGCACCCGTTCGCGCGAGGCGATCGGCACGCCCAGGAAGGAATGGACCGGAGGATGACCTTGCGGCAGTCCCAGCGCGCGCGCATCGCCGCCCTGGGCGGTGCGGCGCAGCGGGCCGCGC
>JBAQKU010000165.1:0-1721 GCA_049301315.1 Telluria sp.
GGCTGGGTCAGCGCGATGATCGCCAGCCCGCACGGCCCGTTCGCGCTGGCCGTGTCCGACCAGGGCGGCGTGCCGTTCGAGGTGTGGGTGCTGGGCGGCCAGGCGCCGCGCGGGCTCGATGCGATCGCCAAGACGCTTTCGACCGACATGCGCGCCAACGACCGCGGCTGGCTGCGCAAGAAGCTCTCGCTGCTGGCGCACGCCTACGGCGACCCGTTCGAGATGCCGATGCCGCCGCACGGCGAACCGGTCCAGGTGCCGGGCGCGACCGCGGCGCTGGCCAAGCTGCTGGCCTGGCGCTACGCGCAGCTGGGCGCGCTCGAATCGCGCCCCGACGAGCCGGCGCCGGTGCTCAATGCCCTGTTCGCGGCGCACGAGCCCAAGACCGGCACCGACGGCACGCTGGCCTGGGTGGCCGACGTGAGCAACCCCTCGACCGGCGACGAATTCGTGCTCATGCTGAAGGAACTGCAAATGCCCGATGGCAGCAGGAGGCCCTACAGCATGTGGCTGACCGGCGGCCATCCGCTGCCGCTGGACGGCCTGTGCAAGCTGCTCAGCCTGGACATGCGGGTGATCGACCCGGCCTGGATCGGGATGAAACTGCGCAAGCTGCTCGATTACGCCGAGCCGCGCGGCGACTTCCTGGCACGCGTGCCCGGCAGCGCGCGCCAGGCCAGCTTTCCGTCGACGGTGGCCTACATTGCCCAGCTGGTGATCCACCGCTATGCGATGCTCGGCATCCTGAGCCAGGAAGGCTTCCCGCTCACGGCGATGGGCGTGGTGATGGCCGAGCCGCCGTACGGCGAAGCGCTGGCGAGGGCGGCCAGCACCATCGTGGCCGGCAAGCCGTGCGGCGAATGCGGCAACCGCAGCGTGATCCGGCGCGACGGCTGCGACTATTGCACTGCCTGCGGCGCGATCGGCAGCTGCGGCTAGCCGGATCCGGGGCCGCTTACCCCAGCCGGCAGCGCTCGATCATGGCCAGCGCGTCGGCGTCCCCGGCCTTGAGCGCCAGCGCGCGCCCTGCAATATGCATGGCGCGCGCGATGTCGCCCTGCATGAAGCGGCAGGTGCTCAGGCCCATGTTGACCGTGTAGTTGTCCATATCCCTGTCGAGCGCATGGCTGAAGGCCGCGGCGGCCTTTTCAACATGCCCGCCGCCCTGGTACGCCATGCCGAGCAGGACCTGGCCGTCGGCGCCGCCGTGCAACCCCACCAGCACTTCGAAAGTGCTGGCCGCCTCATCGAAGCGCGCCAGGGACATCAGGCAGGAACCGAGGTTATGGATCGCGTCCACCGGCGCCGTCTTCGCATATTGGGCCGCCCTGGTGTAGCAGGGAATGGCCTCGGAAAATTGGCCGCGCGCCGAATACGTGACGCCAAGATTGAACCACGCCCCGGCATCGGCCGGATCGTAGTGCGTCGCTTTCTTCAGGCACGTTTCGGCGTCGCCGTAATCGTTCAACAGGATCTTCGCCTGTCCCAACAGGAACCAGGCGTCGAAGCCCTTCGGCACCTTGGCGACCGCTCGCTCGAGATCGGGCAAGGCGAGTTCGGGGTGCCCGGCGTGAATGTTGGCCTTGGCCCTTTGCAGTGCCTTCGCTACCCGTTCGGGATACATGTTTCGCATTTCTTGACGCTCCATCGAATGGTGATGCCGTGCGTTCGCTACAGTTCGATCGCGCCCGGCGGGGGCGCCGCAGCGCCCGGCGCAAGCG
>JBAQKU010000166.1:0-7816 GCA_049301315.1 Telluria sp.
TCCGTTCATCATGCTGGCATGGCAACGAAACCCTCCTCTCCCGACCTGACCGGGCTATCCCACGAACAGAAGGACATCCTCATTCTGACGTTGCTGGCGCGCCTGGAGGCGCTCGAATCGAAGGTAAACAAGAACAGCAGCAATTCGAGCAAGCCTCCCTCGTCCGATGGCCTTGCCAAGAAGACCAGTTCGTTGCGCGAATCCTCCGGCAAAGCACCCGGCGGTCAGGCTGGCCGCAAGGGCAGTACACTCAAGCAGGCCTTGCAGCCGACCGAGCGCATTGATCATCCGCTGCCCGGGCACTGCGAACGCTGTCAGCATGAATTGCCGCTGCAGGATGCGCTCGTCGCGGAACGCCGCCAAGTATTCGATGTGCCCGTCGCCACGTTCGACGTCGTGGAACACCGCACTCTGTCCGTGCGCTGCCAGTGCGGGCAACTGCACACCAGCGCCTTCCCGGCGCGCGTGACCGAGCCGGTGCAATATGGCCCCAATGTGCGGGCGCTGGCGGTCCACCTCACGCAGGGCCAAATGCTGCCGTATGCGCGCGCCGCCGAACTGATCCGTGACGTGTACGGCCTAGCCATTTCGCCCGGCACGCTGGTGGCATGGGTGGGCGAAGCGCGCACGGCGTTGCAAGGCACCGCCGATCTGATCGCGCAGTATTTGCGCGACGCCGCGCTCGTCAACGCCGACGAATCGGGTCTGCGCGTCGCCGGCCAACTGCACTGGCTTCATATCGCCGCTAACGACACGCTCACCTGGTACGGACTGCACGCCAAGCGTGGCATGGAAGCGATCACCGCGCATGGCATTTTGTCCAATCGCTCGGGCGTACTGGTGCACGATTGCTGGGCGCCGTACTGGAAACTGGACGATGCCAAACACGCCTTGTGCAACGCCCATCTATTGCGCGAACTGCTGTACGTGAAGGAACTCACGGGACACCAGTGGCCCCAGGCGATGACGGACTTTCTGCTCAGCGCCAATCAGCTATGTTGGGCTGCGCGGCGTTCCGGAACCCGTTTCAGCGAGGCCGACATCGTCGCGTTCAGGACACTCTATGATGCCATCGTCGGTGACGGCGAAGCGCTGCATCCCGAGGTCGAACTTCCCATCTGGCAAGGCGGCCGCGCCAAGCAATCGGTTCCCTGCAACCTGCTCCGGCGCTTCCGCAAACATGCCGACGCCATCCTGCTGTTCATTCGCGACCTCGCCGTCCCGTTCACCAATAATGTGGCCGAACGCGCCGTGCGCATGCCCAAGGTGAAACAGAAGATCTCGGGCTGCTTCCGCACCGTCGAAGGCGCCGACAATTTCTGCGTCATTCGCTCCTGTCTCGACACACTGCGCAAGCAGGGCCACGCCATGCTGGAGGTGCTACAACGCGCCTTCGCCGGCAATCCTATCCAGCCCTCTGCATAGACGCTGAACAGTCACTCTACGAAGAGGCTCAAGAATATCCGGCTCGGTAACGCTAGTCTGCACTATCCAGTTCGCAAAAATTATCTTGAAATCCGGGTCGGTTGACAAAAAATAATAATGTTGATTATCGCCACGCGCCGCGAGGTATGGCTGTACTTTTGTAAACAGCTCGGATGTCAGGACATCAGCGTAGGGCGAGTTCGACAGGCGAAAACTGTTTTCGGCCTCGGCCCGCATCTTTAAAGCGGGCGAGAACATGTTTTCTAGACACCCTGGCCACTTCCCAGCGGGTAACTGTATAGCATTCATTAACGCAGAAAAATCGGAGGTGAATGGGAGTCTGCACCACGCCACCTTATTAGAGTTGTGGACATCCCACTTTCCTCCTGGAGCCAGTCGTGTAGTTGAGTTTAGAGAGCGGCCCTCTACGTCATTGTCTACTAGAGCGAACACACGTCGTTCGTCCGCCAGCCGACTGAGTATCGGTCCATCCTTTGCTAAGCTCTCCATTTTTGTTGTTCCTCCCGCAGGCTCAAAGCGAATTGGCAGAGGGGTTCCAATTAGCACTTCCCAGGCCTTATCAAATATCACCCGATCGCTTTCACCCTCGACAAAAACGATCGGGATATCGCGCGCCGCGATGCGCTGGGCCAGAGCGACGTGTGCTGCTTCATACTGCTCGATTTTGATATGCGCCTCGCGCAAATATGCGCTGATCACTGGCAAGTGGGGCGTTTCACCCATCAACTCGCCGGGGAGGTCAGAAGCTAAATCGATATGACGCACCATTGATGTGAGTCGTCCGTCCCTTTTTTCTGACCTGGATATGAAGAAACGGCGAACGTCAGGACCTTCGAGCGAAAAGAATGCTGGACTATGGCTGGTCAGAAAGATCTGTTTGTTGGATGACTTCGAGAAATCCTGAAACCTTTCCGCTTCACGTATCGTATTGGCCAGCTCTAACGAGTTTTCAGGCTCTTCAAATCCCCAAACATGGTAGTCCTCTGCTCCGTGATCTGATAGAAATGCCAGAATTTGTGGAATATGTTGTACCTGAATTCCGTCGCCACGTTGTAACGTAAGGCTGTAAGCATCGCCGGCCTCAGTCTTAGTCTCAAAGTCGAGCGACCGAAACAGATCGGTCAGGTCATTTGGGGTGGAAACAACGCTGTCTATACCTAGTCCAGTGAGCAGACCCTGACTCAATTGCGCCGTACGTGCGCTCAACGCCTGGGCGAAGCCGGCAAGCGAATCTGCAAATTCGGAATGCGACGAAATGACGTTGTAGATCTCCGCCTGGAGATTCTCAAATATCTTTCGATCTTTAATAGCGGGAATGTAGTGGAATCTGACTTTGTTGAGAAAGCGAGTAAGGTATTGCTGGAGACGTGCATCAGTTATTGATGAAATTAATTGGGGGGTATCCTGAGTGGTGACGCTCCATTGCTTTTTTACCCAGAAGGACGGTCCCAACGACGCCTGCCAACTTTTTGGAGTGTTGAACCAGATCTTCACATAAACGAACTTTCGGATGCCTTCGGCTTGTTGAGCTTCATGGAGTCGCGCATGGCAAATATCGCGGTCGAACCGAAAGGCCTGTCCAGGGTTGGTCTGGTTATCGAAAAACAAGTTAAGCGCCCGCAACACATTGCTTTTCCCCGAATCATTTCGCCCGAAGATAACGTTCAAGTCTGAGCAACTGCTGAGCTGAAACTTGTAAATAGACCTGAAGTAGGCCACCTCGATGTTCGTGATCAAATTCATGTGTTTGAACGGCCTCGCGGCAATTTGCGCTGGGAAATCCAAATTCTACACGTGTTGTACATGCAACCTTACAAACGCCTGAGGGTTCGCGGTCTAGATAGAAAACGACCGTTTTTCAACACCCATCAATACAACGATATTTCTATGTTGAGAAAATAGCCTTTGCATTTATCAACATGTTGATTTATATTGATTTCGTTTTCCAACACTTCATCGGAGCGGATCATGGCGGTTTTTGGGTACGGGAGGGTTTCAACGGCTGAGCAGACCGCCAACAACCAACGGCTTGAAATTGAGCGAGCGGGCTACTCAGTCGAATACTGGTATGCCGACACGGTCAGCGGCAAGGCCCACGCGGCTCAGCGCAAGCACTTCAGCGACATGTTGGCAAAGTTGAGAAAGAAGGACACGGTGGTGGTGTCAAAGCTCGACCGTCTCGGCCGGGACGCACCAGACGTTCTGACCACGATTAAGGCGCTGGCGTCACTCGATGTTGAGGTCGTCGTCCTCCAGCTCGGCAAGCTCGATCTCACGTCCCCGGCCGGCAAGCTCATGCTGGCAATGTTGGCCGCTGTGGCGGAGATGGAAAGGGACCTGATCGTTGAGCGAACCCAAGCGGGACTGGCCCGAGCTAAGGCGGAAGGTAAAACCCTCGGCAGGCCGCCTAAAACGACGCCACAGCAGCGCAAGGCAATCGTGGATGGCTACGCGAGCAAGCATAGCGTGAGCGCGCTGGCGAAGCTCTACGGCGTTTCTCGTGCTACTGTACTGACAATCGTTAAGCCAACGATCTCGTGCGACGATGCTACAGCGGGGTGATCAGCGCCGCTTGCCGCCGTAGCCGATGGTGCGGTCTGGTTTTACCGAAGGTATATTCTGGAAAATTCGGCGTCGCGGTCATGTCCCATCCTCGAAACGGCCTAGCGATCTTAAATCCATATGTTGCAAACCGAAATCTATACTAATCAAATTCCAACCCTTTATGCGCAGTTTGCCGTGGAGATCGGCGATAGCCACTGGCGTCGCCGGACGATGTTGTTGGACCGCGAAATCAAAGGTAACCGATTCCTCCGTGAGTACCTCCACGCCGAGAACTCCATTGCATATGAGCTGGAGGCGCTACGCGAGCATATCGCCAAATTCGGACCAACCGGACTTCCAGCGATCGGCCTAAGCTGCTATGGCGCCGCACGATTCGCAGCGCAAACGATATCGATCATCACGAACCTGCCTCCCAAGGTTGCTGCTCAGTTTCGTCGTCGCGTTCAAGGTGCGTTTCAAAATCCTGACGACATGCGTGGACTGCAAGTTGAACTTGCTATTGCTACGCACTTTGTACGCCAGGGCAGGCGGGTGACGTGGCCCGAACTCGACGGAACCGGGACATATGATATGTATGTCAATGGACTAGGTCCCAATGGCTTAGCGATCGAATGCAAGGCGATCTCAGAAGATAAAGGCCGCCGCGTACACAAGCGTGATGCCCTAGAGTTTCATGCCCTGCTTGAGCCGTTACTCGTTCCAATCACCACCGGCCTCAGCACAGGATTGGTTGGCGTGTTAACGGTCCCAGCGCGACTCCCGACCAACTGCAAAGATCGAGTGCAACTGGCAAAGCAATTTGCGCAGCACATCCTGGGCAACCGTTCGACGACCTTGTCCGACGGCTCGCGTATTGCGGTGAAGCAGTTCGATATGAGTGAGTTCGGCTACCTACCCTCTATAAATAAGCGCGCGGCAAGGTCTGCTATAGACACTGTCACAGGGACCGCGAATCGCGAGAGCATGACTATCGGCACCAATGCGGGCGGTGCACTCGTTTTGACGGTCCAGAGTGCCTCTGATGACCTACTGATGAAAACGACGTTTGATACACTTAGTGATGCGGCAAGGCGGCAACTCCCGCATACCCACGCGGGTATCCTATTGGCCGGTTTTGCTGGGCTTAGTCATGATCAATTGGCCTCAATCGCAGGCCAGGATTTCGACCAAAGTCAAAATCCTACGAATTTGCGAGTTCATGCGAGCAAGTTCCTCGGTGGCCAGAATCGGGATCATGTTGTTGGCGTTGGGTTCCTAACCGCAAGCGATTTTTCTCGCGAGCGGAATGGGATCATCGACTCGGCCGGCGCAGCTTACTATTTCGGCAGACGTGAAAGTCCATTTTGGTCAGACGACTACAGTGGGATGTTTGGCGAAATTGGATGATTGCCCCCGCAGGAGGATGCCGAAGGTGCGCCCCGGTCGCCGGTAATTCGCTATAACGCCCACTCCTGAAGTGCCGGCGCACTCACGAGAGGAATTTTCAATCGTTGAACTACGTGCCCGGAAAGTTAGCGTGCCGGCACTGCCATAGATTGCGATATCGGAGTAACGTATCGGCATCGGCAGCGCGCGCGGCAGCGAGACTGAGACCGTCAAAAATCGCTCCGCCCGATGTTGTCGCGTCGGCTGAAGCCCTCCGAAAATACCACGCTGCGCGACATTGCTCGCGGGCCTCTGGATACGCCAGCACTCAGCGCGCTTTTCTTCACGCACCAGTGCGAAACGTCAAAGGCATATCAAACGCGATTTCGGCTTTGTGCAAACGGGCGAAGATGCTGTCCACGCCCATGGCCCAGTCATCGGGCATACGAGTTTTTAGGTTGACGCCCCCGTTCGCCTTGCCGTCAAGCCATTGCTGCTGCGCCCGCGTGATGTGAACGATTACAACGTAGTGGCGCAGCAACCGCGCCACTTCGATCTCCGAATGGCCGCGACGAAACCAGTCCAGCGCCACATCCCGAAGGTAGACACAAGGCACGACGTGTTCCGCGTGCCCCCCACCTTCACGGCCATGACCAGTCGGCACGAATGCATCGGGCACAAAGATCTCGATCACCCGAGAGTGGCTAGACACGCCTTCGATTACGACGCGGCGCAGGTAGCGGGCGGCACGCAGAAACGCGCGGCCGATGATCTCGCCCTCGTCTACCACATTCTTTACCTCATGCTCATGCGGAGCGCAAAGCTCACGCAATAGATCTGCGACATCCCCACTTTGCACAGTCGCAGCAATCGTCGCTGATGGCAGCCAAGCTTGAAGCGCCGGCGCGGCATCGGTCAGGCCAAGCCTGCGGGTACGGTACAGATCATGCAGCACAAAGTTTCGCAATTCCGTATTGTCTATCGTGGGATCCGGCTTGAGCAGTGCCATTGCCGCCGTGCTGCCGTCATTGTTTTCCTCATGCATGTCGCGGAAGTACAGCGCCGTTTCAAAGACGCGGTGGGTATGCAATTGAGTCGGGTTCAATGTCGGTCCTTTAGGTAAAGGGGGTAAAAATTTCGGCGTCAGTGTTCGGTGAGTATGTTCACTCAACCTGATGGGTTTTAGCCCGATTTTGATCACGTAGCGTGCTGGACGGCGGGGTGACCCCCGCAAGGAACTTGAACAAACGCTCCTTTTGGGGGAGTCTTCGGTTTCTCACGACTTCAGACTGCCCGCAGTGTGCCACGCCATCCTCAGCGACATCAAGTTTTTCCAGCAATTGCTTCTGATCGACCAGGATCTGGCCGACCAGGCCCGCATTCTCGGCTGCCCCTGCGGCGGCCCACTTCATCAAGCCCACTTTCCGCGCAAACCACGCAGCTGCCCAAGCGCTGTCCGGGATGATTTCGCCGTGCGTTTCAGCTTCTGCTGCGGTCGGTGTCGCAGGCGTATGACAGCCATGTCGGTCCGTTTCCTCGGCCGGCGTGTACACCTGGCCTTGGCAATCGTGCTGGTGTCGGACCGAGGTCCCACACCAGCGGCCGCGCGGCGCCTGGCGCAACAGCTGTCGGTGTCGCCGCGCACGGTGCAACGCTGGCGGCAGTGGTGGCGCGAGCGCTTCCCCGTCACCGATCTATGGCAGACGATGCGCGCCCGCTTCATGCCGCCGCTCGATGTGGCTTCGCTGCCAGCTGCGCTGCTGGCGCGCTTCGCCGGTGTAGGCGATGAACCAATGCGGCGGCTGTTGATGTTCCTGACGCCGCTGACCGGCACCACCCCGATCACGATACGGGAGGGCCGTTGACCGCACGCAGAAGATGCCGATAGCCGCGCGCCGACACCCCTTGTAGTCTGCCTGACCTGTGTGGCTCCGCCGGTGCCAGCATATCAAGGAGACCTGTTTGAGTTCGATCCCCGCCACTCCCAAGCGCGATCGCTGGGCGCACTTGCGCTTCGCGATCGTCGGCCCACTGCTGGCGGCGCCGCCAGAGCCAAGCAAACGAGCAAAGCAAACGAGGGGACAACCACTTATCGACGCATACGACGCGCGCGACCGCCTGATACCGGCGGCGGCGGCGGCAACTGCGCAGCGCAAGCAGGATGATCTGGATCGCCAGCACCGACTTCTCGAAAGTGCGGGTGCAGCTGCCAGCGAATGCGCGTCGGCACCACTAGCGCCGCCACGTCTTCTCGATCATGGTGGATCGCATGAGTTGACTACATGCAATGCCGAGCGCGAGCGCCTCCGGCGCGCTGATAGATGACGCATGCGTCGCGCGCCCACGGCGCGCGCAGCTGCCGCGTAGCGGCAGCAGATGGGCGATTCGGAGAGCCTTGGGCCGGTAGGCCCAAGTCTTCGAATCTCACCATCTCCGTCCG
>JBAQKU010000167.1:0-1754 GCA_049301315.1 Telluria sp.
CTGCAAAGCAGATCGGGCACAGTAGAAAGCCTCGCCGGCCGCAGCAATCCAGGTGAAGAAGGGATGTAAACTTTCTTGCATGGTTTGAACTCTGGTTTGTAGGCGTTTCAGGACTGTCGTCAGACGAGTGAGCAAACGCGCAGTGTAAACCAAGTTATCCTCGAAGCAATACTTTTCTTTGCGTTCAGCGCTTCCGCCCAGCGGAACGCAGGCCGCTGTTTGCAGCTTTCCATATACAGTTGAAGGGAATTGGAGTATCGTTTAGGGCTCTATTACTGCATCTACGTCCGTGCGCCGGTTTTTGGCGACGCTGTCGTGGCATTATGCGAGCAGGCCACAGGTCATCCCAATCAGGCGGCTCGTTCCCGTCCATCCTGGAGTTCCCCGCGCTGGCGTTCAACTTTGGGCGCCGCGCACCGCACTGGCCGGCCGTAGAGCAAACCCTAATCGCCCGGAAAACTTATGTCTGAAACACCGATCACCATCGAAGCCGACAGCGCTCCCACCGTGCGTTTTGCCGACTTCGGCCTCGCTCCCGAGATCCTGCGCGCGCTCTCCGACCAGGGCTACGTGCACCCGACCCCGATCCAGGCCGAGGCCATCCCGATCGTGCTGCAGGGGCGCGACGTCATGGGCGCGGCCCAGACCGGCACCGGCAAGACCGCCGGCTTCTCGCTGCCGATCATCCAGCTGCTGCTCGCCACCGCGAGCTCGAGCATGTCGCCCGCGCGCCACCCGGTGCGCGCCCTGATATTGACCCCGACGCGCGAACTGGCGGTGCAGGTGGCCGAAAACGTCAAGGCCTATGCCCAGCACACCCCGCTGCGCTCGACCGTCGTGTTCGGCGGCATGGACATGAAGCCGCAGACCGTCATCCTGCGCGGCGGCGTTGAAATCGTGATCGCCACCCCCGGCCGCCTGCTCGACCATGTCGAACAAAAGAACGTGAGCCTGGGCCAGGTGCAGATGCTGGTCATGGACGAGGCCGACCGCATGCTCGACATGGGCTTCTTGCCCGACCTGCAGCGCATCATCAACATGCTGCCCAAGAAGCGCCAGAACCTGATGTTCTCGGCCACCTTCTCGCCAGAAATCAAAAAGCTGGCCAACAGTTTCCTGTCCAACCCCGTCATCATCGAAGTCGCGCGCAGCAACGCCACCGCCGACAAGGTCTCCCAGGTGGTCTACAAGGTACCCGAGGAATCCAAGCGCGACGTGGTCGAGCACCTGATCCGCGGACGCGACCTCAAGCAGGTACTTGTGTTCTCGAATACCAAGATCGGCGCCTCGCGCCTGTCGCGCCACCTTGAACAAAGCGGCATCAAGGCCACCGCGATCCACGGCGACAAGACCCAGCAGGAACGCATGGCCGCGCTGGAAGCGTTCAAGAAGGGCGAGACCGACGTGCTGGTCGCCACCGACGTGGCCGCGCGCGGACTCGACATCTCCGACTTGCCGTGCGTGATCAATTTCGACCTGCCCTACAACGCCGAAGACTATGTGCACCGGATCGGCCGCACCGGTCGCGCCGGCGCGTCGGGCGACGCCCTGTCGGTGTATTCCGACAAAGACGAACGCCTGCTGGCCGATATCGAAAAGCTCATCAAGCAGACCATCACGCGCGGCGAACTGGAAGGCTTTTCGCCCCCGGCCGCGCGCCCGGCGCGCGAGAGCAGCGACAGCTTCCCGGAGCGGCGCGCGCGGCGCGGCGAGGAAGCGTCGCCACGCCCGCCAATGCGCGAGCGTACCGGCAG
>JBAQKU010000168.1:0-10073 GCA_049301315.1 Telluria sp.
AAAAGGGGTCAGAGTAATTTTCGCGATACCCCTGCGAAAAAAAACTCTGACCCCATTTAGCGCCGCTGCGCCAGTACTCCTAGGGCAGGCCGCGAAAGCGCTGGATCGCCGCATCCACCATGCCTTCGGCGCTGCCGTGCGCAAGGTACTGGCGCCGCAGGTAGGTCGCGTCGCTCGCGTCCTGCACCGCGGCCGACAGGTGCCGCAGCGCGTCCACGCTGCCGAGCGCTTCGCCATGCGGCTCCATCTTGCGCAGCGTCGCCATGATGTCCTCGCGCAGCGACATCGATTCGTAGGTTTTCGGGTGCGTGATCTGGCCTTCGAGCCCGAACCGGCAGGCCTGGAAGCGGTTGTAGTTGTAGACCAGGTAGTCGTCTTCCAGCGGCGCTTCCTCGCGCCGTTCCAGCAGGTGGCTGCACAGCGCCTGCAGGTAGCCGGCCAGCGCGGCCGCCCGTTCCACCGTCAGCGGCGTGTCGCACACGCGCAGTTCGATCGTGCCGTATTCCGGCTTGGGACGCACGTCCCAGTAAAAATCCTTCATGCTGCGGATGATGCCGGTGCGCTCCATCTTGGCAAAATAGACGTTCGCGAAATTGTCCCAGGAGAGAGTGAACGGGGCTCGTCCGCTCATCGGGAAGGCGAACACCGAATTGAGGCGCGCCGAATCGAACAGGCTGTCGTGCCCCTGCACGAAGGGCGAGGAGGCCGACAGGGCGATGAAGTGGGGGATATAGCGGTTCAGCGAGTGCAGCAGGAACATCGCGTCGTCGCCGTTGGCGCAGCCGATGTGCACGTGCTGCCCGAACACCGTGAACTGCTTGGCCAGGTAGCCGTACAGCGAGGACAGTTCCTGGAAGCGCGGCTTGGGAAAAATCTTCTGCTCGGACCAGTGCTGGAACGGGTGGGTCCCGCCGCCGCACAGCCCGATATTGAGCTTGTCGCCGGCCGCAACCAGGATGTCGCGGATCTCCTGCAGCTCGGCCAGCAGCGGAGCGTAGTTCGACTGCACGCTCGAGTTAATCTCGATCATGCTCTCGGCGATTTCCGGCGTCACGTTGCCGGGAAACGGTTTTTTCGCGAGCAGGTGCAACAGGTCGGGGCTGGCCGCGGTCAGGTCGAAGTCGGACAGGCTGACCAGTTGCAGTTCGAGTTCGACGCCGAAACTGAGCGCCTTGGATTGGGCAAACGGTTCGAGTGGCATGGCTTTCTACCTCGCTTCCTTGGCCCAGATCAGGGCACGCTGGATGATGATGGGACCGATCACTTCGAGCAGCATCGTCACGGCCGCCATGGCCCGCAATTCCTCGATCACGTTCACGCCGCGCAGGCGCGCGTGTTCGAGCAGCAGGATGACGAACACCGAGGCCGGCGCCAGCGCCAGCCCGGTCAGGCCGCCCTTGCGCCACGACAGCCCCGACAGGGGCGAGAAGATGGTCACGCCGAGCGTCTTGGTGAGCAGGCGCGCGCCCACCACCGCCAGCGCCAGCGCGCCGCCGGCCAGCACCTCTTCCCAGTCCAGGGTGGAGGCGGCGAACACGAACAGCAGCACGGTCAGCAGCTCGCCGAGCGCGCCGAAATTGCGCTGCGCCTGGGTGAACGCAACGCGCCGGTGGCGTGCGGTAAGTCCGAAGGCGAGCGTGGCGACCACCGGCGAGAGCTGGGTGGTGTAGGTGATCGACACGAGCAGGACCACTGCCAGCGCGAAGGCGACCGTGGCGTCCTGCGTCAGGTTGCCGAGCTGGCGCAGCAGGCCTGGCACCACCACCCCGAACAATGCGCCAACGGCGCCCGACATGAGCAGCGCGACCAGGCTGTTGAGGGTGGCCTCGCCGATGTCGTCGGAGCTGTGGAAGATCCAGAAACCGACGATGACGTTGAAGGTAAATACGGACAGCACGCAGTTGAGCGCGGTCAGGTGCAGCACGCGCTCGGTAACCTGGCCCGAGCCGCGCACCTCGTTGATGACGCGCACCACGGTGGCCGGCGAGGTCGACATCGCCAGCGAGGCGAGCATGAGCGCGCTCATGACCGAGGTGCCGAACCAGGCAGCGATGAAGTAGACGGCCGCGAAGGTGGACGCCGATTCGACCAGCCCGGCCACGCCCAGCCAGGGGTTGGTGCGCAGCCAGCGCAGGTTGATGCGGTATCCGAGTTCGAACAGGATCAGGCCGAAGGCCACGTCGGCCAGCGCCAGCACCGGACCGGCGCTGACCGGCGGCAGTACGCCGACCTGGGTGCTGGCCAGCAGGAAGCCGACCAGTCCATAGAAGCTGATGCGCGGCAGCCCGGTCCAGCGTTGACCGAACTCGCCGGCCAGCCATGCGACGACGATGGCGAAAGGCCAGGCAAGGCCAGTCAGGATCGACAGCAAATCTGGCATGGAGCGTCCTTTCTTGTGATTGATTGTTGGCTGCCCCGCTTGCAGGGAGCATGGTCGCGCAGCGCGAACCAGGACGGAAAAACGACGTCCAGCCTTCGTTACGGGCGCTGGCGTTGCGCCGATGGATGGGCAGATTCTACAAGACGCAAACCTGCACACGTTTCAATGCGTGTGAATCCGCGCCGCGAAAACCTTATTTGCTGAGCAGGCGCATGGCGCGCTCGAGCCCGTCAATTGTGAGCGGGAACATCCGATTATTAACGATTTGCTTGATGAGCGCAATGGACTGCCGGTATTGCCATGCGCCTTCGGGCTCGGGATTGAGCCAGATGAACTTCGGGAAGGCATGGCAAAAACGCGCCAGCCATGCGGCGCCCGCTTCCTCGTTGTTGTACTCGACCGAGCCGCCCGGCTGCAGCACTTCGTAGGGGCTCATGGTCGCGTCGCCGACGAAAATGAGCTTGGTGTCGGGCGGGTACTTGCGCAGGATGTCCCAGGTCGGGAAGCGCTCGGCATGGCGGCGCCGGTTGTTCTTCCACAGGTAGTCGTAGACGCAGTTGTGGAAGTAGAAGAATTCCATGTTCTTGAATTCGGTGCGGGCGGCCGAGAACAGTTCCTCGGTGCGCGCGATATGGTCGTCCATGCTGCCGCCCACGTCGAGCAGCATCAGCACCTTGATCTTGTTCTTGCGCTCGGGCTGCATCCTGATGTCGAGGTAGCCGGCGTTGCTGGCGGTGGCGTGGATGGTCGCGTCGAGCGCCAGTTCCTCGTCGGCGCCTTCGCGCGCGAACTTGCGCAGGCGCCGCAGGGCGACCTTGATGTTGCGCGTGCCGAGCTCGCGTTCGGCGTCGTAATCGCGGTAGGCGCGCTGCTCCCACACCTTGACCGCGCTGCGCTGGCCGCCGGCGCCGCCGATACGGATGCCTTCCGGGTTGGTGCCGCCGTGGCCGAACGGGGAGGTGCCGCCGGTCCCGATCCATTTCTTGCCGCCTTCGTGGCGCTCTTTCTGCTCCTTGAGCAGTTCGTTCAGGCGCTCCATCAGCTTGTCGTAGCCGAATTTTTCGAGCTGCGCCTTCTGTTCGGCCGACAGTTCGCGCTGCATGCGCTGGACCAGCCAGTCGAGCGGGATCGCGTGGTTGTTCTCGAACGCGGCGCTGATGCCCTTGAAGTACTGGGCGAAGGCGCGGTCGAACTTGTCGAAGTTCGCTTCGTCCTTTACCAGGGTAAGGCGGGCCAGGTAATAGAAGTCGTCCATCGACGGCCCTGTCACGTTTTTCGCCATCGCCTCGAGCAGGGTCAGGAACTCCTTGATCGTGACCGGGATCTTGGCGTCCTTGAGGGTGAAGAAGAAATCGATCAGCACGTCAGGCCCGTTCGATCATCAGCGGTTGGTCCTGGACATGTGGACCAGGCGCTCGAACAGGTGCACGTCCTGCTCGTTCTTGAGCAGCGCGCCGTGCAGCGGCGGCACCACGGTCCTGGTGTCGGCGCTGCGCAGGGCAGCGGCCGGGATGTCCTCGGCCAGCAGCAGCTTGAGCCAGTCGAGGAACTCCGAGGTGGAAGGCTTCTTTTTCAGGCCCGGCACGTCGCGCACCTCGTAGAAGCTTTGCAGCGCCTGGGCCAGCAGGTCCTGTTTCAAGGTCGGGTAATGCACCTTGACGATCTGCTCCATCGTGTCCTTGTCGGGGAATTTGATGTAGTGGAAGAAGCAGCGGCGCAGGAAGGCGTCCGGCAGCTCCTTCTCGTTGTTGGAGGTGATGATGACCAGCGGCCGGTGCCTGGCGACCACCATTTCGCGCGTCTCGTAGACGTAGAACTCCATCCGGTCGAGTTCGCGCAGCAGGTCGTTGGGGAACTCGATGTCGGCCTTGTCGATTTCGTCGATCAAGAGCACCACCGGCTCGGGTGCGGTGAAGGCCTGCCACAGCACGCCCTTGACGATGTAGTTGTGGATGTCGCGCACGCGCTCGTCGCCCAGCTGGGAGTCGCGCAGGCGCGATACCGCGTCGTATTCGTACAGGCCCTGCTGGGCCTTGGTGGTCGACTTGATATGCCACTGCATCAGCGGCATGTTCAGCGCCGCCGCCACTTCCTCGGCCAGCATGGTCTTGCCGGTGCCCGGCTCGCCCTTGATCAGCAGCGGGCGCTGCAAGGTGAGGGCCGCGTTGACGGCCAGCTTGAGGTCGGCGGTGGCGACATAGCTGTCCGATCCCTGGAAACGGTGAGCCTGCTGGTGTGGTGCGTGCATACGGATCGATGGCCAATAAAAAGGAAATTGATTGAAGTATAAGGCAGAACCCGCATCGCGGCAGATGACCCAGATTGCCAAATCGCGTTCGGGCCGGCAGGGGAAATGTCCGAATGGAAAAATTTGTAAAGTGGACTGTGAACTCGTCTTGGGTTAAAATCGCAGGTTGATGGTGCAAATGATGTATTTTTTGCACGTGCTGCAACCGATTACAACTTGAACCTTGCCACCCATGAAAAAAATCTTCGCACTTCTCGTGCTCGCCGGCATTGTCAATGCCGCCGCAGCGGCGGACATCGTCGGAAACCCAAAGGCTGCCGCAGCCAAGGTTGAAATGTGTATCGGCTGCCACGGCATTCCAGGCTACAAAGCGACTTTCCCGGAAGTCTATCAAGTGCCGATGATCGGCGGCCAGTCGGCCAAGTACATCGAAAATGCGCTCAACGCATACAAGAAGGGCGAGCGCAAGCACCCTAGCATGCGCGGCATCGCGGCCAGCCTGTCGGACCAGGACATCGCCGACGTCGCTGCCTACTACGCGCAGCAAGCTACCCGCACCGCCCAGAAATAAGGACAGATCCATGAAAAAACTGATGACAGCCCTGTTCTGCGGCGTAGTTTCCCTGAACGCTTTTGCGGGCGGCAACGTCGCCAACGGCGAAGCCCTGGCCAAGAAATACAACTGCGCGGCTTGCCACGGCGCCGATTTCAACAAGCCGGTCGACCCGAGCTATCCGAAGCTGGCCGGCCAGCACGCCGACTACCTGGCGCACGCGATGACCGCCTACAAGCGCGGCGACGGCCCCAACGGGCGCAACAACCCGATCATGAGTGGCCAGGTCAAGCCGCTCTCGAACAAGGATATAGCCGACCTGGCAGCCTACCTGCACAGCCTGCCGACCGAGCTGATCATCCAGCGCTGATCCGCCCGTCCCCGGACGGCAGACCATCCTTTCACGCCAGCCCTGCCGGGTTGGCTGAAAGGATTTTTTTTATGCGGCGCAATGGCGCTTCAGCGCTTGCGCACGCACTCCACGTAGGCGGCGCCGTCCGGCGGCAGGCCGGCCCGCTGCGAATTCCAGATCATTTCCCCCAAGCATTCCATGATCTGGTGATGCGCCTCGTGGAGCGAGCCCAGGCGTGCGGCGAGGGCGTTGCAGGCGGCGCGGATGCCGGCCGGCTGGTCGATCGAGACCTGCTCGGCGATCGAGAGGTGCATCGACAGGTGCAGGAAAGGGTTGCTCTGCCCGCCTTCGATACTATAGTCGCGCTCGAGCGCCGCCTCGACGTCGCCCAGCACGCCGGCGTATTCCGGATGTTCGGCGATCCAGTCGCCGGCCATCGCGTCCATTGGCGTGAGGATCTCACCGGCTTGCTGCTTGCGGTAGGCTGCGCAGAAAAAGCGGCGCACATCGTCGGATGAGGGAGTGAACATGGGTGCGTCAGGGCGGTGGCAGGGGCGTCATTGTACCGCGCCGGGCCGGCCGGCGCACAAGGCCGTCGGCGCCTTGGGGCGGCCCGACGGCCTTATTCCTTCTCGGGAACCAGGATCAGCTGGGTCTGGCTGACAACGATGAGTTGCTCCTCGACAGCGACAGGCTCGAGCGCCACGGCGCGCGGCGGATGCGGCTGGCGCAGGTGGCGCGCGCTCTGGCGCCGCTCCTGGGTGTGGCCGCCATGGGCAGGCCAGGACAGGAAGCGCGACAGCTCCTGCAGCGCGCGCTGGTACACCTCGCGCTTGAATTCGATGACGACATCGAGCGGAACCCAGTACTCATGCCAGCGCCAGGCGTCGAATTCAGGATGGTCGGTCAGGCGCAAGTTGACGTCATTGTCGCGCGCGACCATGCGCAGCAGGAACCAGATCTGCTTCTGCCCGCGATAATGCCCGCGAATCTCGCGCTTGATGAAATGGTCCGGCACCTCGTAGCGCAGCCAGTCGCGGGTGCGCCCGACAATTTTCACATGCTCCTGGCGCAGCCCGATTTCCTCTTCAAGCTCGCGATACATCGCCTGTTCCGGCGTTTCTCCGTATTTGATACCCCCTTGCGGGAATTGCCATGAGTGCTCGCGCACCCGCTTGCCCCACCAAACCTCGTTATGAGCGTTGAGCAGGATGATGCCGACGTTGGGCCTGAACCCTTCACGGTCGAGCATAGTGCACCTCAAAACTTTCTGCCGCAGTGCGCCTTCTTACATTTTTACCCACAAATCCGCGGGACATGCCCCGCCCCAACCAGGTTTTCGACAGGCGAAAACGGCAGGAACCACATGAAACGGACCCATTTGCATAAAGATTGGACGCATCAGCCAGCTAATCCTTTAAAATTAGGTTGATTATAACCCTCTCTTTTTAAAAAGAATTCACCGATATGCGTGCCTCCCGATTTTTTATTTCCACTCTTAAAGAAGCGCCATCCGACGCGGAAATCGTCAGCCACCAGCTGATGATGCGCGCCGGGATGATCAAACGCCTCGGTTCGGGCATCTATACCTACATGCCGACCGGCCTGCGCGTGATCCGCAAGGTCGAAGCCATCATCCGGGAAGAAATGAACAAGGCCGGCGGCATCGAACTGCTGATGCCGCTCGTGCAACCGGCCGAATTGTGGCAGGAAACCGGCCGCTGGGACAAAATGGGCCCCGAACTGATGCGCGTGAAAGACCGCCACGGGCGCGAATACGCGATCCAGCCGACCTCCGAAGAAGTCATCACCGACGTGGTGCGCACCGAAATCAAGTCGTACCGCCAGCTGCCGCTGAACTTCTATCATATCCAGACCAAGTTCCGCGACGAGCGCCGTCCGCGCTTCGGCCTGATGCGCGGGCGCGAATTCACCATGAAAGACGCCTATTCGTTCGACCGCGACCAGGCCGCCATGCAGGCCTCGTACCAGGTCATGTTCGACGCCTACAGCGCCATTTTCACCCGCTTCGGACTGCGCTTTCGCGCCGTGGCGGCCGACAACGGCGCCATCGGCGGCACCGGCTCGCACGAGTTCCACGTGATCGCCAGCACCGGCGAGGACGCGCTCGTGTATTGCCCCACCTCGGACTACGCGGCCAACATCGAAGCGGCCGAGGCGATGCCGCTGGCGCGCGCGCGCGCTCCCGCCACCGAAGCGCTGAAAAAGACCTCGACCCCCGGCACCACCAAGTGCGAGCAGGTGGCCGAACTGCTCAAACTGGACCTGTCGCGCACCGTCAAGAGCCTCGCCCTGACGGTCGAGAAGGAAGTCGACGGCAGGCAGGTCAAGGAAAACTGGCTGCTGCTGCTGCGCGCCGACCACGAGCTCAATGAAATCAAGGTCATGAAAGTGCCCGGCCTTGCCACCCACCGTTTCGCCACCGAAGCCGAGATCGCCGAATGCTACGGGACAGTCCCCGGCTACCTCGGCCCGATCGGCACGCGCCAGAAGGTGACCGTGGTTGCCGACCGTACCGTGGTCAACATGGCCGACTTCGTGTGCGGCGCCAACGAGCTGGACTTCCACTACACCGGCGTGAACTGGGGCCGCGACCTGCCCGAGCCGCTGGTGGCCGACCTGCGCAACGTGGTCGAAGGCGACGCTTCGCCGGACGGCAAGGGCGTGCTGGCGATCGAGCGCGGCATCGAGGTGGGCCACGTGTTCCAGCTCGGCACCTCCTACTCCGAGAGCATGAAGGCCACCTTCCTCGACGAGAACGGCAAGCCGGCCCCGCTGCAAATGGGCTGCTACGGCATCGGCGTGACCCGCATCCTGGGCGCGGCCATCGAGCAGAACTACGACGACAAGGGCATCATCTGGCCGGCCGCGATCGCGCCGTTCGAGCTGGTCCTGTGCCCGATGGGGTACGATCGCAGCGCGATGGTCAAGGACGAAACCGACAAGCTGTATGCGGCCCTGCAGGCCGCCGGCGTGGACGTGATCCTCGACGACCGCGGCCTGCGTCCGGGCGCCATGTTCGCCGACTGGGAACTGATCGGCGTGCCGCACCGCGTGGTGGTCGGCGAGCGCGGTCTCAAGGAAGGCAATCTCGAGTACCAGGGCCGGCGCGATGTCGAGGCGAGCGCGGTGCCGGTGAGCGAGATGGTCGCCTTCATCAAGGGCAAATTGAGCCAGTGAAGCGGCCCGACCTCATGCTGGGCGGCGCCCAGGCCCGGATCGCGCAAGCGCTCATGGCGCTTGCGCTCGGACTGGCCTGCCTCCCGGTCAGCGCCGGCAACCAGAAAGAGGAAGCGCTGGCCGACTCGGTGCGGCTGGCGCTGTCGAATGCGATCAAGGATGCGCGTCCGCCACGCCCGGTTTTCCGCGACGAAGCGGCGCGCCAGCGCTACCAGCAATGGCTCGCGCAGATGTCCGAGCGTCTCAAGCGCAAGCTGCCGGACGTACAGTCGCGCACCGAATTCCTGGAGGCGGCGTGGTACGAAGCGAGCCGCGCCGGCCTCGATCCCGGGCTGGTGCTGGGACTGATCCAGGTTGAATCGGCCTACCGCAAATACGCGGTATCGATGGTGGGCGCGCGCGGCTACATGCAAGTGATGCCGTTCTGGGCCAAGGTGATCGGCGACAGCGACCGCAGCAAGCTGTTTCACATGCAGACCAACCTGCGCTACGGCTGCGCGATCCTGCGCATGTACCTCGACATGGAGGCGGGCAACCTGTACCTGGCGCTGGGGCGCTACAACGGCAGCAGGGGCAAGCCGCAGTATCCGAATGCCGTGCTGGCGGCGTGGAAGAAGTGGCAGTTCCAGCCCGGCTTCTAAAGCGAGGACGGAGCGAAACCGGTTTCGCTGTTTCGCCGCTTGCGGTATAAACTAACTTCCATTTTCCAGATGACGAGTCCCCCATGCGATTGAACCTTGCGGCCGCCGCGATCGTGCTGGCAGCCCTGTCCGGATGCGCCGGTGCGCCGCGCATCGCCACCCCCGCAGCGAAGAACATCATCTTTTTCCTCGGTGACGGCATGGGCATCAACACCCTCACCGCCACGCGCATCTACGCGGCCGGCGAAGACGGCGAACTCACGCTCGACACCCTGCCCGAATCGGCCTTCATCAAGACCTTCGCGAACGACGCGCAGGTAACCGACAGCGCAGCGTCGATGTCGGCCTACATGACCGGCGTGAAGACCAACACCGGCGTGCTGTCGATGAGCGCCGGGACGCTGGCGATCGCCCCGGCGCCCGACGCAAACGGCAACGCGCTGGCGAGCCGCTGCCGCAATGGCGCTCCGGCCGTCACCGTGGCCGAGCTGGCAAAGCGGGCCGGCATGGGAGTGGGCATCGTCAGCACGGCGCGCATCACCGACGCCACTCCCGGCGCGACCTATGCGCACGTGTGCCACCGCAGCCTCGAAACGGACATCGCCGCCGCACTGGTGCCGGGTGGCGCGGGCTATAACGGCGCGCTCGGCGCGAACGGGCTCGATGTCATTTTCGGCGGCGGCACGCAGTCGTTTGTC
>JBAQKU010000169.1:0-2288 GCA_049301315.1 Telluria sp.
CCTTCGGCGTCACCGCCGCCGCGCCCCAGGCGCGCGGCGCGATCCAGGACATCGCCTACCGCACCATGCGCCAGCTCGGGCGCAGCAGCGTGCTGCTCGGCCTGATGACCTCGAAAGCGCCCGAGCCGCCCATGCTGGCCGCACTGCTGTGCTGCGCGCTGTCCCTGATCGACACGCCGGATGGCGCGCCTGCGCCTTATGAGGAATTCACCGTGGTCGACCAGGCCGTGACGGTGGCCGCCTCGCATCCGGACCTGGCGCACGCCAAGGGCATGGTCAACGCGGTGCTGCGCCGCTTCCTGCGCGAGCGCGACGAGTTGGTCAAGTCGGCGCTGAAACAGCCGCTGGCCCAGTTCAATTACCCGCAGTGGTGGATCGACGCGGCCAAGGCGGCCTATCCGCGCCAGTGGGAGCAGATCCTGAACGCGGGCAACGCGCAGCCGCCATTGACGCTGCGCGTGAACCGGCGCAAGAGCACCCTGCCGGCCTACCAGCAGTTGCTGGCCGACGCCGGCATCAGGACGACCCAGATCGGCCCGTGGGCGCTGCGCCTCGACAAGGCGCTCGGCGTGGCCCTGATTCCCGGCTTCGACGAAGGCCTGGCCTCGGTGCAGGACGCCGGCGCCCAGCTGGCCGCGCCGCTGCTCGACCTGCAGGACGGCATGCGCGTGCTGGACGCCTGCGCCGCCCCGGGCGGCAAGAGCTGCCATATCCTGGAGCTGGCCGAGGTCGATCTGACGGCGCTCGATTCCGACCCCAAGCGCCTGCTGCGGGTGGAAGAAAACCTGCAGCGCCTGGGCCTGTCGGCCACGCTCAAGGCGTTCGACGCCCAGACCCGGGTGTGGTGGGACGCTCGCCAGTTCGACCGGATCCTGGCCGACGTTCCGTGCACCGCGTCCGGCATCGTGCGGCGCCACCCGGATATCCGCTGGCTGCGGCGCAAGGGCGACTCGCTCCAACTTGCAACACTTTCGGCCAAAATTCTCGACAACCTTTGGCAGATGTTGCGGCCCAATGGTAAATTGCTGTTCGTGACATGTTCGCTCTGGCCCCAGGAATCGGAGGCGCAGGCCGCCGCGTTTGCGGTGCGCCACAACGCGATCCGTCTCGACGCGCCGGGCCAGCTGCTGCCGGCCGATGGCGCCGAGCTCGATCACGACGGTTTGTTTTACGCCCTGTTCCAAAAGAGCGCGGCGTAACGTGCGCCCCGACAATACGATCAATTCTTAAGGCTCGGCCCACTTGTGACATTACGATTTTTTCGACTCCTCGCCTGCCAGTTGCTGCTGCTGATGGCATGCCTGCAGGCGCAGGCGGCCGACGGCGTCGTCGAGATCACGCGCGCCCAGATCGAGGCCAGCGAGGAGGGCTACAAGCTGGCCGCGGCTTATTCGTTCGACCTCACCCACGGGCTGGAAGACGCGCTCCAGCATGGCGTCCAGCTCCATTTCACGACCCGCATCGAACTGACCCGCCCGCGCTGGTACTGGCTCGACGAAAAGACGGTCACGGCGCGCCAGACCGTGCGCATCTCGTACAACGTGCTCACGCGCCAGTACCACGTGTCGATCCTGGGCAGCGTGCAGCAAAGCTTCCCCACGCTCGACGAGGCGCTGTTCCTGATCCGGCGCCCAAGCCGCTGGCTGATCGCTGCGCGCGGCGCGCTCAAGCCCGGCGAAGTCTACAACGTGAGCTTGCGCATGGACCTGGACCGCGAGTACCTGTCCAAACCGATCCAGGTGAACGCCTTCAATAATTCCGACTGGCGCCTCAGTTCGAACAAGAAGACCTTCACCTACCGGGCGGAATAGCAAGTGAACCAGGCCTTGCGCTACACCTTGGTCGTGGGCGGCGCGGTCGTCAGCATCCTGCTGTTCCTGCTCGCCTCGGCCTCCGACAATTCCGGATTTTTCGACCGCTATTATTCGTGGCTGCTGGGACTGAACGCGGCGGTCGCCGCCGCGCTGCTGGTGCTGGTGGTGGTGGCGCTGGCGCGCCTGTATTCCCGTTACAAGAGCGGCAAGTTCGGCTCGCGCCTGATGGCGCGCCTGGTGCTGCTGTTTGCCGGCATCGGCATCCTGCCGGGCCTGGTGATCTTCATGGTGTCGGTGCAGTTCGTGTCGCACTCGATCGAATCGTGGTTCAACGTGAAGATCGAGGCGGCGCTCGAATCGGGCCTGAACCTGGGCCACGCGGCGCTCGACCGCGAGCTGGCCGAATTGAGCGCGGCGGCGCAGGACGGCGCCGTTGCCCTGGCCGGCCAGCAGGGCGAGGCGGCGCAGCAGGTG
>JBAQKU010000170.1:0-10266 GCA_049301315.1 Telluria sp.
TCAGCACCGGCTTTTCCAGCCCCGCATCGCGCTTCTGGCGCATCGCTACGAAGTCCTGCTCGCCAATGCCGTCGTGAACGTGCACGTTGTGGGCGCGTTGCTCCGCGACCGTGGTTTCCCAGGCGGCATCGCGCTCGGCCGGCGGGTAATCGTGGCACATGAACAAGCGCGTCTCGCCGGGCAGCGACAGCAGCGTTCGGATCGAGCGGTACAGCGTGCATGCATCGCCGCCCGGAAAATCGCAGCGGGCGGTGCCGACGTCGGGCATGAACAGGGTGTCGCCGACAAATACCGCGGCGCCGACCTGGTAGGCGATATCGGCTGGCGTGTGCCCGGGAACGAAGATCGCGCGTGCGCTCAGCGCCCCGATGCGAAAGGTTTCGCCTTCCGCAAACAGATGGTCGAACTGGCTTCCGTCCGGGGCAAATGCGTCCAGGTTGAACAGCTTTTGGAAGACGCCCTGCACCTGCCGGATACGATCGCCAATCGCAACCTTCCCGCCGAGGTGCTGCTTCAGGTACTGCGCGCCCGACAGGTGATCGGCGTGCGCATGCGTTTCAAGTATCCATTCCACTGTGAGGGACTGAGCGCGCACGAACGCGATCAGCTTGTCGGCAGACGAGGTACTTGTGTGCCCTGACTTGGGCTCGTAGTCAAGCACGGGGTCAATGAGCGCGGCGTGGCCGCCGGTCTTGTCGTACACCACATAACTGACGGTGCCCGTCGTGGCGTCGTGAAATGCTTTAACTTGTGCGTCCATGATGCTTTCCAGGAGCCTCCATCAATCTATTGAATCACATAATATCATCGTATATAATGTAGTCAAGCAGAGTTTGGAGTTGCACAATGGAAACCGAAACACGCTTCGACATCAACATGATGCGCGTCGCCGCACAAAAGGCGACCAGCGTGCTGCGTGTCATGGCCAATGAAGACCGCCTGCTGTTGCTTTGCCAGCTCACGCATGGCGAAAAGTCGGTCGGGGAGCTGGAGCAGTTGCTGGACATCCGCCAGCCTACGCTGTCCCAGCAATTGGGTGTGCTGCGCATCGATGGCCTGGTCGTCACCCGGCGCGAGGGCAAACGCATTTATTACTCGGTGGCCGATGCGAACGTGCTGTCGCTGCTCAAGACATTGTATGAGTTGTACTGTCCCAAAGACTTAGGAGAGCTGGATGTCGATTGATTGGATGAATTTCACACCGTATGCGTCGCTGGCAGGTGGCGTGCTAATTGGCATTGCCACAGCCATGTTCGCCCTTTTCAACGGCCGCATCGCCGGCATCAGCGGCATCGTCGGCGGCTTGCTGCGCCCCAGGAACGGCGACATTGGCTGGCGCGTGGCGTTCGTGGCCGGCCTGATCGCGGCGCCGTTGCTGTATCGCGTCTTTGGCGACTTGCCCGACATCCGGATCGATACCGGGTGGGTCACCCTGGCCGCTGCCGGACTCATCGTCGGGGTCGGCACCCGTTACGGCTCCGGCTGCACCAGCGGTCATGGCGTATGCGGGCTGGCGCGCCTGACCCCGCGCTCACTGGTGGCCACCCTGAGCTTCATGGCCGCCGGTTTCGCGACGGTTTTCGTGGTTCGTCATTTGTTGGGAGCGTAAGCCGCCATGAACATCTTCTTCGCTTTTGCTTCGGGGCTGGTATTCGGTCTCGGCCTGATCGTTGCCGGAATGGCCAATCCGGCCAAAGTGCTCGCTTTCCTCGATCTGGCTGGCGCGTGGGATCCATCGCTGGCGTTCGTAATGGGAGGCGCAATCGCAGTCGGGCTGCTTGCATTTGCCATACTCAAAGACAGGTCCACCTCGCTGCTCGGCCTTCCGCTGCAGTTGCCCACGGCGCGCACGATCGACCGGCGCTTGATTGGCGGCAGCACCTTGTTCGGCATCGGGTGGGGCCTCGCTGGCGTCTGCCCGGGCCCTGCGGTCGTGCTGATCGGCGCCGGGGTCGGCAAGGGCATCGCCTTTGTCGTTGCGATGCTGGTCGGCATGGCTGGCTTCGAACTGGTCGAACGCAGCAAGGCGCGCCGTACTTCCTTTGGCCAGCCGCAAGCGGCCATACCCGCAGTCACCGAATAGCTTCGCTTCGGATCGTCACGCCTTGAGTTCCCGGTGCTGCCATCGCAACGCGCGATGCCCGGTGCGCCCCCCCAAATCCTATGCGCGGTCCCGAACAGACGCGATCAGTGTGAGGGCGCAGCATGGCTCACCAAACAACTCCGAGGCATCTGTGGATATCAAAATCGAGCCGGCGCAAACGACTGCAGCCATGGCAGTCCCATCCCCTGACCAGGCTCCGGCTGCGCCGTCGCGGATCGCCCACCTGACGCTGATCGAGGCGAATGCACTCGGCAATATTCCGCGCCGCGATGTCGTAACAGCACGCAAAGTGGAAGTCGGTATTATTTTTCAGGCGATGCTGGGCACCGCTGACGCTGCCGATTACATGCTCAAGAACGGTGTGCCGTTAAAGGTCGTCTTGCGCGTGCTTACCCAGCCAAGCGCAAGACGAGGCTCGCACAATGCGTGCGGGATCCGGGTCGATTCGCCTGCATTAAGCATGGCCCGTCGATAGGACGGCCAAACCGCTGGCACTGTTCCTATGTGCCCTACCGAACGGATATGTCATCGGCTTTCCGATATCTTGTGCTGATACTCCACTCATCAACAGCCTCCCGAGGAAGAAGAACATGAACATCATCATCAGCCTCATCGTCTACCTGGTCATCTTTGGCCTCATATGGTGGCTAGTCAGCATGCTGCCGCTGCCGTCGCCAGTGGCGCAGATCGTCCGCGTTCTCTTCATCATCATGCTGATCATGATCGTGCTGTCCGTCTTCGGCATTATTCCGGGCGGATATCTGCCGCGCCTGAATTTCTAGGGACGTCCGCCCTACTTCATAGCCACTGTCGAGGGGCGTCAGATCTTGTGGCAAATGCCGCACAGCGCGCTTCCGATGTTGGCAATACGCAGGTACATATTCGGCAGCGGCGGTGGCGCGCTGTCGCCATGCTCGCGATGGCAGGACGAACATTCGACCTTGTCGGTCACGCCGAACAGCTGGACTTCATCGAGATCGACCAGACCATTGCCGTTGGTATCGAAAAACGTAATGTCGGCGTCGATCGCGGTAGGGCGCCGATAATCGGGGGACGTGGGCGGATAATCGACCGCGACCGAATGCTGGCGTTGACGGTCGACAAAATATTCGGTGTAATCCTTTGCCGCCGAGTAGGGGTCGGGATCGAGATGGCAGGCGGCGCAGTTGACATAACTGCTGTGTGCTTTACCTGTATAGGCCAGGCAGATCAGGGCAAACAAAAAGAAGCCGGCTAATTTTACAGCCGTCATGCGTGTTCCTTTCGCGTCTACTGTGTGTGTAAGCGATATGCTAATCACTAGATCCAAATATCAGGTTGAGTCAAGTCAACGATCCAATATTTAAATGGCAACCAGGTCAAGAACAAGCCGCGGCAAGTACCAATTCCCACCAATACTCACCGCGTAACAGCCACACACTCCCACCCTTTACTTGAACGCGCGCCCGATCGGCTGGTCCATATTGGCCAGGTACCAGGTCATGGTCGCCATCACGGCCACATGCCGGCGCAGGTTGTCGGGATCGACCTTGTCGAGCGTGTCGGCGGCGGTGTGATGGTAGTTGAAGTATGCCGATGTATCGATCAGTGGCGAAAAACTGGGCACCCCGGCCTGCTCGAGTCCGTGCAAATCGCCCGTGCCGAGTGCATCTTCACGCCGGAACACGTGCGCGCCGATCGGCAGCAGCGCCGCTTGCAGCGGCGCAAACAGCTTGACCGCCTGCGGCACGACGCTGGCCTGGATGCCGAACGAACGCCCGGCTCCGCCGTCGCTTTCGATGGCAGCGATGTGCTTGTCGACCTTGCCCTTGTTCGCTTCCAGATAGGCGCTGCCCCCACGCCCCCCGTTTTCTTCGTTCATCCACGCGATCATGCGAATCGTGCGGCGCGGACGAAAGTTCAGTTTCTTGAGCGTGTCGATCACGGCCATGGCTGCTGCCACGCCGGTGGCGTCGTCGTGCGCGCCGGTGGCCAGGTCCCACGAATCGAGGTGGCCGGACACGATCACGATTTCATCGGCCTTGTCGGTGCCTGGCCAGTCGGCGATCACGTTGAAGCTGTCGGCGTCGGGCAGGATCTGCGGCGTGAGCGTCAGGTGCATCGAAAGCGGGCCGCGCGCCGACAGGCGGCTCATCAGCAATGCGTCCTCGGTCGAGACCGCAGCGGCGGGAATGCGCGCGCCATCGACCAGGCCGCTCGCGCCGGTATGGGCAAGCCGGAAGTCGGCGCCGCCGACCGAGCGCACCAGTGCCGCGGCAGCGCCCATGTCGGCCGCCAGCTTGGGACCGGCAACCCGGTATTGCGCGCCCTGCCCGTAGGCCTTGCCCGCCAGGCCGCGCTCGGCCATTGCCTGGTCGAACTCCACGTCGAACAGCACGATGCGTCCCTTGACCTCGCCCGCGCGCGCCTTGAGCTCGTCGAAACTGCGCACCACGACCACTTGCGCCGTCAGGCCGGCGGCCGGGGTGGCACCGGAGCCGCCAAGCGCGGTCAGCACCACGCGCTGCGAGATGCCGGCCGGGCGTCCGGTATATTCCACCAGTTCGCCCGTCTCCAGCCCGCGTACCCAGTGCGGCACCTTGACCGGCTGCAGCGTGACGCTGGCGCCGAGCTGGCGCATGGCGTCGGCCACCTGCGTGACGGCGGCAGCGGCGCCGGCCGAACCGGACAGGCGCGGGCCGATCAGATCGGTCATGTCGGCCAGGCGCTCATAGGCCCAGTCGCTCTTCATGGCGCTGTCGCGAATCTGCGCCAGCGCGGCCGGATCGTTGCCGGGCGTGGCCGCAAACGCGCTCGTGCCCAAGATGCCGGCGGCGAGGAGAGTCAGCAGGGGTGTGCGGCACAGCGCGTTTTTCAAACCTGGATTCATACCAACGGGTCCTTTGATGTGTGAGCGCGCGGCAACGTGCCGCAAGCCTTTCGGCGGGTTCACACAATAGCGCATCTGGAAACAATTTTCCACCGCCAACCCTTGGCCGGCGCCGTGGCCTTAGGCCGGCACCAGCCGCACGCGGGTGATTTCGGACGGGGCGCCGAAACGCTTCGGCGGCCCCCAGTAGCCGGTGCCGCGGCTGGTGTACACCCACAGGGCGCTAAGCCGGTTCAGGCCGGCCGTGAACGGCTGCTGCAGCGGCACGAACAGGTTCCACGGGAAGAACTGGCCGCCGTGGGTGTGCCCCGACAACTGCAGGTCGAAGCCGGCGTCGGCCGCCGCTTCCGCACTGCGCGGCTGGTGCGCGAGCAAGACCCGGACCCTGACATTGGCCGCTGCGCCAGCCGCCGCCGCGTGCGGATCGCTGCGGTGCGATTCGTGGAAGTGATGGGCCATGAAGTCGGGCACGCCGGCGATCATCAGGGCCTCGCCGTCGCGCTCGCACAGCACGTGCTGGTTCATCAGGACGGTCAGCCCCAGGCGGCGAATTTCGGCGATCCATTCTTCCGCGCCGGAATAGTACTCGTGATTGCCGGTGACAAAGAAAGTGCCGTCCGGCGCGAACAGGCGCTCCAGCGGCGCGGTATGCAGCGCGAGGCGGTGCACGCTGCCGTCGACCAGGTCGCCGGTGATGGCGATCGCGTCCGGGCGCAAGGCATTGACCTTGGTGACAATCGCGTTCAGGTAGCCGCGCTTGATGGTGGGGCCGACGTGGATGTCGGAGATCTGGACGATCGAGTAACCATGGAAAGCGGCTGGCAAGTCGGCGATCGGCACCTCGACCTCGACCACCTTCGCCACCCGCCGCGCGTTGACCAGGCCGATCAGCGTGACCGCGAACGCGAGCACCGGCACGCCGATTGCGCTGCCGCTGTCGATCGCCTCGCGCCCCGCGCCGATTGCGGCGAGCAAGGCCAGCGTGACGTCGCGCAGCAAGGTAAGGATCAGCAGCGATGAAAACAGGCCCATCGCCAGCAGGCCGGCCCAGGCAAGCCGATCCGACCAGCGCGTCTGCTTCACGCGCGAGACGAGCAAGCCGGCCGGCACCAGCAAGGCCGACACGACCAGCAGCGCGACTCCGGCCGCGAGGCCGGACGAGCCCAGTGGCATGGCGGGCAACAGGCGCAGGCCGATGTACAAGTGCAGCAGCGCGCACAGGGTCACGACTGTAAGAATGACGCGGCGCGGGGGCATGCAATATCCGGAAGAAGGAAAGAACTCGGTAGATGGGGCGAAGATGGCGCTCTGCAAGGCGTAAATCGAGCGCTGGCAGCGATGCTGGCCATGGCGGCGCAGGCGTTGATCGCACCCTACCGCAGCATGGATTGATCGGCCGTTTTCCTTTACCATTGAGAATTCGACAAGAACCGGAATAACCATGCTCAAAGGTCCACTATGTACGGTCAGGCACGTTGTGGCAGCCGACCTGAACACGTTCATCGCGCTGTTGAATGACCTGCCTTCGCGCGGGGAATACTTTTCGTACCAGCTCCAGTCGCCCGAGGCGATTCGCAAGGAGTTCGCGCTGACCGGTTTCGTGACCGACGAGCGCGAGCAGTACGTCATCGAAGACAAGAGCGGCAATATTGTCGGTACCGTCACCCATTTCAAGAGCCGCACCCCGATCGCGCGCGAAGTCGGCTATCGCCTGTTCGACCCGGCGCTGGGGGGACGCGGTTACACCACCGAGGCCACGCGCATGCTGTGCGACTATCTGTTTCGCGCGCACACCTACAACCGCCTGGAACTGCTCATGGCTCCGGACAATATCGGATCGGAACGGGTCGCGCAGAAATGCGGCTTCGCCTATGAAGGCACGATGCGCGGCGTATTTTTCACCAACGGGGAGATGCGCGATGCCAAGATGTACAGCCTGTTGAGGGCCGACTGGGAAGCGCAGCGCCGCAGCTGAATGTTGCAGCAAAGTGCATAGTTGTAAGCGTCTGTATTAACGGTGGCGGATCGATGGGCACACGCTATAGTGATCTCATGCCCCGGCGCCTATGTGATCATTCCGGTCTTGGCTGAGGCAAAAGGAAACGCCATGTTGAACATTAAATGCTTGGGTGCGGTGATGGTGGCCGCCACGGTCTTCTCATCGGCGGCCATGGCGAACGATCGCGGCGTCAATACAGCGGTGGGCGCCGTCATCGGTGCGGCGATCGGCCACAACACGGGCGGGCGCGATGGTGCGCTCGTCGGCGGGGTGCTCGGCGCCGTCGTCGGCAACGCGGTCAGCCGCCACGATCGCAACTCCTACCAGACGCGCGCTTACTACGACAATCGCGGCTACTCCGACAATCGCGGCTACTATGACAACCGCCGCTACGAGCCGGCGCCGGTGTATGTCGAGCAACGCAGCTACCCGGTGTATTACACGCCGCCTGCCCGCTACTACCGCGAGCCTGAGGTGATCTATGTGGCGCCGCGCCGCGGCCATGGTCATCATCGCGGCCACTGGCGTGATCGTGACGACCGGTACGGCGGTTACGGATACGGCCGCTAAGCAGAGGCTGCGCAGGACAAAGCGAAACCGGGGGCTGAGCCTAATGACGTTGACTCAAGCCGTCGTTTCCGCCATTGGCGAAACCGACTTCCCGCGGAGGCGGGAATCCATAGCACCGCTGCTCATAGGTGCTATGGATCCCCGCCTGCGCGGGGACGACGGGGTGAGTACTGTGAATTTCGCTTAAGTCAACGTCATTAGGGGCTGACCCCGGTTTCGCTTTTTTCACACCTGACCGGAATCGACCAGCTGCATCGGATTGAAACAGAGCCCTTTTTGGCACTGCATCGGCGCGCTGCGTTCGAAGCCCATCGCCTCGTACACCGGTAGCGCGTAGTTGGACGAGTTGACCGTAAAGACGCCGTCGTTGCCGCCTTCGCGCGCGGCGCGGCGCGCCACCTCCCACAGCTTGCGGGCCACGCCCCGGCGCTGCCATTCGGTCGCCACAAACAGGTGGAACAGGTGCTTGTGCTCGCGCACGGCAATGAAACCGGCGATCGCGCCGCCGCTCTCGGCCACGTAGTACATACACCCGTTCGCGGCGAAGCCGCGCAGTCCCGTTTCGTCGTTTTCGCGCAGGAAGGTCGAGGCGACCTCCGGCGTCGATTCGTGCACGATGAACTGCTTGGCCAGCACCCTTAACAGGCGCGCCACAGCCGGAAAATCGCGCTCTTCAATGCTGCGTATTTGCATGGTCATCCGTTGCGAGGCAATGCTGCAAAAATACCATACGCGACGCCGCGACGCAGGCATAAATGTTGACGCGTTGCACTATAGAGCCCTACACTGGCGCTCTCTCCCCCCTGAGGCCGGCTTGATGACAATCCGGTGCCTGCATGCCCAAAGATGGTTTGTCCGTCCCGCTTCCGGCGCCCGCTCGCCCGAGGGTACCTTTGTCCTTGCCGCTTCGGCATGCGCGCTACCGGCGCCTCTGGAGCGCCAACCTGATTTCCAATCTCGGCACCTGGACCCAGACTTTTGCGTCGGCCTGGCTGATTGCCTCGCTGTCGCATTCGGCCTCGACCACCACCCTGGTGCAGACCGCCACCTACGTTCCGATCTTCCTGTTCGCGCTGTTCGCCGGAGCTCTCGCCGATGCGGTCGACCGCCCCAAGTTCCTGTTTTGCTGCAACAGCTTCATGGCCCTGTGCGCGTGCGCAATGGCCCTGCTGGTCATGACGGGCAAGGCGTCGGCCGGCCCCGTGCTCGCCCTCACGTTTTGCCTGGGCACCGGATCGGCCTTCATGTGGCCGGCCTGGCAGGCGGCCATGTCGGGGCTGGTCGCGCCCGAGGAGGTCGAAGCGGCCGCCACCCTCAACAACATGAGCTACAGCGTGGCCGCCATCGTCGGCCCGGCCCTTGGGGGCCTGCTCTTCAACTGGATCGGCGCCGGCGCGCTGTTCCTGGTCAACGCGCTCTCGTTCGTCGCCCTGCTCACGGTGTACTGGTCGTGGATGCAGGAGCGCGAGCCGAGCACCGTGACCGAAACCGATATCCTGCACAGCCTGAAGACCGGCGTATGTACCGCCTTCGGCTCGGAGCGCTATCGCCACATCCTGTTCAACGTGGGCACCGTTTTTTTCGCCACCATCGCGTTCGCGGCGCTGCTGCCGGTGTTCGTGCGCGACGTGCTGCACCTCGATTCGGGCGTGTTCGGCACCCTGATGGGCAGCCTTGGCGCGGGCGCCGTGTGTGCGGCGTTCTTCCTGCCCAGCCTGCGCACCAGGCTCGACAAGACACGCCTGCTGGCCGGCGCCCTGCTGGTGTACGGCGCCATGCTCATGATCATGCCGTTTGCCAGCTCGCTGCTGGTGCTGGTGCCGCTGATCGTGTTCGGCGGCATGGCATGGTCGACCGTGGTCACGACCCTGAATGCGGCGGCCCAGTCGTCCTTTCCGCCCGCCATACGGGCGCGCACCCTGTCGATCTACCTGTTCGTGATGGCCGGCGGCTACACCGCGGGCAGCCTGGTCTGGGGCCGGGTGGCAGACCGTTTCGGGGTGAGCGCCGCGTTGCTGGCGGCCGGTGCTTGCGTTATCGTCAACGCCATCACGCTCGGCACAGCAAAGCGGGAAACCCCCATCTGATCGTAGTTTAGAAACAGCGGCGCTTGGGCTATGCTGTGCCCATGACCTCAGCGCTCGACAGCCTTCAGTTCGGCCCCGGCCTCGATGTCGCGGCGTGCACGCGCGCCGCGGCCGACCCGCAGTCGCGCCTGGAAAACCAGGACAATTTACTGCTCATCGACACGCACGGTCGTGCCGTTTTCATGCGCGACCAGCAACAACAGCACCAGCGCGTGAGCGGCTGGCCCCAGGGCCACGCGCGCCTGGCCGTGTTCGAGCGCTGCGGCAGCGCGCGCGCCATGAGGCAGGCGCTGTTCGACGAGATACAGGAAAGGCCACCAGCGGGCTTGCACATGGACAACATCAGCGCCGTCGTGCTGCGCGTCGCGCCAGGGGCGGCGCCGCTCGCTGTCGATGTAACGTGGCGCTCGCCTGACAGCGGATCGCCGCCATGTCGAAAAAACGCGTAATGTCTGCACATACACCAACGCGCGAGGCGCCATGAAAAGATGTAGCAACCCCACGCATCCGCATTGCACCTTATGGGTGATGCCGGGGGAATCGGCCTGCACCAACGGTCACGCACAGAGCGCGCCGGCGCAATCGAGCTTCGACCTGATCAGCGCCCTGCGTAGCGCGCGGCCGGCAAGCTGCGGGC
>JBAQKU010000171.1:0-10956 GCA_049301315.1 Telluria sp.
CGGCTACCTTGACTGCATTGCCGGACGAGTAAGTGACGCGGCTGGCGTGGGTGGGCGCGTCGAACGGCAGGTTGTCGGTATTGCCGCACGACATGCGCACCGCGCCGGCCGGCAGGCCCAGCTCCTCGGCGGCAATCTGGCACAGGGTGGTGTTCTGGCCGGCGCCGATGTCGATCGTGGCGGAAGCCAGGTCGGCCGTTCCGTCGACGTTGAGCTTGATGATCGCGCCGGAATGCTCGTAGATGTCCGGGAAACCAACGCAGCCGCTGACCCAAAGCGGGTGCGCCGCCATGCCGATGCCGCGCTTTTTGGTGCCGGTGCCGCTGTCGGCCTTGGCGCGCGCTGACCAGCCGATCCGTTCGGCCCCGAGCTTCACGCAGTCGGGAAAGCCGTAGCTGTTGAGTTTCCAGGCCGGATTGAAGGGATGCGGATCGCCCACGCGCGAGGTGTTCTTGAGGCGGAACTCGAGCGGGTCGAATCCGAGTTTTTCGCATATCTCGTCGATTTGCGACTCGACCGCGAAGCAGGCCTGCGGCGCGCCGTAGCCGCGGAAGGCGCCGCCCGGCATGTTATTGGTGTGCACCACCTTGCCCTCCCACTTCATATGGGGGCTGCGGTAGCCGAGCATCAGCCCGAAATAGGCATGCACCAGGATCACTTCGGGCCCGTGCGTGGCGTAGGCGCTGGTGTCGAGCACGGTGCTGGCGTAGCGGGCAGCAAAGGTGCCGTCCTTCATCACGCCGGTCTTGAGGTGCACCTTCATCGGGTGGCGCCCGTTGGTGATGAAGTCTTCGTAGCGGGTCTGCTCGATGCGCACCGGGCGCCGCGTCTTTCCGCTTAGCAGAGCGGCGAGCGGTTCGATGTAGGCCATGTCGAGCTTGCTGCCGAAGCCGCCGCCGATATACGGCGGCTGCACCACCTTGACCTGGCTGACCGGCTTGCCCAGCGCGTAGGCCATCCGCTCGCGCAAGCCGAACAGGTGCTGGATCGAGGCGTGGATCGTCACGTGGCCGTTGGTGTCGGTATCGGCCACGCATACCCGCGGCTCCATGTAGCAGGTGTGCACGCGCGGCGTTTCGTAGGTGCCTTCGAAGATGTAATCGGCATTGGCGAAGCCGGCTTCGATGTCGCCGGCCGCGAACGATGGCGTGTCGCGGATATTGTTCTTTACGCCGGCGTGGATCTCGGGCGCGCCCTCGCGCATTGCCGCTTCCGGATTGAACACGGCCGGCAGTTCCTTGTACTCGACCTCGATCAGTTCCAGCGCGTGCTCGGCAATCGCGGCCGTCGTTGCCGCCACCGCGGCAATTGGCTGGCCGGCATAGCGCACCGTGTCGCTCAGCATCAGCATGTCGCGCGTCAGGCCGGGCGATGTCATCGGCATGAAAAACATCGGGTTGTACGGGATCTGCGGCACGTCCTTGGGCGTAATGATCGCCTTGACACCGGCCAACTGCTCGGCGCGTGTGGTGTCGATGCGCAGGATGCGCGCGTGCGGATACGGACTGCGCAGCATCTTGCCGTGCAGCATACCGGGCAGGCTGACGTTAACCGGAAAGCCCTTGCCGCCAACGACTTTTTCGCAGGCGTCGACACGCTCGACGCTTTTGCCAACTACACTCATGTTTGTCATGATCAATGTCTCTTTCGCTTGGCGGGATCAGGAGTTCGCAACCGACTGGATCGCGGCGACAATCTTGTGGTAGCCGGTGCAGCGGCACATGTTGCCGGCAATCCCGTGGCGGATGGCTTCCTCGTCGGGCTTCGCTTCGTTGGCAAGCAATTGTTTGGCGGTCATGATCATGCCGCAACTGCAGTAGCCGCACTGCACCGCGCCTTCCTTGACGAAGGCGCTCTGCAGCGGGTCGCGTTCGGTGTCGGTGCCGATGCCTTCGATGGTCGTGACCTTGTGGTCCTGCATCGACAACGCATAGGTCATGCACGAATACACGGCCTTCCCGTCGACGTGCACGGTGCAGCAGCCGCAGCCGCCACTGTCGCAGCCGCGCTTGGTGCCGATCAGCCCGAGGTGCTCGCGCAGCACGCCCAGCAGCGTTGTATCGGGTTCGACCGCGAATTCCTGCGTTTCGCCGTTCACTTCCAGTGTGACCAGTTGTTTCATGTTCTTCCCTTTCAGTTCAGTCGTGCCAGGGCCCGGTTCAGGGCGCGCTTGGTGAACAGCCTGGCCATTGCCAGGCGGTAGGCCGCGGATGCGCGGTGATCGCTGGTCGGTTCGATGTCCTGTCCGACCGCTTCCGCCGCGGCCTGCAGCAGCTCGTCCGTGATGGCTTGCCCCTGCAGCAGGCTCTCGGCTGCAGGCGAGCGCCGGGCGCTGTCGCCCACGCCGCCGCCCAGGGCAACGCGCGCATCGCGGCACCGGCCGTTCGCGTCAAGGGTGAGGCGCACCGCCACATTGATGATCGCCAGGTCGTTGGCGGTGCCCTCAAGCTTGACGAAGGCACTGGCCGAGCTGCCCGAGGGTTTCGGCAGCAGGAGTTCGGTGATCAGTTCGCGCGGCTCGAGCGAATTCTCGAACAGCCCGACCAGAAGCTGTTCCAGTCCGATTTCGCGCGGAGCTGCACCGCCTTGCGTGCTGACCGTGCCGTCCAGCGCCATGAAGGCGGTCGGCAGGTCGAAGAAAGGACAGGCTGCGGCCAGGCAGCCGCCGACCGTCGCGGCATTCTTGATCTGGAGCGGCGGATGGGCCAGCGCATCCTTGAGTGCGCCGAGCCAGGCAGCACTGCCGAGGTCCGGAATTTTCTCCAGGCTGGCAAAGGTGGTGGCCGCGCCGATGCGGATGCCGTCCGCCGTTGCGGACCAGCCGTCCAGCCCGAGCTTGCGGATATCGACCAGGGCCTCGACCTCGGACAGCAGCCCGCGCGCCTCAAGGCCACGAATGAAGGTGCCGCCGGCCAAAACCAGTGCGCCGTCACCGTACTTGTCGAGCACCGCTCCAACCTGCTGCTGGTTAGCCGGACTGCAGAACTCCTTGAGATTGCGTAGTGCCATCTTTGCTTCTCCTTTGCCTACATCGTTAAGACGGGCCTTCCGGCAACAAGCTCGGGACCGCTGGTTGGCCGAGTCTAGACGGCCAGCCAGGCGCCTGATATCTGATTCGCGCACGCGGTATCACGTGGGTGCATGAATCGGTTCGGGTCAGGGCGAGCGGGTGCGGCCGAACCAATTCAGGATCGGTGCGATCGGGTGGCGCAGCCGGCGTGCGCACGTGGCCAGCAATCCGGGCGGCGGCGCGCTTTGTGGCGCAGGCGCAGCCTGGGCGTCGACACGCGCACAAAACGCGGCGATGAACTGGTCGCTCATGTGCTCGGCCATTTTCTGCATGACGCCTCCGGCGAACTTGCCCAGCCGGCCAACCACGATCACCTTCGAGGCGTAGTGCACTTCGGTGTTGTCCTTGTCGATCGCCTTGAGCGTAAGCGCGTTCTCCGCCGTCACGCGGCTGGAACTGCCGCCCTCTTCGCCCTTGACCGAGAACAGTGCGTATTCCGGAGGGCGTTCTTCGACTGTCTCGATCTGGAAGTGGAAGGTGGTCTTGATTGGGCCGACCTTGATGCTGATGACCGCCCGGTAGGTGCCGGGGCCGGTCACCTCGACATGCTGGCAGCCCGGCATGCAGGGGCCGACCTGTTCGGGCGAGGTGATGAAGGCCCAGACCCGTTCGACCGGGGCTGCGACGTTGAATGTTTTTTCGATATGCATAGTGTCCGCTCTGGTGCCTCGATTTGCCCGCTAAGTGTGGAAAGAGCGATTCGATTCGTGGAGAACAGTCGCATTCGCACGGGCTTTGCGGCTATCGCCCCAGCGCATGGCTTGTCCATTCGACGCTGCGTTCCTCGAACCGATATGTTCTGGAAAATTTCCGGGCTGGTTGGATAGGGTGCGCGCTTTCTGGATAGCCGCAAATTGAACAATCCCCTAAGTTGAGGGTTGCGATCGAGCAACGAGGAGAACACATGAGTACAGCGGCAATGCCAGTGCAAAATTCCATGAAGCCGGGGAAGTGGCTCAATTCGACCTGCAAGATGTGCTTGCATTCCTGCAGCATCCGCTTGCATGTGACCGACGACGGCATCGTCAACAAGGTCGAGGGGAACCCCACCAATCCGGCCAATAGCGGCCGCCTGTGCCCGAAGGGAAACGCGGCCATCTTGCGGCACTACGACCCGAACCGCTTCAAGACGCCGCTCAAGCGCACCAACCCCGAAAAGGGACCGGGCGTCGATCCGAAATGGGTGCCCATCAGCTGGGACGAGGCGTATGAAACCGTGGCCCGCGAACTGAAAAAAACACTGGACGAAGATCCGCGCCGCCTGTTGCCCGCAATTAATAATTTCCAGAAGATTTTCCTGTGGGCGTGGCCGGCGGCCTTCGGCGGCAACGCCAATTTCTTTTCCGCCGTGGGCAATTTCTGCGGCGGCGGCTATCATCCGATGAACGGTTTCGTGCATTGCGCGTTTGCCGGCGTCAATGACGTCAATTACTGCAATTACTGGATCAACGACGGTGGCGGCGACGGCTTTTCCTCGCATTTGCACACGGCGGCGCAGGCCTTCCATGTGGCCAATGCGCGCGTCGAGCGCAACATGAAGGTGGTGGTGGTCGAGCCGCGCCTGTCCATCGGCGGCGCCAAGGCCAACGAGTGGGTGCCGATCCGCCCCGCGACCGACCGCCAGTTCGCGCTCGGCCTGTGCCATGTGCTGGTGTACGAATCGCTCTATGACGTGAAGTTCCTCAAGAACGACACCAATGCCCCGTATCTGGTCGGGCCGGACGGCTATTTCGTGCGCAATGCCGAAGGCAAGACCTATGTCTGGGATGTCGTGGCCGGGCAGGCCAGGTTGTGGGACGACACGAGCGTGACCGATTGCGCGCTCGAAGGCAGTTACAGCGTCGATGGCGTGGCGTGCAAGCCGAGCTTTCAGAAGTTCAAGGACATCCTGGCCGAGTGCACGCCGGAACAGATGTCGGCCATCACCACCGTGCCGGCCGAGACGATACGCCGGATCGCGCGCGAGTTTGCGAAGGCGGCGCAAATCGGTTCGTTCATTGAAATCGAGGGCCGCATCCTGCCGCTGCGCCCCGCCGGCTACAACTATTATCGTGGCGCGCAGGGTCACAAGTACAGTGCGATGGCAAACCAGGCCTACAAGCTGGTCAACTTCCTGGTCGGCAGTATCGACACGCCGGGCGGCCATGTCGGTTCGACCCTGGACGACCAGATGGAAGAGAGCCGCTGCGGCTTCGGCAAGATCGAGGCCGGTGACAACGGGATGATGAAGGCCAATCCGCACCAGCTGCATCCCGAGGTGCCGTTCTCGTACCCGCCCAACCAGGTGCATCTGATGGGGTATTTCCCGATCGGCGTCGATCCCGGCCATCTGGCGCTCGAGACGCTGGAGAACCCGGAGAAGTACGGCATGGACTACACGCCCGACACCATGCTGCTGTGCCACGCCAACCCGATGTGGAACATGTCGGGCGACCGCGAACGCTGGTACAGGCAGCTGCGCAAGCTGCGTTTCATCGTCGCCATCGACGTCCTTCCCAACGAGTCGAACGAGTGGGCCGACGTGATCTTGCCGGCGCACGACCTGATGGAATCGTGGAACATGACGATGATCGAGCCGCCCCACCACGAAGGCATGTGCATGCGCCAGCCGGCCACGCCTCCCTTGTACGACACGCGCAGCGAAGAGGATATCTTCAACGAGCTGGCCGAACGGCTGGGCATCCTCGGCATGTGGAACACGATCCAGAACTATGCCACCGGGTTCGTGATGAAGCCGGAGCTGATGCTCGAACCGGACAAGAAATACGGCGAGAAGGAAATCGCCGAGCGCAAGGGCCTGCTATGGAACGGCAAGGACCTCGACTGGTACGTCAAGCATGGCCACGCGGTCACGCCGCGCAAGCCGCATAAATGGTACCGGCCGTGGGAAGGCATGCGCCTGCACTTCTACATCGAGGACATCATCCGCGCCCGCGATACGCTCAAGGGCAAGATGGAAGCGGCCGACGTGGCGATCCGTCACGAGTGGTCGTGGGGCGACTACCAGGCCTTGCCGCTGCCGATACTCGATCCGGTGCATGAGGAGCCGCCCGAGTTCGACCTGTATGCGATCACCTACAAGGACATCCAGCTCAATTTCGCCGAGACGACCAGCAACCCGTGGATCGAGGACATCCTGAACAAGGACCCGGTTCACACCTCGGTGCTGCTCAACAAGAAGACCGGCACGGCGAAGGGCCTGGCAAGCGGCGATATCGTCGAAATCGCCTCGCCCTACGGGAAGATCGTGGCGCGGGTTGCCCTGTCCGAGGGGGTGCACCCGGAAACGGTGTGCGTGTCGAACGCGCTGACCCGGATCGCTTCGCAGCATCCGGGCGTGAAGGTCGGCGGCGGCAGTTTCAACCAGCTGTTGCCGGCCAACCTGAAGCATACGGATGCCTGCAGCGGCCAGCCTGAGACGGTCGCCAAGGTGAAGCTGACGAAGCTGTCCGAACTGCCGGAATACCTGAAACGGAAAAATTCCGTGTATGCCGAAAGGAGGGTGAACTGATGGCCAAGTGGGGAATGGTTTTCGACCTGCGCCGCTGCATCGGCTGCAATGCCTGCAGCGTCGCCTGCAAACAGGAGAACAGCCTGCCGTACGGCGTCTTTTTCACCAGGACGGTGAGCGAGGAAACCGGCGAATTTCCGCACGCGTCGCGGGTCTATATCCCGACCATCTGCAACCACTGCGAAGACGCGCCGTGCGAACGCGTGTGCCCGACCGGCGCCACCTCCACGCGCGCCGATGGCATCGTCATGGTCGACAAGGAAAAGTGCATCGGCTGCGGTTCATGCATCGTCGCCTGTCCTTACGACCAGCGCACCATGGTCGAACCGGAGATGCTGGAAAAAGGCCTGTTCGGCACCGGCAAGCTGACGCCGTTCGAGCAGCAGGGTTATGCGCGCTTCACGCCCGGCACCGTCGTCAAGTGCACCTTCTGCCACGAGCGCGTCGATGCCGGGCTCGATCCGGCGTGCGTCTCGACCTGTCCGACCAATGCACGCATCTTCGGCGACCTTGACGACCCTGAGAGCAAAGTACGGCGGATGATCCAGGAACATCGCGCCAAACAGCCGCTTCCGGAAAAGAACACCAATCCGCGCGTCTTCTACATCGATTAAGGAGCTAGCACATGTCACGTCACTCACATGCAGCCGACGACGATTTCAAGGTAGGCACGCGCCAGCAGACGGCGTGGGGAACGCATATGGCGACCGCGTTCTTTTTCGGCGAAGCCGGTGCCGGGCTGTTCCTGGTTGCGCAGTTCTTCGATTTTGCGCTCGGCATGGCGCTCGGCCTGCTCATGGTCGTCGTCGGCAAGGGCGGCGGCCATCTGGTCCACCTTGGCAAGCCTTCGCGTGGCTGGCGCGCCTTCACCAAAATCGGCAGTTCCTGGGTCAGCCGTGGGCTGGCGGCGATCGTCGTGTTGGCGGTGTTCGGCGCGCTGCACCTGTGGCAGTCGCTGCACGGCGTGCTGCCGGCGCCGCTGGCCTGGCTGGTGGCGGGCATCGCCGGCGCGGCCGCGATGGTGATCATGGTGTATCAGGGCTTCGCGATGTCGCATTCGTCCGCGATCAGCCTGTGGAGCTCGGGTCTGATGCCGATCACGAGCCTGGTGTTCGCGCTGCTCAACGGCGTCCTGCTGACCATTGTGCTCGGCTACAACGAAGCCTTCCTGGCCGGGCATGCCGATACCTTGCGCATGCTGCAGGCCGCGGTGGTGGTGCTGATCCTGTTCGGGCTGGTCACCATCCTGAGCATGCTCAATGCGGCGCGTTACGGTTCGGAAGGGGGGCGCGAATCGGTCCGGCTGCTGCTTAGTACCGACTTCGCCGCCACCTTCGTGCCGCTGGTGATCGGGGTGGGCATGGCCGGCGCTGCGGTGCTGACCGCGTTTGCGCCCAAGGGCCTGCCGACCATGATTGCCGTACTGGCCGCCGAACTGACCGGATACTATGCCTTCCGCATCCTGGTGTTCAAGGCGGGAACCTATGATCCGGTCATGAAATTCGGCCGCTCCTTCACGCATTGAGACGTGCAAGGAACAATGTAATGGCCGAACGCTCTTTCAAGACCGAAGTACAAAAGCTGCGCCTCGGCGCCGGCGACGAATTTCACGGGGAAGGCATTCTTGCCGTCACCAAGGCCTTGCTGCAGTCCGGCGTCGCCTACATCGCCGGCTACCAGGGTTCGCCGGTCTCGCACCTGATGGACGTGCTGGCCGACGCCAACGACATACTGGAAGAACTGGGCATTCATTTCGAACATAGCGCCTCCGAGGCAACCGCCGCCGCGTCGCTGGCGGCATCGGTGCACTACCCGCTGCGCGGCGCCATTACCTTCAAATCGACGGTCGGCACCAACGTCGCCTCCGATGCGCTCGCCAACCTGGCATCCGGTGGCGTCAAGGGCGGCGCCCTGATCGTGGTCGGCGAGGATTACGGCGAGGGCTCGAGCATCATGCAGGAGCGCTCGCACGCCTTTGCCATGAAATCGCAAATGTGGCTGCTCGACCCGCGCCCCAACCTGCCTTCCATCGTGCGTGCTGTCGAGGACGGATTCGCCCTTTCCGAGGCCAGCAACACGCCGGTGATGCTTCAATTGCGGGTGCGCGCCTGTCACGTGCATGGCCAGTTCATCACCGGCGCGAACCGCAGGCCGGCCTTCACCCTGAAGGATGCGATGGAGCATCCGGTGCGCGACATCGGCCGCATTGTCCTGCCGCCCGCCAGCTTCCTGCACGAGAAGGAAAAAATCGAACAGCGCTGGCCTGCCGCCGTGCGCTTCATCGAAGAGCATGGCCTCAACGAGTTCTTTGCCGAGGGCGCCGACGATATCGGCATCGTCGTGCAGGGCGGCTTGTACAACACGCTGGTGCGTGCGCTGCAGCTGCTTGGCCTGTCCGATGCGTTCGGCAACGGCGGCATCCCCCTGTACGTGATGAACGTGACCTATCCGCTGGTTGACTGCGAGCTGAAGCGCTTTTGCGATGGCAAGCGTGCGGTCCTGATGGCCGAGGAAGGCCAGCCGCAGTATATCGAGCAGTCGCTCAACATGATCCTGCGCCATGCCGGCCTGCCGGCGCGCGTGCACGGCAAGGATCTGTTGCCGATGGCCGGGGAATACACCGTGCAAGTGATGATGCAGGCGCTGAAAGGCTTTCTTTCGATTTATCGGCCCGCGGCGCTGCACGCGCGCAGCGCGCCTGCCATGCGCCCGCCGCAGCTGGCCGCCAGCGACCGCCAGGTTCACCCGCGTCCGCCGTCGTTTTGCACCGGCTGCCCGGAACGCCCGATCTTCACCGCGCTCAAGCTGGTCGAGAAGGAACTGGGGGCGCATCACGTCAGCAGCGACATCGGCTGCCACCTGTTCTCCATCCTGCCGCCGTTCGATATCGGCGCCACCACCATGGGTTACGGGCTTGGCTGGGCTGGAGCTGCCGCCTTCAACACCAGCGAAACGAGCAAACGCACGGTCAGCTTCATGGGCGACGGCGGCTTCTGGCACAACGGCCTGACCAGCGGCGTCGGCAATGCCGTATTCAACAAGTCCGACAACCTGCTCGTCATTGTCGACAACAGCTATACGGCGGCCACCGGCGGCCAGGACATCCTGTCGTCGAAGGCGGACAACCCGCTGCGCGCCACCAACAAGTCGATCGAGCGGGCCGTCAAGGGTGTTGGCGTCGACTGGGTCAGGACCGTCACGCATACCTACAGCATCGATCGGATGCGCGCGGCACTGCGCGAGGCGCTGACCACGCGCGACAAGGGCCCGAAGGTCGTCATCGCGCAAAGCGAATGCATGCTGAACCGCCAGCGCCGACTCAAGCCGCAGCTGCGCGCGGCGCTAGGGAACGGCGAGCGGGTGCTGCGCCAGCGCTTCGGCGTGGACCCTGACGTGTGCACGGGCGACCACTCCTGCATTCGCTTGTCCGGCTGCCCCTCGCTCACCATCGGCTGCGCTCCTGGCCCGTTGCGGCGCGATCCGGTGGCGCGCGTGCTCGACTCCTGCGTCGGCTGCGGCCTGTGCGGCGAGGCCGCGCACGGGGCGGTTCTGTGCCCCTCTTTTTTCCGGGCCGGCATCGTGACCAATCCTTCACGCTGGGAGCGTTTCAGGGCGGCCGCGCGCGCGCTTGTGATCGGGTATTTCCAGGCCCGCATCGCACGTCGATTGGCAACCTATGGAAAATGACATCCCGGCAGTGCCTGCGCGCGCGATCACGATCGCGGTGCTGGCCATGGGCGGCGAAGGCGGCGGCGTGCTCGCCGACTGGATCGTCGACCTGGCCGAACACGAAGGCTATCTGGCGCAGGCTACCTCGGTGCCGGGCGTGGCGCAGCGCACCGGCGCGACGATCTACTACATCGAACTGTTCGCGCGCAGCGCCGCCCGCGCGGCCGGCCAGCAACCGGTGCTGGCGCTGATGCCGACGCCGGGCGATGTCGACATCGTGATCGCGTCCGAGCTGATGGAGGCCGGGCGTGCGATCCAGCGTGGCCTGGTCACTCCGGAGCGCACCACGCTGATCGCCTCGACCCACCGGGTCTATTCCATGACCGAGAAGATGGCGATGGGCGACGGCCGGGTCGATCCGGCGCGGTTCATCGAAGCCGGCGTGGTGGCGGCGAGGCGCTTCGTGCGCACCGATTTCGCGCAACTGGCCGAGCAGAACGGCAGCGTGGTGAGTGCCGCGCTGTTTGGCGCGCTGGCCGGCACCGGCGCCCTGCCCTTCAGCTGCGATCGGTTCGAGGCAGCAATCCGGCGCGGCGGGGTCGGCGTCGACGCCAGCGTCAATGCATTTTTCGCCGGCTGCGCGCGTGCCGACGCGCAGGACAACGGCCCTGCGGCGCCCGAAGCGCAAGCGCCCGCGCAGCCCGGG